>DATJOG010000041.1:0-55207 GCA_035507275.1 Candidatus Acidiferrales bacterium
TTTGCTTGTGAGTGCGCGGTTGCAAAACGGTTGCAACGGTCTGCCGGGCTCCCAGTCGACGGGGGCCGTTCTACCAGCTCTTATCGGCCGCAGGCAAGAGGAAGATACCTTTCCGGACAAGGTCCAGTTCCTCAGCAGTCATCCTCCCGAGAATGACAGGTGACTTCACGCCGCAATCGTCGACCGTGTCGTGGACGGCAACCGCGCCGTAACCCGCCCGTACAACCACTGTAGCCTTTTCTCCCGGCGTGCGCGCCCACGAGAGGGTGGTCTCGACTTCGACAGGCTCCGTGTAGTGCGAACGGTTCAAATCGAGGATGGTAACAAACGCCTCAAACGCCGCCAATGCGCGATTCGCCCGCTTCATTGCGTCCTCCACGGAAATCGTTTGATGTTCCTCCGGGAGATAGAGGTCGCTTCCGATGATTGCGTAGTTTGAGTGGAACACGGCGTTCCTAAGGTTGGCATTCCATGAGGCTCTCAGCGGCTTTATCCGGGGTTTTAGGCCGATGGGTCTCGCGATCTCCTCGATTTGCGTTATTTTCAACCCGGGGGATATTTCGCGTCCGTCCGCGTCCTCGTGAAGATTGGGAGTCGATGCGGCTTCCCAGCCGCAATTGAGGTCATGTCGGCAACGATTTGATACGGATAGGAGGCCTCTATGACGTGACCATAAAGCCACAGCGAAAGTGAGACCTCGGCAACGTAGTCGTCGGCCTTCGCGTGCAACCTGTGAATTTCGCGAAACGTCGTCTTAGTCGTTTCAAACGGGTCGGCGTGAGAATCCGATTCGTGATGAACTAGTGCAAGTACGAAATCAAATTCCGAGCGCGACTTCGCCGCAAAGAAGAGGCGATCGTAACTGCGAGTCCACTCTCCATGTGCCCATGCTTCGGCGCAACAGCGCAACGGCTCTCCTCAGCTGCCGGGCACATCGGCCCGAAGCGCGGCGACGATGCGAGCAAAGATCGGCTCGATGTCTGCGGTAGCCCGGCGTATGAGTCGTTCGATCTCGCTTTCCTCTGGCATCGGCACCTTCTTAGCTACTACGTTTGACGATTTCGTTGTGCCCGGGCACAATGAGAGCCTGCTATTATTAGGCAGGCGACCATTGCGCCGCGGCGCGGAAAGGGGAGCATAGGCGATATGAAGACTCCAAATACGATCGTACTCATCCACGGGCTGTGGATGACGCCGCTGGCCTGGGAGCATTGGGTGACCCGCTACGAAGCGCGAGGTTTTCGCGTCTTGACACCCGGCTATCCCGGCATCGAACCCGGCGAGGCCGGCGTCGCCGCGCTGCGCGAGGACGCGTCCGCGATTGCACACGTCGGCGTTCAAGACGTGATGGATCACCTGACCCTCATCATCCGCGAACTCGAGAGCCCGCCGATCATCATGGGGCACTCGTTCGGCGGAACGTTTGCGCAAATGCTCGTCGGAAACGGACTCGGGGCGGCCGGCGTATCCCTCGACGGCGCCGGCGTGCGTGGGGTCACGGCGATGCCGTTCTCGGAGATCCGTTCGACGCTGCCGGTGCTCATCAATCCCGAGAATCGCCACCGCGCGGTACCGTTGACCGAGAAGCAGTTTCACTATGCCTTCACGAACACGCTGAGCGAAGAACAATCGCGTGCCGCGTACGAGCGTTATGCTGCGCCGACACCCGCTCGCATTCTGTTTGAGGGCGGGTTTATGAACTTTACGCACGACCCCGCGCTGACGTTCGACTTCACAAATGGAGATCGCGCGCCGCTGCTCTTCGTCTCCGGCGGAAGCGATCATATTCTGCCGCCGGCCGTGCAAGAGCAGAACTTCAAAAAATGCGCCGAGCATTCGTCGGCAATCGCCGCCCACAAGGTTTTCCCCGGGCGCGATCACTACACGTGCGGCGAGGCAGGCTGGGAGCAGGTGGCGGATTTCGCCCTCGATTGGAGTCTTGCTCCGGCAGCCGGCGAGCTTTCTTGAAAAAGCCTCTTCCGAGGTTGATCAAAATCGACAGCGGGCCGCTCGCTGCAGCAAGAATTCTCGATCGCGTGTGTTCTGCGCGAGCGAGGCGGCGCGCTCGAACGCATCTGCGGCTTCGCTGAATCGCCGGAGCTTTTCGAGCAGATCGCCCCGAACGCTGGGCAGAAGATGATAGGAGCGAAGCGCCGGCTCGTTCGTGAGCGCGTCGACCAATTCGAGTCCGGCCGCAGGACCGAAGGCCATGCCGATCGCGACCGCCCGGTTCAGCTCGACGACCGGTGTGGGCGCGAGTTGGGCGAGCGCGTCATAAAGCGCCGCAATGCGTTCCCAATCGGTTTCCTGCGCGGTTCGCGCCCGCGCGTGACACGCGGCGATCGCAGCCTGCAGCGTGTACGGACCGAGTGAAGCACCAAGGCGTTCCGCGCGTTCGAGCGCGGCCAGACCGCGCGCGATCAATAGGTGATCCCACCGGCCGCGATCTTGATCGAGCAAGAGGATGTGCTCGCCGGACGGCCCGACGCGCGCCTTCATGCGCGAGGCCTGGATCTGCATTAATGCCGCGAGCCCGTGCACTTCGGATTCATGCGGCGCGAGCTCGGCGAGCATGCGGCCGAGGCGCATCGCTTCCTGTGCGAGCGGCGGCCGCACGATGTCCTCGCCGGCCGATGCGGAGTAGCCCTCGTTGAAAACGAGGTAGATTACTTCGAGCACGGCGCCAAGCCGCTGCGCGCGTTCAGCCGCGTCGGGAACCTCGAACGGCACATGCGCTTCGGAGAGGGTGCGTTTGGCGCGCACGATGCGCTGCGCGACCGTCGCTTCGGAGGTCAGGAATGCGCGTGCGATCTCGGGCGTGGTGAGGCCGCCCAGTAGGCGCAGCGTCAACGCGACGCGCGCTTCCTTCGAGAGCACCGGGTGGCAAGCAATGAACATCAAGCGCAAGAGATCGTCGGGCACCTCTTCCTCGAGCGCGGCGAAGTCCGGTTCGTATTCCAGGGATGCAGCGGCCTCGCGCCCGATCTCTTCGTGCTTGCGCTCGAGCGTTTTTTCGCGGCGGAAGCGATCGATCGCGCGCCGTTTCGCGACGGACATCAGCCACGCACCCGGATTGCGCGGAACGCCTTCCTGCGGCCATTGCACGAGCGCCGCCACGAAGGCATCCTGCGCGAGTTCTTCGGCGAGACCGACATCGCGAACGACGCGCGTCAGCGCGGCGATCAGTCTGGGGGACTCGATCCCCCAGACTGCTTCGACCGTCGAGTTCACTTGCGGGTGTTCGTTCCGGGCATCTCCTCGAGCTCGTGAACCGTGCACGTTCCGCCGCCCGCGCAGTCGAGAAAGCGTTGTATGACTTGCAGCAGGTGATCGCGGTCTCGCACGTTGAGCAGGGCGTAGCCGCCGACGATCTCTTTGCTCTCGGTAAACGGCCCATCGGTGACGGAGAGCGGGCCGCTACCGCCGCTGCGCACGCGCAAGCTCACGCCGGTCGGGGCGATGCCGCCGGTGTCGATGAGAATGCCCGCGGCCATCATCTCTTGGATCAGGCTCTGCATGTTCGCGATCATCTTGGGATCGGGCGGCTGCGAACCCCACGGCTCGCGCGTGTAAATCGAAATGACGCGCATCATGCAATCCCCGCTAGGTCTTCGGGCTCGAATAGTTGACGGATTTCGATCTGTTCGCCGCGTTCAAACGGGCAACGCGAGAGGCGCTCGATGAGCTCCTCCTTCGATCGCGCCTGGAGAATCCAAAAACCGGCGACCAGTTCCTTCGTTTCGGTGAAGGGACCGTCGGTCACGGTCGGCTTACCGCCGGCGTAGCTGATCCGCGCGCCCTTCACGCTGGGCTGCAGCCCCTCGGCCGCGAGCAGCACGCCGTCGCGTGCGAGGGTTTCATTGAATGCCCCCATCCGCGCGAGCTCGCCGGCGGTGGGCAGTGCGCCGGCCTCGCTCTCTTTGGTCGCTTTGACCATCACTAAGAATCGCATCGAGTCTCCTTTTCGTTGGACCTTGATCTACCTACACGTCGAGCGAGGGAGGCGAAAATCGACACGGTCGCGGCGGCCCTTAACCGACCGACACGACGATCTTTCCCTGAGCTTCGCCCGAGGTAAGCGCGGCGTGCGCATCGGCGGCATCCATCAATGCGAACTCTCGCGGATCGATGCGCGGAGTCAACTCGCCGCGTTCGACCAACGTTGCGGCTTCACGGAGAATCTCGCCGTGCCGCTCCCGTCCGATTCCCGTGAGGAGCGGCAGTAGCGTAAAGACGCCGGAGTACGTGCCGGCTTTGAACGAAAGCGGGGCCAGCGCGTGCGTGCCCCATCCGAGACAACTCACAACGTGACCGAAGCGCGCGACCGCTGCAAACGATGCATCGAGCGTTGTGCCGCCGACCGTGTCGTACACCAGGTCGAACCCGTCACCGCCCGTGTGTTCTGCAACATACGCGCCTACGCTCGTCGTCGTGTAATCGATTGGTGTCGCGCCGATCGATCGCACGTACGCGGCGTTCGCGGCGCGCGCTGTTGCGAATACCGACGCGCCGGCGTGAACGAGAACGCGCATCCCGGCATGCACGCGCGCGCGATCGACCAACCCTTCCCGTCGACCACCGCAAACTCGGCAAGCGAGCCGGGCACTCCGCCCACGCCGCCCGTCATGCCGTAGACCGCATCACCAGCGCGAAACGCATCGACGCCGGCTCGACAACGCGAAAGTCGCCGCCCGCTTTTTCTACAACAAGTGCGCGCACGTTATGGAGCGTATCAGAACATGACGGTTCTAGCAATTCCCGTAAAGTAAGGCCGCGACCGTTTAACGTGCAGGCCGGCGCATCGACGCATCTTATCTGTACCGCGCTTGGTCGATGACTTCGTCGACGGCGGATATAACGACGGCCGGATGGTCCAATTGAATCGCGTGGCTCGAGCCCGCGACGACGAAATGCGCACCCACGGCGGATAATCTAGCAATGTGTTCCTCGGCCTTGTTCTTCGCAACCCATTCCGCGCGCTGAGCGGCAACCGTAATTGGGCCATCGCCGTCGATGTCGCCGTTTTCGGAATCGGTAAGAACGATGAGCGGGAGTTTACCGTACGGGCGCTCTGCCGCGCGGACCTCGGCTGCGCTTATTTGCGAAGCCTTGAGCTCTAGGTCTTCGTCTTTCCAAAACGAGGCTCGGTTCATATGCTCTCCCCGAATTTCCGCAATGGCACACGCGGCTCGTGAAACCGCCGGGCAACCGGCGGCACGTAGGCGCTGGTGATACGCGGCAAGGCCACCCGGAAAGAAGTCGCACGTCCCTCGCGACACGTTCAGAGCGCAATTATCGTACTGTTTATACCAATCGCGTATCTGCGTATCGTACCATTGTTGCGGTTTATGCATGATGGTCGTGACGATTTTTGCGTCGTAGTCGTCAGGTTCAAACTCCGAGTCCGGATCGACCTCGACAAGACCAACGACCTCGCGAGGATAACGGTACTGATAGAGTCGCGTGTATAGCCCGCCGCTTGACCATCCAACAAGTACATAAGGCGGCGCGACTCCAGCATTTGCCAGAAGAGCGTGCAAGTCTCGGACTATTGCCGCTGCGTCCCGCGGAGGACCGGTGGGATCGCTGAAACCGAGCCCGGCCCGATCATATGAGCAGACCCTCGTGGTTCGCGAAATGGCCGGCTGCACTAAGCGCCAGGCAGTCGAATCGGCGAGAAGTCCCGCCTCTAGGATCACCGTTGGCGACCCTGTTCCCGTACAAATGATATTCAGGCGGCGTCCACCGATGTCGACCAAGCGTTGAGGTTGAAGATACAAATTGAGATTGTACGGCGGAGGCTTGTGCGGCTGGGCTGCGGCGATTTGCGTCGAGACGATTGCGCCGATTATGGCAGCACGAAATAAGCACCGAAATGCGTTCACGCGGGCTCCTTCACGAAAGTTTAGGTTATGTGGCCGTGCTGCGGACGACGATCTGATAGATAGCGGCGCCGATACACATTGCCGGGATAGCTCCCAAGAGGTAAAGCCATGCTGCGAGCGGTGCTTGAGAACCGGGGTGCCCTGCGATGGCGGGAACAACGAAGCAGAGAACGAGAAATAACGAAGCGCAAAACGTGGTGCGCAAGCCGTCGCTACGCACGAGTCGCGCAAGAATTGCGCCGAAAATCACCACGTTTGCGTAGTTGATGCAGAACCACGCCCACTGTTGGCTCCCATGCGCATCGCCGAATAGCGTGCGGTATGTCGCATCGACCAACGTAAGGACGGTGAGCATCGCAAGCAGGACGGCGAGCGCAACGAGCGCTACTCCGACCTGACGCAGCGCTGATTTGTCCGATCTAGAGTATGAGAGCAGAGATGGTATCGAAAGCAGCGTTTGCGCCCAATACCAGCGGTTCGCCGCCCTCGCGCCGCTCAAATGCCCGATGCGAAGATATTCCTCGTGCAAGTCGCCGGCAACGATCTCGTA
Source organism: Candidatus Acidiferrales bacterium (assembly GCA_035507275.1). Lineage (GTDB taxonomy): Bacteria > Vulcanimicrobiota > Vulcanimicrobiia > Vulcanimicrobiales > Vulcanimicrobiaceae > Aquilonibacter. Next base: position 6,436 of record DATJOG010000041.1, read on the forward strand.
GTCGTTTGACGGTGCCGCTGCGGCGATGAGCGCCTGAGCGAGGGAAGGCGGCCTCAAGCGATAGCGCTCCGTAGCGAAACGCCCGCGTGAAGCTGATCGAGCGTCTTGCGTGCGTTCTTAAGCGCCGAAACGCCATCGGCCTCAATCTTGAAGTGGCGCTTCGCTTTGCCGCCGCGTTCTGCGGTCGGTTCGCCGATCCAAGACGCAACCAATCGCTTACGTTCAAGACGTTCGAGTGTGGCGTGGACCGTACCGATCGCCGGAGAGCGGCCGGTTACGCGCTCGATTTCGGCGCGAATCATCGCACCATATGCGCCGTCGCCAAGACGGAGAATCGTCAGTAGAACGATATGCTCGAACTCACCAAGGTACTCGCCCTTCGCCATATTGTCGACATAATAGATAATATTGGGGATCTTGTCAACCCGGGCTGGCTGACGCTTGAACAAAACCCAGGCCTAGGTTTATTGTGAGCCGGAGTGGGTAGCGAAATGCAATCCCGGGAATCAACAGCGCTTTACCGATGCCTGGTGCTCGGTGCTGCAATTGCAGCCGGTCTTTCAGGCTGTGCGTTTTCACCCGTCCGTATTGCGAACTGCAACGTCCGCGAAGTCAACGGCTCTAGCGTTAGGTTCGAGGCTGACATAGTGAATCATGATAGGCGCATCGCCGACACGGTTTACATAATTGTCGCAACGGATGGACTGGGGAGCAATGACCCCAAGAATGGCACGCAAGTCGAATACAATGTCTCCGGGCCGTTCATATCGGGCGTGCCCGCTCATCGGTTCGCGTTCATAGCTCGTCCGCCGGACCTTCGAGAGCGCCTTGGACCCATCAATGAATGCTACGTCCACGCCGTGGAGTTCGCGGACGGAAGCCATTGGGAAGGCCCCTCGCCGCTCTAGTGCAGCCGTAGCTCCCAAATTTGGTCGACGAGATCGACGCCGAATTCGTGATTCGGGGTTGATTTCACGAGCTTGAAGCCGGCTGCTTCGTAGATGCGGATGGCGGGTTTCAAGATACTCACGGTCCAGAGCATCATCTTCTTGTAGCCGCGCGCTCGCGCAAACGTAATGCACTCGTCCACCAGGCGGCTCCCGATGCCGAGGCCGCGCGCCTTCGCGTCGACCATGAGCATGCGCAGTTGCGCGGTCGCCTCCGTGCGCTTCACGACGAAGACGCAGCCCAGTCGCTCGCCGTCGCGCTCGGCGAACCAGCAGCGTTCGCGTTCCGGATCGAAATCGCGCGCGAACTTCGCGCAAACCCCCGCGGTGTGCCCCTCGAACGTGCGATCCCATCCGAACGCCGTTGCGTAGAATGATCCGTGCTGCGCGATGACCCAGCCGAGATCGCCGGGATTCCAGCCGACGCGCAGCGTGTAGTCGCGCGCGTCGAGCGATGCCTCGTTGCACAGGAGTTCTTCGATCGTCGCCATCGCGGCCGTCACGCGCTCGCGATCCGGTCCGGCGAGCGGCTGAAGCAGCGCCGCGACTTCGTCGATCTGCCGGCGTTCGATCGGTGCGAACGTCGCGCGACCCTTCGCGCTGAGGGTGAGCACGCTGCGCCGCGCGTCCTCACGAGCGCGCTTGCGGCGGACGAGGCCGCGCGCCGCGAAGTTCTTGAGCATCCGGCTCACGTAGCCGGCATCGAGGCCGAGTTCGCGCACCAGGTCGCTCGCAACGAGACCGTCGCGGTGCGCGAGTTCGAAGAGCACGCGGTTCTCCGTCAGCGAGAACGGGCTGTCGAGATAGTGAGAGCGGAGCGCGCCGATCGTGCGCGTGTAAAAACGATTGAAGCGGCGGACCCGCTCGACGGCCGGCTGCATCGTCGTCCTATCATCGTGGAAATAGTTGCCAAAGTCAAGTATTACGGCAGACCGAATGCCGTGAGATTACCGTTCTGGTCGGCGCAGTAGACCCAGCCGTTTACCACGATCGGGCTTTGCCAATGTACGGGTCCGATGGTCTTTCCGACGCCGCTATTCGTGCTGCTCCACAATTCGGTGCCGGTGGTCGCCGCGAGCGCGTAGATCGCGCCGTCCATGGCCACGAAGACGATCCCGTTGCTCACGACGGGCGAGGTGCCTTCGCCGCTCGTCGTCCCGTCGCTCGCGGTCCAGCCCGGCACGAGGCTGCTGACGCCGCTCCCGTTCGTCTCGAGTTCGTAGCCGTCGATCTGGCTCGGAAGACCGAAAAAGATCCACGTCGTGCCGGACGTCGACGTCCACACTGCCGGCGTTGCGTACAAGCGGTCGGGAAGATTTATCGTTTGTAATTCGCCGGAGACGCCCGGCAGCGAGTTGCGATTGAGCAAGCGTAAGATCGAGTCTTTGCCGCCCTGAACCAACATGAGCGGCGTCGTGCTCGTGCTCTGGCGCGGCAAGAGCGTCGGCGAAGTCGACCCGAGATCGGTGTCGTCGTCTTGCAGGGTCGTATAATCGCTTGGCGTGTACCAGCTGATCAGCGAGAGATTCGAGGTGAGCGAGAGGACCGAGTCGCCAAAGTTGGTGACGCCGTCGTAAAGACCATTGCCGGTCGCCACGAATACCGCGCCGTTCATGGCCGGATCGGGATCGACAACCGCGCCCCCGCGCGCCCAAATACCCGAATCGCCGTTCGAGCACGTCGACGACGACGTTACGAACGTCGTGATATTGCTGCAAAGCGAATTGAATATCGTCTCCGCCCCGCTGCTCAAATCGACGGCGATCACGTGGCCGTCGTAATACGGCGCATCGCCGTAATACCCCGACGTGGTCGCGTAGAGGTAACCATTGGCCAGATTCAGCGACGACGCGTCCTTCTCGGTGCTCGGAATCGGCGTGAGCGTCGCGGGAAATCCGCTTCCCGTGATCTCCGCGCCGGTTGCAGCATTGAGCTTGTGAATTTTGCCGTCGATACCCGGAACGTAGATCGACGTGCCCGACGGATCGGCGACCGGCGTCGATTGGGTGGGGCTCGTTCCGCTCGTCTGATACGTCCACAAAACCTTGCCGCTGCTCGCGTTGACGGCAAACGTTTCGCCGTTCTTCGCGGTTATGTAGAGCACTTGAGTCGTGGCGCCTTGGACCGAGACGTTGGCCAGCAAGATCGGCGTCGAATCGGCAACCTGCCCGAGCGCGATCTGCCACTTCGCGACGAGCTTCGACACGTTGCTCGTCGTGAGAATCGTGTCGCCGGTATCGACGCCGCTGCGTGCGGGATCGTGGCCGAACATCGGCCAGTTTTCAAGCGTCGATCCGGAGGGCGTCGGTGTTTGCGCGGGCGTCGACGACGCGCTCGGCGTCGGCGATTGCGGCGTGCCGGAACTCTTCGTTGTCGGCGCAACGGACACGCCCGCCGGCTGCGCGCCCCCGCCGCCGCCGCACGCCGACAGAACCAGCGCGTACAAGAGAAAAAAATTCATCGCGCGGCCCCGAATCGTACGCATGCAAAGACCTCCCTGTGGGAGACGAGCTTCCGCGCTGCACCTTACGTACCCTAGCGCCTAGCGGTCGGCCGCTTGACGCTAACGGTTCGAAATCGTGGAGCACCAGCGTTCGACCTGCGCTTTGATTTGATCGCGCACGTCGCGCACGCGCGCGATGATCTCATCACCCGATCCTTTGAACTGTGAAGGATCCGCGAAATGCCAGTTGAGCCTCACGCCCCTCGTCGGGAAGATCGGGCACGGCTGCGCATCGGACTCCTCGCACACCGTTATGACGTACTCGTACTCGTTCTCCGCAATCGCGCGATCGAACACGGTTTTCGTGACGTTCGCCTCGATGTTGTAGCCGATCTCTTTCATCGCGGCAACAACGTAGGGGTTCAGCGCTCCCGCAGTGATGCCCGCGCTGTAGACGTCGAACCTATCCCCAGCGAGCTGTTTCAAAAACGCCTCGGCCATTTGACTGCGCGCGCTATTGTGGATGCAGACGAACAAGACCTTGGGTCTCACGAGCCCGGTGCTCCTTCGGGGGCGAAAGCAACCAGATTGTGATGAGCGTGGCGGCGGCGCAGCCCGCGAATTGTGCGAGGATGAACCACGGTATGTCCGCCGGGCGAATGCCGGCGAACGTATCCGAAAGTGAGCGCGCGATCGTGACGGCCGGATTGGCAAACGACGTCGACGACGTGAACCAGTACGCACCGACGATATACGCGGCCACCGAAACGGGGAGCGCGCTTGCGCGATAGCGCGCGCATAGACGAATCACGAGCAGAAGACCGAGCGTCGCGATGAACTCGCCGAGCCAGAGACCGGGCCCACTGCGAATGCGCCCGGATAGATTGACGGCGGGCAAGCCGAACATGAGGTTTGCGGCGATGGCTCCGACGCACGCCCCGGCAATCTGCATCGCACCGTATGCCGCGGCCTCGCGCCACGAGATCTCGCCGCTGAATGCGGCGCTCAGTGAAACGACTGGGTTGAAGTGCGCGCCCGACACGGGAGCAAACGCGGCGATGAGACAGACGAGCGCGCCGCCAGTCGCAAGCGAATTTGCGAGCAGCGCGAGTCCGGCGTTTCCTTTCGTAAGCGCCTGCGCCATAATGCCTGAGCCAACGATCGCGCAGAGAAGAAGTGCGGTTCCAAGACCCTCCGCGGCGAGGCGCTTGGCGAGCGTCACGCGAGAGCGTTCTGTCGAAACACCGAGCCGATCGCTCCCTGTATGCGAGCGGCGGCCTCAGGTGCAATGCGATAGTAAACCCACGTGCCGCGGCGCTCGGACGTCACCAGCTGCGCGTCGCGTAGAACGCGCAGATGATGCGAGACGGTCGGTTGATTGAGCGGCAGCCCGCCGGTGAAATCGCAAACGCAGACGTCGTCGGTTGCCTGCGCGAGCGTCGCGAGTATGGTCAGGCGGTGTGGGTCTGCAATCGCCTTGAGCAGCACCGCCTCCGGCTCGAAGTCGCGGTCCGAGACCTTTGCCTGCGGGCAACAGCGCTGCATCGACATTCTTCGATATTATGCCCTGTATCGAAGTATGTCAATATCATTTTTGCGGTCGCGCTTCGAAGTTCGGCGGTGGCGCATCGCTCGCCGGCAGTCGTACCGGCGTGATAGCGAGCGAGCGGCAATTCATCGGCGTCGGTATTTCATTGACGATGCGGTCGGGGATCTGCGCGGCGGTCGCCGGAATCGGCGGCTTTGTGCCCGCAAGACGTTCGGGATCGAATCCGCCCAGGAGATTGGTGAGCTCGGGATTGCCGTCGCGCGGGCCTTGCGGCAAAAACGGCTTTTCATCCGGCAGCGACGCCAAGGGCGGCAGGCCGAAGACCGCTTCGGCGAATTTGACCACCGATGACGTATCACCGGCGTCGTGTATCACCGCGCCCGATTTTGCGTACGGCGAAAGCAGAATGAACGGAACGCGCGGTCCGTCACCACAAGGTTTTCCGTCGGAGCATCGTTCGAACGACGGCGGCGGAACGTGATCGTAGTAACCGCCCGCGTCATCCCACGTGATGATGATTGCGGCGTCGTGCCAATACTTGCTGCGCGCGATCGCGTTCACGAACGTCGCGACGAAGGCTTCACCGACCTCGTGATCGGAGTCCGTCACGCCGGGATGATCGTCGTCGCCGAGCGTGTTTCGCTGAACGGCCGGATCCCTGTCGACCGGTTTCCAGCCGAACTGATTGCGCGAACCGCCCTTGATATAGAAAACACCGCGCGCCGGAAGGGTGCCCCGGCGGAGTTGTGCGAGCAGCGCGCGCAGATTGTGCTCGTGGCTCCAGAAGACGTCGTTCTTGCGAAGGTATCCGAAGTATTGCGGCGCGTTGTGATGTGACTCGTATCCTTTGTCGGCAGCTGCATCGGGACCGTTGTAGCCCTCTTGATACCAACCCCACGGTACCGCATCGCGCCCAGAATCGGCGACCGTATGAAGGTCGCGCCGTACGCCTTGCGTGTCCTGGGTGGCGCCCGCGTCGGAGGTGCCGCCCAGCAGCAGCATCAGCGTCGCGTATTTTTGATCTAGCTGAAGACGCTTGGGCGATTTACCCGGCTCGTAAGGGCCGAAGGCGGGTTCGATGTCACTGTAGATCGGATCGCCCGGCGTTCCGGTCGCGCCGTTATTGCGGTCGGCTGGAAACCGCGCGGCCTGTGACTGGCCCGCTTGCGCGGCGATGATTTCGATATTCCCCGGCGTCGACGGTCCGGTCATGCCTTGGAAGATGTGATCGTATAACGCAAAGGTGCGCGCGTATTTCCACAAGTACGGAATGGTGTCGCAGTCGTAATGAGACATCGTGATCAGCCCGACGCTACGCGCGCCTGCAGGTGAGTAATCCTTCAGCGACGTCTGCTCCTGAACGGCAACGAAGCGATCCATCTTGCCGGCATCCATCTTGGCTTCGACGACCTCGCGAGCTTGCGATGCGCCCGCGGTGTCGGGATCGGTGATGAGAAACGGCGTCACCCATGCCTTACCGATCGGATCCCATTGGCGATAGCCGTGCGCCTGCGCTTGCGCCGTCGCGAGGTTATCTGCGCCGGGGAACGTCCCGAAGTAATTGTCGAAGGTGTGATTCTCCTGATAGATGATGAAGACGTATTTTACGTGCGCTCGCAGCATCGCGAGCGAAGCAGCGGGCCGCACCGGCGTCGTCCGCGCGAGAGCGAAGGCGAGCGGCATCGCAAGCACTGCCGCGATGATGACGATGTTTCGAACAGCGCGCACGCACGTCTCCGTTCCGGTTTTCAGGGCGCAATCGGACCCGATGATACCAGCTCGGCATTACGCGGAGATGAAATGTACGGCTGGGTGCGCCGGAGGCGGGAGCCGCCCAGCCGGTTGGACAACCGCTCAGGCAAGGGTGGATCCCAAACTGCTTCATTATTATGGAGGGATCAAATGAGCATTTCTCGCTCGATCTTCACCCTGGCGGTACTCGTCTCGTTGCTTGCCGCCGGCGCGATCGGGGCCGCACGCGCGGCAACGCTCCCAACGCCGCTCGCAGCCCTGGTGGGGAACTGGAGCTGTACGTACACCGGCCCGAAGGGCAGCGCGACTTCGACCTACGAGATCGTCAAATCAAACGATCTCTGGATTTCGGGAACCGGCGACAACGGTGCTTACGGAAAAAATCCGCCGAGCAAGACGGTATTCGTGTGGGGGTATGACACGAAGAAGCATCTCTATCTGAGCATGGGCGGCGACACCAACCCCGGCGATTACGGCACCTCGACGGCGACCGGTCCGGCCAACGCGACGACGCTCACCTTCACCAACGCTTGGCCCGCCGATCCGACCGCCGAAAAAGATCTCTGGCACTTCGGTAACGGCAAAATCACCGTCTCGTCGACCTGGACCGAAAAAGGCAAGACGATGACGAGCAAGAGCGTCTGCTCGAAGACGTAACGCCTTACGCCTTTATGGCGCCGCGCGTCCCGTCGCCACGATACCCGGCGCCGGGCGCGCGGCGCACCTAGCAGGGCCCCTTTTGCATCGTTCCTAAAGCGTCGAACGATGTTGCAGAATGGAGGAAAGAGCTCGATGACCATCTCTCGCCCTGCGTGGCTGATTACAGTCGCCGTCGTTCTCCTCGCGGGTCTTGCCGCGATCGGAGTCTTGCGTCCGGCGCGCGCCGCAGCACCGCCGGCTGAAATAAAGATCGGGACGCTCTACGCGAGCAGCGGTACGTTTGCCGTCGCGTCGCAAGGGCAGTACCAAGGGCTGCAGTACTGGGCAGCTCAGATCAACAAGGACGGCGGCGTCTTCGTAAAGGCGTTCAACAAGAAGATTCCCGTCAAAATAATCGCCTATGACGACCAGAGCTCGACCTCTACTGCAACGACGCTCTACAACCAGCTGATCACGCAGGATAAAGTCGACATTCTGATCGCCGATTTCGGCTCGGTGCTGACGTCGGTCGCGATTCCGCTCGCCGAGGAGCACCACATGCTGCTCATCGACCCGACCGGTTCAGGCGCGAATTTCTTCACCAAGAAGACCGACTATCTCGCCGACGTGAGCATACCGTCCTCGTCCGTGTGGCCGATTCCGCTCGCAAGATTCATCCTCGACCAGAAGATGAAGCGCATCGCCATCATCTACGACTCGAACGACTTCGACGCGTCGCAGGCCGAAACGCTCAAATCGGTCCTGGCCGCAGGCGGCGTCACGCCGGTGTATTACAACGGCGTGCCGACCACCGAGTCCAATTACGCGGTGCTGCTGCACACGATTGCGGCGACGAATCCGGATGCCGTGCTCGAGTTCGGCTACGCGCCAAACGACATCGCCTTCTTGCGCGATCTCGCTTCGAGCGGCCTGCACTTCAACATGACGTTCACGATCTTCCCCGGCCAGCTGACCTCGCTGATCACCAAGAACGTTGGAGCGAAGGCGCTGGCGTACACCTACACCTATCCCACGCCCCCGCTCGTCCGTTATCCGCAAGTCACGCTGGGCATGAACACGGACGGTTTCGTCAAGGCGTTTACCGACGCCAACAAAACCGCTCCGAACTTCCTCAACGCCGCCGGCTACAACAACGGCTTGATCGTTCAGGATATGCTCGCGAGAGCGCCGCAGTTCACGCAGCTCGACTTCCATCAAGCGTTGATGGACATGTCGGGTAAGACGACGACGCTGTTGGGTGAGTTCAAGATCAACGAAAACGGCGCGCAGCTCGGGGAGCTGCTTCCGGTCGCTCAACTCGTGCCCGAAGGCGACGCGAACAAGTTCATCGTCGTCTTCCCGCAGGATAAAGCTACCGGCAAAGCCGTCTATCCGGCGCCGAAACAGTAACGCGCGCACGGGATTCCGCCGATGAGCCTTCTGGAATACGCGCTAGTCGGCGGAATCCTGTACGGGATTTTCTTTGCGCTCGTCGCGATCGGGCTCAACCTGATCTTTGGCGTGATGCGCATCATCAATCTCGCCCACGGTCAATTCGTACTGCTCGGCGGATATGGCGCCTTCGTGATCAGCGCGCGCCTGCATCTCAACCCGATTTACGGCGTTCCCCTCGCGATCGTTGGAGCGATTATCGTCGGCGTACCGCTCTATTACGCGGTCGTTCCGCGTTTGCAGGCAGGCCGCGATCCCGAGATGCTCTCGTTCATTCTTTTCTTTGGAATTGCGCAAATGATCGACGCGGTACTGATCGCCGTCTTCGGCGCCGATCAGCGCTCGCTGCCGCAAGACGCGCTGGGCTCGGGCAGCATCAGCGTTCTCGGCCAGAGCTTCCCGGATAGCTGGTGGGTCGCAGCCGCGATGAGCATGCTCGTCGCTGCTTCGCTCTACCTCTACTTCAGGCGCACGCGTTTGGGGTTTGCGACGCGCGCGATCATGGCGAGCCGCGAGGAGGCGCTTGCGACCGGGATCGACGTGCAGCGCGTCTCGGCGCTCTCGTTCATCATCGGCCTCGCGTTTGCCGGGATCGCCGGCGTGTTCGTTCCCTATCTCCTCGGCTCGATCTCGCCCGACATCGGCAACGAACTCACCACGACGTCGTTTGCGATCATCATCATCGGATCGCTCGGAAATCCGTTCGGCACGATCATCGGCGGATTGGTCTTCGGCGTCGGCACGCTGTTCATGCAAACGTTCTTTCCGTCGTGGTCGAACCTCGTGCCGTACGCGCTGCTGGTGATCATCGTGCTGCTGCGGCCGGCGGGGCTGTTCGGCCGTTCGGTGCGCGTGACCTAGATGCGTTCCATCGTTCCCGCGGCCGTGACGCTCGCCGTCATCGCGGTCGTCTTCATTCTAGCGCCGCACCTGTACGGCAATCGCAGCCTTCTGTTCTCGATGATGACCTTCGCGGCGCTCGCGCAAGGGCTCAATTTGCTCTACGGCTTCACCGGCTATCTGCCGTTCGGCTACGTCGGCTTCTTCGGGACCGGCGCGTACACCACGTCGCTCTTGGTGCTGCACTCGCATCTGCCGGTGCTGGTCTGCGTGCTCGCCGGCGGAATCGCCGCGATCGTGGTGGGCGTGATCCTCGGGCCGCTGCTGCGCCTTTCGGGCGCGTATTTCTCGATCGCCAATCTCGCGGCGTCGCAAATTCTCTACAACATTTTTTCGAACCAGGATCTCGCGAGCGTGACCGGCGGACCCTACGGCCTGAAGATCGATCAGGTCTACAATCCGACGGCGAGCTACTACACGATGCTCGTGATTCTGCTGCTCGCGACCGGGCTCGCGGCGCACTTCCGGTTCTCCCGCTTCGGTATGGCGCTGCGCGCGATGAATCAAGATCCGACCAGCGCTTCGATGGCCGGTATCGACGTCGTGCGCGAGCGTTTGATCGTGTGGCTGATCTCGGCGGCAATCGCCGGGCTGGCAGGTGGTGCGTACGCGTGGAATCTCTCCGTGTTTTATCCCGACGCCGTCTTCACGCTGCAGATTTCGGTCTTTGCAATCGTCTTTGCGCTCTTCGGCGGAGTCGGCACGGTCATCGGTCCCGTGATCGGTGCCGTCGTGCTCTACACGCTCTACAACGCGGTCGGAATCTCGGCGCCGCAGTACTTCGAATTCATCTACGGACTGCTCATCGTCGTGCTCGTACTCTTTCTTCCCAACGGGTTGATGTCGCTGCTCGCGCGCCGAGGCATTCGTGTCATCTGATCCGCTGCTTGCGCTCGACGGGGTCGTAAAGCGCTTCGGGGGCCTCACCGCGCTCGACGGCGTGAGCTTCACCGTTGCTCCCGGCGAGATTCTCGGACTGGTCGGACCGAACGGATCGGGCAAGACGACGGCGATCAACGTGATCTCAGGCGTCTACCATGCCGACGGCGGCAGCGTCACGTTCTGCGGACAACGCATCGACCGGCTGCCGCGCTTCCGCCGCGTACCGCTCGGCATCAACCGCACCTTTCAAGTGCCCAAACCGTTTCACGCGATGACCGTGCGTGAAAATGTCGAGGTCGCGGCGTATTTCGGCGCGCACGTGCCGGTCGACGTGGACGCGGTGCTGGAAGAGATCGAACTCGCCCCGCATGCGGACGACCTCGCCGGCGGACTGACCGTCAATCAGCAAAAGCGGCTCGATCTCGGACGCGCGCTCGCGACGCAGCCCAAGCTGTTGCTGGTCGACGAGATCGGTGCGGGCCTCAATCCCGGCGAGCTGAACGTGATCGCCGGCCTGTTGAGTAAACTCGCCGCGCGCGGCATCGCGCTCGTCGTCGTCGAGCACTTGCTCGACTTTCTGAATCGGATCGCAAACCGCGTGATGGTGCTGAGCGCGGGCCGCATGCTCTTCGAAGGCACGCTCCAGGATGCGTCGCGCAATCCCGATGTGGTTGCCGCGTTCATCGGAGGATAAGCGTCGTGGCATTGCTGGACGTGCGGAGCGTGGAGTCGGGCTATGGCGCGATGCAGGTGCTGTGGGGCATCGATCTCGCCGTCGAACACGGAGAGACGGTCCTCTTGCTCGGCGCGAATAGCGCCGGCAAAACGACGCTCTTGCGCACGATCATCGGACTGCTGCCGGCGTGGCACGGAGCCATCGCCTTCGACGGCGCATCGATCGAGCGCGAATCGCCCGATCAGCGCATCCGGCGCGGCATCGCGTTCATGTCGGAACAGGGCGTCTTCGGGCCGCTCACGATCGAAGAGAACATTCGGCTCGGCGGATATTTCTTGAGCGCGCGCGAGGTGCGCCGCCGCAGCGAGCGCCTTTTCGAACTCTTCCCCGATCTCGCCGCCAAACGGCGTGACCTTGCGGCTTCACTCTCGGGCGGTCAGCGCAAAATGCTCGGTATCGCGAAGGTCTTGGTTTCGGGTCCGAAGCTGCTGCTGATGGACGAGCCTTCCGCGGGCCTTGCACCGGTCTTCGTCAAGCAGGTCGTGGAGGTCTTGCGCAGTTCGATCGGCGAGGGGACCGCGGTCCTGCTCGCCGAGCAGAACGTCGCGTTCTTACCGCTCGCCGATCGCGGCTATCTCATCGACGGCGGACGCGTGCGTTTCTCCGGCACGCGCGAGCAACTGCAAGAGAGCGATGCCGTGCGCGAGGCGTACTTCGGGCTCTAGTCGGCTTACGCGGGGGTAAACGACGAGGCCCCCGCAGCGACGCAGGCGTTGCGCCCCTGCGCTTTCGCAACGTAGAGCGCACTGTCGGCGAGATCGAAGAGCTCCTTCGGTACTCCAGTCTCGGTAGGTCGAAGCGTCGCAACGCCGATGGAAACGGTTAGCATCCCGTGCGGCGAACCGGTGTTCGGGAGCGGCTTCTCGATGATCGCGTCGTGAATGCGCGTCGCTGCTGCCATCGCATGCGTCTCGTCCGAATCGGGAAGAAGGACGACGAACTCGTCGCCGCCGTACCGGCTGAAGAGATCGCCGCCGCGCCGCATCGTGCTCTTGGCGCGCTCCACGACGAAGCGCAGCGCCGCGTCGCCTCCGGCGTGCCCGTAGACTTCGTTGTAATCCTTGAAGAAATCCACGTCGACGATGAGTAGGCTCAAGATCGAGCCGGCGCGCTGCGCGCGGCTCCACTCGCGCTGGAATTGCTCTTCGAACGTGCGGCGGTTCGAGAGCCCGGTGAGCGGATCGGTCGAGGCGAGGCTCGAGTAGTACTGTTCCGAGCGCATCAAACGGCGGATATCCGTCGATATCGCGAGCGAGAGGAAGAGCGTCTGCAGCGCGACCCCGAGACTTCTGCCGTGCGAGATGAGCAGTTCGACGACGAGATTACCGCGCCCGATGCCGAGTTCTTTGAGTCCGAAACTGACGCTGAAGATCATATACAGCGACCAACCGACTGCGATCAGGAGCGCTTGGCGTTGACCGCGCAGCCACGCGACCAGCGCGGAGACGAGCCAGAGCGGCACGTAGACGAGCGAGAGCTCCGAAAGCAAGGACGCGCGCACCGGGAGCTGTGCGAAACACGCGATTGCGAGCATACCGAACGTCGCGGCGAAGATGATATTGAGGTAGTCGACCAGGCGTGAGACCGCGTGCAGATTCAGGAAGGCACGCAGAAAGACCGTCGCTGCGATGATGCGCGCACCGTCGAAGAGAACGCCGAGGCGCAGGCTCGAAATGCCGGCGTGCGGCCAGAAGATCGTGCCTAAAAAGCCTTGGTCGTTGGCGCGATAGAGCAGCTCGAGAAAGATGTAGACCGCGAAGAGCAGGTAGATCGCGTCGCGCGAGGCGGCATAGTAGATGATCGCGGAGATCAGCAGCGAGAGGATGATCGCGGTGAGTGCAACGACGACCGTGAACGTGATCGTGCGGACGCCGTCGACCGTGCTTTGCGAATCGATCGCGATCGTCAAGTCGGGCTCGCGCGTGGTGAGGCGTACATAGACGGTTTCCGGTTTGGCAGCCTGCGGCAGCAAGAAGAGAATCGCGCCGTAGAGCCGTTTGGAGGGCCGGTCCGCATAGGGCACGGTGAGCCCGGAGCGTTCGACCGTGTAGGTTCCGTCGGGATTTCGAAGATAGAGATTGGCCGTGTCGGCCTTGTAGCCCAAGAAGAGGTACCACGGCTGCGTGGTGTTCGCGGTTGTATACGCGATCCGGATCCAGTAGGCGCTCGTGAAGCTGGGCGTCGTGCGCATCTTCCCAAAATCGCGCGAGGCGGCGACCTGGTCGATGGTCATCGTGCCGGCCGGGTCCTCGAGCATCGCGGCGCCGCCCTTACCGCCCGATAGGTAGACGGCGCCCTTGTTGTCGTGGAGATGCACCACACCGGCATGCGCATGCCCGGGCGCGTGTCCGGGAATGGCAGTCAGAGCCAGCAGCAAGACCACTAGGCGCATGCTGGTGCGCTTCTCTCGCCGGCTAGGTAACGCCTATCGACACCGGCGTTCCGTGATAGCACGCGACGGTATACGGAAAATCGTAGGTCGAGACGTAGTGGTAGATCGTCGTGAGCTTGCCGTCCCACATCACCTGACTCGTCGTGCCGTGACACTCATCCAGATCGGCGCTGGTGAGGATTTTGCCGTTATACCAAGGCCCGTAGATGCCGTATCCGTCGGCGGCGTAGCCGAGCAGCGACGAGTTCTGCGTCGACGATCCGCTGTCGGTAACGCACGCCTGCAGCCAGCCGTGGTAGTGATAGGTATCCGAGGAGTCGGGATGGCCGTGGCAGCTATCTTGAATCTCTCGCGCGACCGCGTCATTGCCGGCTGCGTCGAACGCGTTGTAGATCATCGCGCCGTCCATGGCCACGCCGATCGCACCACCCGACGTGCAGCTCGGCGACGCCGCAGCGGTCGGATTCGCGGGAACCGTGAAGCTGTACTCGTGCGCCTCGATCGAGTTGGGATTGTGATCGTATTGGTAGGCCGCCGAGTCGGCGGGAGTGATCGGGAAGCTCCCGGCGGTGACCGGCGCGACCGGTTCGGCATTACCGCTGATCGTGCGCGTCGTGCCGTTCGAGCTTTCGCTGAACTGACCGCTGAACGCGTTCGTCCCGGTGACGGACACCTTGCTCGTGGAGTCCCACGTTTCGTTCGTGGTGTTGAGCCACGGAGCGCTTACGACGACGGGCGAACCGTTGGGTGTGTTGCACTCGTACACGTAGCCCAGCGCGGGCCCCGACGTTTTATATTTTTGATCGCCGAGCGGCAGCGCCGTGCAGTCGAGCGTTCCCGAACTCGTCGGCGCCCCGTTCGGGCACGTCTGCGCGGTGGCGCTGCCGTAGCCGCTGGAAGAGGTCGACGACGCGCTAGGGCTGGTGGAGGGAGAAGCGGTGCTCGTCGTAGAGCCTCCGTTTGAACTGGGGATGCCGCTGCTCGCGCCGCCGCCGCATGCTGCGAGCGAGAGCGCGAGGCTGGTCAGGAGCGCAAGGATCGGACGTGTAGCGTTCATGCTCGGAGCGTAGCGTGCGTTTCCTGGTGCTGCATGAAGTGCGTCACAGGTTTCCTCAAGAATGGGCGAGCTCGGCCTGCGCTGCAAAGAGCTCGGTGTAGTCCTTCGGACAGAGCTTCACCGCCTGTTGGAAGAGCGCTCGCGCCGCATCGGCCTGCTTCTGTGCGATCTGCCATTCGCCGATGTAGAACGAAGCCTCGCACTGCATGCGCGCGTCCGTCCCGGCCTCGGCGAGGACCGCGTCCGGCGTCGACTTTCCGAGGTAGAGCTGCACCAGCGGCATCGGCCAACCGGTCGTGGGGACGAGCTTGCCGACGTTGGCGGCGAGTTCGGCGCCATCGTCCGAGCCGGTCTTCATCCGCGCGATGTGCAGCCACAGGACGTCGTAATAACTCGCCGGCGCGAGATGGAGCGCCTGCGTCAAGTCGGACGCGGCATCGCTCGGCCGGCCGGTGGCGAGATAGGCGACGCCGCGCGCGAAGAATGCAAGCGAGTCATTTGGATCGATCCCGATCGCTTGCGTGTAATCGGTGATGGCTGCGTCATACTTCCCCAAGCTCTTCGCTGCGTCGCCGCGATGGACGATCGCGTCGACGTCCTTCGGGTCGATGGCGATGGCCTTCGAATAATCGGCGAACGCATCTTGGTATCGGCCGAGGTGCATGTAGGCATCGCCGCGGTTGTCGTAGGCGAACCCGTCTTGCGGGTCGACGGCTATTGCTTGCGCGAAATCCGCGAGCGCGGCATCGTACTGGTTTTCGTGCACGTAGGCCAAGCCGCGGTCGTTGATCGCGTAGGGATCCTTGGGATCGAGCTTCATGGCTTGCGTATAGTCGGCGATTGCCGCGTCGTAGTCGCCCTTGTCCTGGTAGGCGATGCCGCGGTTGACATATGCGCGGGCGTAGTCCGGTTCGATCTTGATCGCGTGGGAATACTCAGCGATTGCCGCATCGTACAGGGTCTCGGTGCGATAGACGTTGCCGCGGTTGTTGTAGGCGTAGATGTAGTCGGGATCGAGCTTGATCGCCGCCGTGTAATCCGCGAGCGCGTCGTCGTATTGCTTCTTTTCGTAGTACGCGTTCCCGCGGCCGTTGTATGCCATCACGTAGTTCGGGTCGAGCGCGAGCGCGCGATTGTAGTCCGCGATCGCGCTGTCGTACTCATCCGTATCGTAGTAGGCCAAGGCGCGATTGCTGTAAGCGACGGCGTCTTTGGGATCGATGGCGATCGCCTGCGTGTAGTCCGCGATCGCTTTGTCGTAGTGTTCCTGCGCCGCATAGGCAAGCCCGCGGTTGTTGTAGGCGAGCGCGTATTGCGGCCGCAGCACGATGGCGTGGTTGTAGTCGGCGATCGCCGCGTCGTATTCACCCTTGTCGTCGTGCGCGAGCCCGCGGTCGTTGTAGGCGAGGGGGTCGCTCGGGTCGATGGCGAGGGCGCGGTTGTAATCCGCGATTGCCTGGTCGGGTTGCGACTTGCCGCGATACGCGTTGCCGCGATTGATGTACGCGTGCGCGTAATTCGGGTCGATCAGGATCGCCTGGCTGTAGTCGGCAATGGCGGCGTCGTATTGCTCTTCGTCGTCGTACGCGATCCCGCGATCGTAATAGAAAACGGCGAGGTCGTGACCGGAATACTGCTTGGAGGCGATGACCTGCGTGCAGGCGGTAATCGTGTCCGCATCCGAGGCGTTGGGATCCGCGCAGACGTCGGCGGGAGAAGCGGCGCTCGCAGCGGCCGCAATTAGAAGAAGAGCGGCTAGAATCGCCATAGAGAAGCCTCCCTGCCGGATACTTTCGTGGTCCGGCAGGGAGACCTGCGTTTACGTTTTGCTAGAAGCGGATGTGCGGGTGACCGGGCGGATGCGCCGCTGCGTGCGGATAGTAGCCGCCTCGAGCGCGCGGCGCGACGTATGCGCGGCCGTTCCACGCGCCGTACCGGTAGACGCCGCGGACCGGTGCGCCGACGTAAACACGTGCGCCGCCGACGTAGTGGTAGCCGCCGCGGAAGTAGCCGCCGTGCCACCAGCCGGGATTACCGAAGAAGAATCCGAGGCTGATCGTCGGTCCCCAGTAGTACCACGGGTGGCCCCCGTAATACGGTACCGCGCCGACGTAGGTGTAGGGCGTGTCGACTTCGTTTGCCGCGAAGAAGCTACCGGCGTTGTAACCGAGGATGCTTACTACCATACCGGGTGCGAGCGTGAGGCCGGTCGGGTTGATGATCGTGCCGTCGTGCAACTGTACGTTGTCCACGAAGCCGCGATCGTCGTTGACCGTGAGCGAATATGCGCCGTCGAACGAGGCGATCCGTCCGCGGATCTGCTCGTCCGCCGGGGCGGCCATTTGAGCCGGCTGGGCGTAGGAAGGAACATCCTGAGCCGCCGCCGCGACCGGGCTGAGAAGTGCGAGGGCTGTGAGGGCAGCCAGAATCTTTGTACGCATGACACTACAGAAACGCAGCTGTCTGAGAGAACGATACGTTCGGACGGAGTCTTTGCAAATTTTAATCTAGCCCAGCAGCGCGTCGAGCGCGTCTGCCTTGGTAAAGCCGTTCTCGCGCATCCACGACGGATTGTAGATGCGAGAAAGGTAGCGCGCTCCGGTATCGCAGAGGATCGTGACGACCGTCGAAGCGGCGGGTAGCTCGCGCGCGACGCGCGCGGCGCCGAGTACGTTGAGCCCGCTCGATCCTCCCACGAAGATGCCCTCGCGATCGAGAAGCCAATGCGCCATCGCGATCGCTTCGGCGTCGGTCGCGCGTATCGCGCGATCGATCGGCGCGCCCTCGAAGTTCGCGGTCAGACGTTTGATGCCGATGCCTTCGAGATCGGAGTCGCCTTCGGGTTCGAGCACGCCGCGGTTGACGTAGTTGTAGAGCGATGAACCCATCGGGTCGCAGAGCACGGTCAGCACCCCGCTGTTACGCGCCTTGAGGGCTAACGCGATTCCCGCGAGAGTTCCGCCCGTACCCGCGGCCGCGACGAAAGCGTCGATCGCACCGCCGGTTTGTTCCCAAATCTCCGGGCCGGTCGTCGCTTCGTGCGCGTGGCGGTTCGCGGTGTTTTCGAATTGATTGCACCAGAACGCGCCCGGCGTCTCCTCCGCGATGCGCCGTGCCACGTGGTAGTAATTCTCGGGATTGGTGAAGGGCGCGGGCGGAATCACACGCACGTCGGCGCCGAAGACCCGCAGCAGATCGATCTTCTCTTGCGATTGATCGCCGGGCACCGCGATGATGCAGCCGTAGCCGCGCTCCCGCGCCGCGAGCGCGAGCGCGATGCCGGTGTTGCCGGCCGTGCCCTCGACCAGCGCGCCGCCCGGCTGCAGGACGCCGCGTGCCTCGGCGTCATCGACGATCCCGCGCGCGGCGCGATCCTTTACCGAACCTCCCGGATTCAAGAACTCGGCTTTGCCGAGGATGCGGCGCCCGAGCGCATGCGAGAGCGCGCGCAGCTCGATCAGCGGCGTCTGCCCTACCGCGCTCGAAAAACTCACGCACCGAGTCTACGCGCTCATGCCGCGTTGGTACTTCTCCCTCGGCGCCGAGAGCGATCCCGAGGTGGTCGGCGTGCGCTAAATACACATAACGCGCGCTAGGTGCGCGTTGCTGGAAACGTTCGACAAAATGGCTCCGTTGCGACAAAAGGAACGGGTTGCATTTAGCGCGATTCAAATGGACTAGTTCCTGGACTACCATGCGCGGCATCACATGCAGCGCGATAGGAGCGTGAAATGTCGGATGGCAAACTGGATCGGAAGTCCTTTCTAACGACGACGGCAGCCGTCACGTCGGCTGGGCTCGTTACCGGCTTCCCCGCAATACTACGCAGCCGCGCATCTGCGGCTGACACGCTGCGAGTCGGTCTCAATTATGAATACACCGGCGTGTACGCAGCATACGCGCAAAGCGAAACGCGCGGCGCGTTGATGGCTATGGACGAATGGAACGCGCGCGGCGGCGTCATGGGCGGCACCAAAATCGAAGCCGTTCAGGAAGACAACAACAACAATCCCGGCAACGCCGTCGAGAAGGCGCGCAAGCTGATTCTCGTCGAGCACTGTCCGGTACAGATGGGTTCGATCAACAGCTCGGTCTCACTCGCGATCAGCGGCGCGTGCAACGCGCTCAACGTCTTCTTCGTCGATTCCGGCGGTCACGCCGACGCGGTGACCGGCGAGAAGTGCGAATACAGCACCTTTAGAACCTGTCACAGCACGTGGATGGAAACGCACGCCACAGGATACTCGCTCGCAAAGAAATTCGGGAAGAAGTGGTACATGATCATTCCCGATTACGCGTTCGGGCACGCGCTGCAAGCAGGCTACCATGCCGTCGGCAAGCAGATCGGCGTCGACTTCGTCGGCGAGGATCTCACACCGCTGGGCACGACCGATTTCAGCCCGTACCTGACCAAGGTGCTGGCCGCCAAGCCGGACCTCTTGCTCGTGCTCGTCCAGGGTGACGACTTCGTCAACTGCCTGAAGCAGACGACGCAGTACGGCATCGTCGGCAAGGTGCCGATCGGCGGTCCGCAGGTCGAACTCGAAGCCGTCTGGGCGCTACCCAAGGAAGCGCGCGTCGGATACTGGGGCGTCGAGTGGTATTACAAGGGCGCAAGCGTGCTCGGCGGCGGCAACAAGCTGGCCGACGCCTTCGTCAAGAAGTATCGCGACAAGTACGGAACGCCGCCCACGGCGCGCAGCGCCTTCGGCTACATCACGATGGATCGTCTGCTGTGGACCGTCAACCAAGCAAAAACGACCAACGCGGCGAAGATGGCCAAGACGCTCGAGGGTTCGCACTTCAACTCGATTTGGGAAGGCGGCGGGTACTACCGCGACGTCGACCACCAGTTGATGTGGCCGATGTGGGTCGGGCAGATTCGCGCGCAGGGTACTGCCGACGATAAGTACGATATCTTCGATATCGTCGACCGGCAGGAAGCTGAGGCGATCGAACAGAGCGTCGACGAGAAGAAGGCGGTCTGCCACATGAACTGGCCGACCTAGTTCCCTTATCATCCCGGGAGTAGCACTATGGCGCACATTGCCCCCGAGATCTTCAACGGCCTGATTCTCGGCGCGTTCTACGCGGTCGTAGCCATCGGTCTGTCGCTGATCATGAATTTGACCGGCACGATCAACATGGCGCACGGATCGTTCATGACGCTCGCCGGATACCTGGCCTTCGCGTTGGTCAGCGCGGGGACGAACTACTGGTTCGCGCTCGCCGTAGCTCCCATCCTGACGCTCATCGTCGGCGTGTTGATGGAGCGGACGCTCATACGTCCGCTCTATCACCGCGACCCCGTTTACAGCTTGCTGCTCACCTTCGGGCTCTCGCTGATCGCCGAGGAGACCTATCGCCTCATCTGGGGCGACAACGGCGTCCCCTTCTCGCCGCCCGTGGCGCTGCAGAACGCCGTCTCGCTCGGCTTCACCTACTTCCCCGCCTACCGTTTGTTCATCGCCGGCGCGCTGCTCGTCATCATCATCGCGCTGGTGTTCTTCTTGCAGCGCACACGCTACGGTTTGCGGCTGCGTGCCGCAGTGCAAGATCACGAGATGATTGCCGCACTCGGCACCAACACGCAGCTGCTCTACATGATCAACTTCGGGCTCGGCATCCTGATCGCGGGCGTAGCGGGCGTGCTCGCGGCCGGCATGCTCGGTCTGAATCCGCAGAGCGGTAACGCGCTCTTGATGCCCGCCTTCGTGACGGTCATCGTCGGCGGCATGGGAAGCATCTTCGGCGCCGTCGCCGGCGGTATGCTGATCGGCCTGACGATCAGCATCGTCACGCTCTATATCCCCGCTGCGAGCGAGATCGCGATGTACATCCTGATGGCCGTCATTTTGCTCGTTCGTCCGCGCGGACTCTTCGGCGAAGAGGGCATCTTCGGATGAGAAAACGGGGCGGCCTCATCGCGACCGCAATCTTGTTGGTCCTCTTACTCTTCGTGCCGCAAATCGCGCCGCGCATCCACTTGGCAATCTCGGTTTGCACCGAGGTCTTGCTCTTCGCGATGGCGGCGATGGCCGTCAACCTGTTGATCGGCTACACCGGCGTGCTGCCCTTCGGCAACGCGGCGTTTTTCGGGCTCGGCGCGTACGGCGCGGGGCTCACGATCGAATACTGGCACGCCGGCTTCTTGAGCTCGATCGGCCTCGGCGTGCTCGCGTCGCTGATCGGGGCGCTTGCGATCGGCCCGTTTCTGCTGCGTCGCCGCGGAATCTATTTCGCGCTCTTGATGATTGCCTTCGGGCAGGTCTTCTACTTCATCGCCTATCGCTTCACCGATATCACCGGCGGCGAAGACGGCATGAACTTTTCGCGTCCGGCGGTCGAGTGGCTCGGCTGGCAACTCAAAGACGAGAATTTCTATTACGCGATGCTGGCGTTTTTCGTCGTCGTCGGGATCGTGTTCTACATCTTGGTGCGCTCGCCGTTCGGACGCTCGCTGCTCGCGATCAAAGAAAACGAGACGCGCGCGCGCTATTTGGGACTCAACACCGACCGCTTCATTTTCATCGCGCTCTTGATCTCGGCCGCAATCGAAGGCCTTGCCGGCGCGTGCTACGGACTCTCGATCATGTTTGCATATCCGCTCATGCTCGATTGGCATAACTCGGGAAACATCGTTTTGATGACGATCCTGGGCGGCAGCGGCACGATCCTCGGACCCTTCCTGGGCGCGCTCATCTTCGTGATCGGCAACGATATTCTCTCGACTGCGGTTCCGTGGTGGCAGATTCCGCTCGGCGCGCTCTTCGTCGTGTGCGTGCTCGGATTTCCCAAAGGCATCGTGGGAACGTTCCTGGATCTGGTCGAGAGGCGGCGCAGCGGTTTCAGCTATGAAGCGCGCGAGCCCGAGTTTCAGTCGACGTCCCTGCCCAAAGGGGAGACGACGCCGTGAACGATATCATCTTTCAGGCCGAAGGCATCTCGAAAAATTTCGGCGGCGTGCGCGCCGTGGAAAACGTCTCGCTCCAGATCGAGGCGGGTTCGATTCACGCAATCATCGGACCCAACGGCGCCGGCAAGTCGACGCTTTTCAACGCACTCTCGGGATACTATCGTCCGGATGCAGGTAAGGTCACCTTCAAGGGCTGCGATATCACGCATGCTCCCGTCTACAAGCGCATCGAAATGGGCATGGGGCGGACCTTTCAGACCTCGAGCATCTTTCCGAATCTCTCGGTGTACGACAACCTCTTGATCGGCTTGGAGAGCGCGGCGAGTCTTTCGTATCGCATTCGACCGATCAGGGCGCCGCTGCGCAAGACCATCGAGCAGAAGCTCGAGCGGCTGCTCGATTTCGTGAATCTGCGCGGATCGGCGTATCGTCCGGTCGCGGAACTCGCGCACGGAAGCCAGCGCCTGTGCGAGATCGCGATGAGCCTCTCGACCGATCCGACGCTCGTCATGCTGGACGAACCCATGGCGGGTCTGGCTCACGCGGAGACGGCGCGCATCATGGACGTCATCCGCAAGCTGCATAGCGAGCTCGGGCTCACGGTCGTGTTCGTCGAACACAACATGCGCGTCGTGCTCTCACTGGCGCAGCGCATCATGGTGCTCGATCGCGGCAAGATGCTGGCCGAGGGAACGCCGGCGGAAATCAGCGAGAATGCAGCGGTGCGCGATGCATACATCGGCAAGGAGGTCGCCGAGCGTGTCTGACGCGTTTCTCAACGTCGAGAATCTCAATACGTTTTACGGCAAGAGCCATATTCTGCACGACGTCAGTTTCTCGGTCGGCAAGGGCGAGCTGGTGGCGCTACTCGGGCTCAACGGCGCGGGTAAGAGCACGACGATGCGCAGTATTTTGGGCCTGACGCGACCGCGCAGCGGAAGCATCATCTTCGACGGAGAGCCGATCGCCGGCCGTTCGCCCTATCGCATCGCGCGTTTGGGCGTCGGCTACGTGCCGGAAGGGCGCCGCATGTTCGCGCAGCTCTCGGTGCTCGAGAATTTGCAGCTGGCCGAGAACGGGCGCGACGGCGAATGGTCGATCGCGCGCGTGCTCGAGCATCTGCCCAAGCTCAAAGAGCTTGCCGGGCGCAAGGCCGGGCGGCTCTCGGGCGGCGAGCAGGAGATGCTGGCGATCGGGCGCGCGCTGGTTTCCAATCCCGTGCTGATGCTGGTCGACGAACCCTCGCAGGGTCTGGCGCCGATGATCGTCGAGGAGGTCTATCGCATCCTCGGCGAGCTCAAAGCGCGCGGCGTCGCGATCGTCCTGGTCGAACAGAACGCGCTGCTCGCGCTGAAGATCGCCGACCGCGCCTACGTGATGGACGCCGGGCGCATCGTCTATGCGGGCGAGGCGGGGTCGCTGCTGGCCGACCGTAAGCGCATCGCCGATCTCATGGGACTGACCACCGCCGAGCTTGCTTCCTAGGCCGCCGCAGCCGCGGTGCCGATACTATAAGCGTGAAAATGCTCGGTGTCGATTCTGCGCTTGCAGCCGTTGTGGCACCCATCGCAGATGCGGTCGCGGAAGACCGCGTCACCGCGCTCGCGGGTGCCCTCGCGCGCCTCTGCGCCGACGGCTTCTTCGGCCCGGATCTTTTCCTGCCGCCGCGCCCGGACCGCTACGCGCGCAATCTCGTTTGGCTGGATCCGCAACGCCGTTTCGTCATCGTCGGGATGACGTGGGCTGGGGGCCAGGGGAGTCCGCTCCACGATCACGCCGGGCTGTGGGGTGCGGAGGTCGTCGTCGATGGCGAAATGCACGAGACGGCGTTTCGGCTTCTCGAACGCGGCGCGGACGGCCGGTACCGGTTTGAACGCGGCGAGCACCGCACGTGCACGCGCGGTACGGTCGGCGTGCTCGATCCGCCGCTCGAGTATCATGAATACGGCAACGGCGGCTCGAACGTCGCGCACACGCTTCACGTCTACAGCGGAGATTTGCAAAGCGCGCAGTGCTTTGCGCAAGACGGCGACGGCTGGTGGACGGCGCGCCGCGTAAACCTTTCCTACGCCTGAAGTAAACCGCACCAGCTCGAGGTAGGACGCGTGATCAACTGCCCGTTAATCGGCAATCCAGGTACCGCGCGGCGCGTGCTGTTCGCGATCGCCTCTGCCGCCGCCCTCGCGTTGGTCGCGGCGAGCGGCGTGTCGGCGCAAGTGAGCGATCGGGAGATACCGATCGGCAACGCGACGTCGCTGCGCTTCAACGTGAGCGGTTCGGTTCGCGTCATGCCCGTGGCCGGGATGTCGTCGATCAAACTACACGTCGTCGACAACGGCCCGTCGACGCCGCCGATGTCGATCAGGACCTCGCGTACCGGCGCGCGCCTCAACGTCAGCGTCAACGGACCGGGCTCCGCCATTCTGCCCTTCGTCGGGCAGACCGGCTATGAGCTTCAGCTCATGTACCCACCCTCGCTGCACCTCGATTTGCGCGAGTTCGAGGGGCGCATCCACGTCGAGAACGTTCCGGCGTCGATGCAGCTCTATGACGCCGATGGCGACATCGTCGTGGACGGAACGCAGGCCCCCCTGACGGCCGACGCGGATGGGGGCAATATCACCGTGACCGCTGCGCGCAGCACCCTGACGCTGACGGCGGGCACCGGCGACGTGGCCGTCACCCTCGCGCCCGGCTGGCGCGGCAGCGAGGTCCGTTTAGAGGCCTCGGACGGCAATCTGGCCCTCAACGTGCCGGCGGGCTTCCGCGGCCGCTACGACCTCACCAGCGGCTCGGGGAACGTCAAAAACCCGCTTCGGAGCGTGCCCAAGGCCCCCTTGGTCTTCATGCTGACCGAGCAAGGGAACGTGTCCATTCAGACTCTGTAAAGAATCGACATACCTCGTAGTAGGAGTACCCGTTTCGTAGTAAGCTGGGCGGCATGCGCTCAGTACTCATTCCCGCGCTCTTTGCAGCGCTTCTTCCCGCGGTAGCGTCGGCCGCTACCATCGATGCCGCGCTGATTCCCGACGGCACCTATGTGGTGAAGGTCGAGAAGGTTCAAGATGCGCAACACATGCTCGTCGTGATGCAAAACGGCGTGGAGGCCATGCTCTCCGCGAAGGGCAGCGCCGACTTCAGCAAAGTCAAGTCGGACGACACGGTCAAACTCTCGATCGTGAAGGGCAAAGTTCCGGTCTTCGTCGTTCAGTAGGCATCGTTTCTATCCGTGGGTAAAGGGTTCGAGTATCGAACCCTTTTTTGTTTGCTCCGCGGGAGGGCCATGCATGCGGTTTCACAGGACGGCGCTATCGGTTTTCGGGCTTTTTCTCGCGTCGGCGATAGCGGCGAGCGCCGCGCTGACGCAAGGCACGCTGCTCAACGGGACGATCGACGCGAACTATTCGAGCAATCATGCCTACGTCGGTCAGCGCGTCTCGCTTTCGAACGTCACCAACGACGACGGCAGCGGCACGGTTACCGGCGCGCGTATGTACGGAACCGTCGTCGCGGTGCAAAAGGCCGGTCAGGGAACGCCCGGTAAGATTCGCTTTCATTTCACGGAGCTGGTTCTCGCGAACGGGACGCGTTACGCGATCGACAGCCGCGTCACCGAGATGAAAGCCGTCACCAAGAATAACGCTGCGAAGGAGATAGGCGGCGCGGTCGCGGGTATGCTGGTCGGCAATGCGATCGGCAAATCGCTCTTTCACTTGGGCGGCGGCGGCGTCGTCGGCGCAGCCGGCGGTTTTCTGCTCGCCAAGAACAATCGTCAAGATATCAATGTCGATGCGGGAACGATCGTACAGGTGCGCATCCTTTCGGTGACGCGGCGCCAGGCTCGCTAGTGGACGTCGACCGCGCTGCGGCGCTCTTGCGCGGCGGCGGGGTCGTCGCTTTTCCGACCGAGACGGTCTACGGCCTCGGCGCCAACGCCTTCGATGCGCGCGCGGTCGCGCGCATCTTCGAGATCAAAGCACGGCCGGCGTTCGATCCGCTGATCGTGCACGTCACGGGCGACGCCATGCTCGAACGCGTTGCCGCCGAGGTCCCGCAGCGCGCGCGCCTGCTGATGGAACGGTTCTGGCCGGGGCCCTTGACGATCGTGCTGCGCAAACGCGCGGAGGTGCCGGAGCTGGTCACGGCGGGTCTTCCGACCGTCGCGGTGCGCGTGCCCGCGCATCCGGTCGCGCGCGCCCTCATCGAAGCTGCGGCGACGCCGCTCGCCGCGCCGAGCGCCAATCCGTTTGGTTATCTCAGTCCGACGCGCGCCGAACATGTCGCGCGCATGCTCGGCGATCGCGTCGACGCAATCGTCGACGGCGGTCCTACGCAGCACGGGCTCGAGTCCACGATCGTGATGCTCGAACCGCAGCCCGTGCTGCTGCGGTACGGCGCGGTCCCGGTCGAAGAGATCGAGGCATTGATCGGGCCGCTCGCGCGCGCGCTTTCGGATGAGCTCAAACCACTCGCGCCGGGTCAGCTGCCGCAGCATTACGCGCCGCGCACGCCGGTGCGCATCATCGACGACGCGCAGCGCGTGCCGGCGCAGGAGCGTAGTGACGCCGCGCTGCTCGCGTTTCGCTCCGCCGCGCCGGGTTATCGCATGACGCGCGTCTTGAGTCCGAGCGGCGATCTGCGCGAAGCCGCGGCACACCTCTTCGAATACTTGCACGAGTTGGACGCGAGCGGCGCGGTGCGCATCGACGCCGAGCGCGTTCCGGGCAATGGCGTCGGCGCGGCGATTCTGGATCGTTTAGAGCGTGCCGCGCAAACTTGACCGGCGCACGTGGGCGCTACTCGCGTTGAGCGCACTTGCGCTCATGTGGGGCTACAACTGGGTCGTCATGAAGATCGCGGTGCATGACGCCGCGCCCTTTCGCTTTGCCGCGTGGCGTTCGCTCGGAGGCGGCGTCGCGCTGGCGATCGTAGCGATAGTGTCGCGAAGGCCGCTGCGGCCGCAGTTTCCGCGCGAATCGGCGTGGATCGGGCTCTTTCAGACGGCCGGCTTCATCGGACTTGCTACGTGGGCGGTGGTCAGCGCCGGAGCGGGGCAGGTTGCGATGCTCGCCTATACGATGCCGTTGTGGGTGAGTCTGCTCGCATGGCCGCTGCTCGGCGAGCGTATCGGCGTGTGGCAGGCCGTCGCGATAGCGATTGCCTTTGCCGGCGTCGCGTGCATGATCGGCCCGCTACGATCGGTCGGACCCGCGGAATGGGTTGCGGTGCTCGCCGGCGTGAGTTGGGCGATCGGCGTTATCTTGACGAAGCGGCTGCAGCGCCGCGCGAACGTCGACCTCTTTGGATTGACGATGTGGCAGTTGCTGGCGGGAGGCGCCGTGCTGACGATCGTCGCGCTCGCCGTTCCGGCGCATCCGACGGTGGTGAACGCGGCGTATGTTTTGGCCGTTGCGTACAACATCGTGATCGCGACGGCGCTCGCGTACTTCTTGTGGATGTTCGTCCTCGACGTGCTGCCTGCGCGTGACGCGGGAATGGGAACGCTCGCGAATCCGGTTGTCGGCGTGCTTGCCGCGTGGCTGCAGTTGGGCGAGGTCCCGACGCGGCTTGCCGCGCTTGGGATGTTCCTGATCGTCGCGGGCCTCGCGACGCTATCGCTCGCGGATCGGCGCGCGTCGCGCTAAGCGTAGCGAGTTCAAGACCACGAAGAGACTCGAAAGCCCCATCGCGCCTGCAGCGAACGCAGGCTGCACGAAGCCGAACGCCGCCAGCGGAACGAGTACGGCGTTGTAAGCAAACGCCCAGAAGAGATTCTGCGCGATCGTGCGCATCGTCGCGCGCGCAATCGCGATCGCGTCACCAACCGAACGCGGGTCGTTCGTCAGCAGCGCGGCACCGGCGGTCTCGAGTGCGACCGCGGTGCCCGCGCCCATCGCGAAGCCGATCTGCGCTTGCGCGAGGGCCGGCGCGTCGTTTATGCCGTCGCCGGCGAACGCGACGCGTTTACCCTGCGCTTGCATCGCGCGCACGATCTCCGCTTTTCCTTCGGGCGACGTGCGTGCGTACGAGCGTTCGATTCCGGCAGCGGCGGCGGCAGCGCGTACGGCTGCTTCGGCGTCGCCGCTGACGATACCGGCGGTGATGCCGAGCGTACGCAGCTCGTCCACGGCTTGCGCCGACTCGGGACGGATGGCGTCTTGCAGGTCGATCGTGCCCACCGCGGCGCCGTCGCTGGTTACGAGCACGCGCGTCGCGTCGCCGCCTTCGGCGCGCGTGACCTCGACCGCGCTCGCGCCGACGTAGCCGGCGATGCCGCTGCCGCGCGCCGTCTGCACGTTACGCGGCTCCTGCAGCGGCAGCGCGCGCTCGCGCGCGGCTGCGACGATCGCTTTGGCGTAGGGATGCGTCGACGCCGTTTCGAGTGAGGCCGCAAGCGCGAGCGCCGCATCCGAACTCGCGGCGACGACGGCCGGCGTTCCGCGCGTCAGCGTTCCCGTTTTGTCGAAGAGAACATCGGTGACCGATGCGCTGCGTTCGAGCGCTCCGGCGTCTTTGAAGAGCACGCCGCGCTTGGCGGCGGCGCCGATGCCGGCAACGATGGCGGCCGGCGTCGCGAGACCGAGTGCGCAGGGACACGCCACGATCAGCACCGCGATCGCGATGACGGTTGCTTCGGCGAGGCTGCGATGCGCAACGAAGAACCAGCCGGAAAACGCCAGCAGCGCAATCGTGATGATCGCGGGAACGAAGACCGCGGAGATGCGATCTGCGAGCCGCTGAACCGGCGGCGTCGAGCCTTGCGCGCGACGCACGATCTCGATGATATGCGCGAGCTGCGTTCCCGCGCCGACGGCCGTCGCACGAACCAGGAGCGAGCCGTCGCCGTTGAGCGTTCCGGCCTCGAGTGCCGAACCGGGTTGGACGTCGAGCGGGATCGATTCGCCGCTCAACATCGAGCGGTCGACCGTGCTCGTCCCTTCGATCGCGATGCCGTCGACCGGAATGCGCTCGCCCGCGCCGACGCGCAGTATATCCCCGGCGCGTACGAAGTCGACGGGAATCTCGTCGATGCTGCCGTCGCCGTTGCGCCGGTGCGCGAGCTGCGGGCGCAGCGCGAGGAGCGAACGCATCGCCGCCGAGCTGCGCAGGTTCGCGCGCGCTTCGAGATAGTTTCCGGCATAGATCAGCGTCACGATTGCGCTTGCCGTATCGAAGTAGGTCGGCCCGCCGGCGACGGCTTCGTAGATGCTCAAGCCGACGGCCGCGCTCGAGCCAAGCGAGATCAGCGTGTCCATCGTAACGCGGCCCCCGCGCAGCGCGTTGATAGCATTGCGATGAAACGCAAATCCGACGACCGCCCAGACCGGCAGCGTGAGTGCCGCCAGCACCCAGGCTTTGTAGCTGAAATCGGGTGCGAACATCGCGAGCGCGGCGGAAGGGAGGCAGAGCGCGATCCCAAAGGCGAGCAAACGCCCGCGGCGCGCCACTTCGGCACGCTGCTCGGCATACTGCCGGTCCTCGTCCGGCTCGGTGCCTGCCTCGTAACCGGCGCGCTCGACCGCCGCGACCAGCGCCCGCGGGTCGACGCCGGCACCGTGTGCGACCGTAGCTCGCTCGGTCGCCAGGTTCACGGCGGCCTCTTGGACGCCGGGCACGCCCCGCAACGCTTCGGATACGTGGGCGGCGCAGGAGGCGCAGCTCATGCCGCGGATCTCGAGCTCAGTGACTTTGCTTGACAAAGTTAAAAGACTCTCAAATCTAGGGAAAAGGGATAAGTCTTTTGGGCTGTTCTCAGCTATGATCTTGCACATTATACTCAAAGGCTCACGCACCACTCGGAGATGCACGCGTTTCATGACCTCTCCCATCCGCGCCGCAGCCGGCGCGATCGTCCTCTCCCTCGCCGCGATACTGCCGGCGCCGGCCGCTGCGCCGCTCCCGGTCGCGACCGCGCAAGACGTCAACGAGAGTTATCGCCTGCTCACGACGACGTACGTTCGTGCCGTCGACGGGCAGACGATCGTAGACCGCGCGCGTGAAGCGCTCGCCGATTATGCGAAGAAGCACGGCGCGCGCATCGTGGTCGCGCCAATCCACGCGAGCGACGATCTCGTCGCCACGACGGCCGCGCTCGATGACGCGATCGCGAGCGCCGCGAGCGCCGCGCACGGCTCGACGACCGACTACGCCTACGCCGCGATCTCCGGCATGGCGAAAGCAGTCGACGATCGCTACACGCAGTTCATGACGCCCGACGAGTACAAAGCCTTCAAAGATCAACTCGACCCCGCAAAGATCTCGGGCATCGGCGTACTGATTTCGCCCGACGAGACCAGCGGCATGATCGTGCTCTCCTACGTCGTGCCGGGAACACCCGCTGACCGCGCGGGACTGCAGCCCGGTGATACGATTGCGACGATCGACGGTCAGTCGACCAAAGGCTTCACGACCGAGGCGGCGAGCAAACTGCTGCGCGGCAAGCCGGGAACGCCCGTAACGCTGAGCATCATTCGCGGCACGGCCGCACCCACCGACGTCGCGATCGTGCGCAGCGAGATCGAACCACCGACGGTCGTCTACAAGATGCTTCCGGGATCGATCGGCTACATCTACGTGCTCGCATTCGGACAGAGCACGCCGGAAGAGTTCGACGCCGCGGTTGCGCGCGTCAAGGCTGCCGGCGCGAAGGCGCTCGTTTTCGATTTGCGCAACGACGGCGGCGGCTACGTCGAGTCGGCGCTGCAGATCAGCGAGCGTTTCATCGCCGACAAACCGCTCTTGACGGTAGAAGAACGTAGCGGCCCGGATACGACGATTACCGCGGAAGACGACAGCGTGCAGGTGCAGATTCCGGTGACCGTGCTCGTGAATGAGTTTACGGCGTCGGCCTCCGAAATCACCGCGGGTGCGCTGCAGGATGACGGCATCGCGTCATTGATCGGAACGAAGACCTTCGGCAAGGGCGTGATGCAGACGCTCACGCCGCTCGCCGACGGCGCGGCGATCAAGATCACGACCGCGCACTATCTCACGCCGAACCGCCGCGACATCAATCTCAAAGGCATCGAGCCCGATCTCGCGGTCGCCGAGCCGCGCGACTCGCGCTTCGGCGATCCGCTCAAGGATCCGCAGCTGCGCGCCGCGATCGACTTTTTGCAGAAGAAGATCGCCGCGATCAAACCTCAACCGTAGTTTTGTGACGCGTCAGCCGAACCAGCGTGCCGTTGTGCTCGAAGCTGACGCCGTCCATGGTTCTGCGCATCAAGAGAATGCCGAATCCTCGATCCGGCTCTTGCGCCGCGCCCGCCAAGTGCGTCCCGTTTGCGGGAAGAAAACCGTCGCCGTTGTCGCGTATCTCGATCGTGAGGATCTCGTCGTCGAACGAGCAGCGCACGGAGAAACCGCTCGAGCGGCGGGAACGGCCGTGCTCGACCGCGTTGCTCAGAGCCTCGCCCGTCGCGATGCGGATGTCGGCAACCTCGTCGCTCGTGAACCCGCAAATCCGCGCGAACCCGGCGATGGCATTGCGGGCCAACGGTACGTTTCGTCGTTCGCCGCTAAAGGCGGCGCGGAAATTTGGCGTCATCGTCCGAAGCTGTTCTTCCCATTCTTGGCGAAGGACAAGCACTCCGGGCCGCCAAGCGGGCCGCAGGTTGCGGGCGATTAGCTCAGCTGGGAGAGCAGTGCCCTTACAAGGCAAAGGTCGCAGGTTCGAACCCTGCATCGCCCATTTCCGCGCCACATCTTGTCGTCGCCTCGCCTCCTAAAGCTGTGCGCACGGAAGGAACAAGGAGTATCGCCATGATCGAGGCCCTCAAAGAAATCAGCCTAGAGCGCGAGGGGCGGGCCGCCATTCTCACGATGCGGCGGCCGGAGAAGCGCAACGCGCTCTCGCGCTCGATGATGCGGGAGCTTGCCGGAGCGCTCGGCGAGCTAGGCTCCGACCGCTCGGTACGGACGGTCATCATCGCGGGAGAGGGGCAAGCCTTTTCCGCGGGACACGATCTCAGCGAACTGCGCGGATGCGACGAAACATCGGCAACGGAGATCTTCGACCGTTGCGTCGAGTTGATGGAGACGATCGGGCGCATTCCGCAGCCGGTCATCGCGGAAGTCGGCGCGCTTGCAACCGCGGCCGGCGCTCAACTCGTCGCGACCTGCGATTTGGCCGTTGCCTCGACGCACGCGCGCTTCGCGACGCCGGGCGTGCGCATCGGTCTTTTCTGCAGTACGCCGATGGTCGCATTGAGCCGTGCCGTCGGGCAGAAACGTGCGCTGCACATGTTACTCACAGGCGAACCGATCGACGCGCAGACCGCGCTTGCGTGGGGACTCGTCAATACCGTCGTCGAGCCTGCCGAATTGCGCGGCGCAACGCTTGCGCTCGCGGAGCGCATCGCCGGTGCGAGCGGAGCTGTGGTGGGTCTGGGAAAAGCAGCGTTCTATCGGCAACTGGAACTCGATCGAGCGGACGCATATGTCTACACCAAGCGCATCATGATCCAAAATGCCCAGCTCGAGGACGCGCAGGAGGGCATCGGCGCATTTCTCGAAAAGCGCCCGCCGCGCTGGCCATCCGAGCCATTCTAAAGAGGATGTAAAAAAAGCGCCGGAACCCTTCCTTGGACGAAGCGGTTCTGCTAGAGTAATAGCACGGATTTATAACTGCCGCGGCGTTTTAAAGAACGTGGGCTCTTTGCTGCACGCAGCACGACAGACGTCGCCCACACCCGGTATGCGGGCAACCGCATACGCGACGGCATAAAGGCTCGCTACGCGAGCCTTTATGTATTTCTGGGGGTAGCCGGACCTCGAACGCGAACACCCCTCCCCCGTGATCCGTCCTGCTTTCCGGCCGCGCTTTGCCGCAGTTATCCTCGCCGTGTCGCTCCTGGCCTCGCTGGCCGTAGCCGCCTTCCGCGTCCACACCGAGTCCCAGGCCAACCGCGTCGAGCTCGCGATGGACTATACCGACTTCAGCGCTCTCGCACGCTCCTACAACTACAATCCGGCTGCGTTCCTGATCGCGCTGCGCCGCGCAGGATTGACCTCGCTTGCGCTCACCGAAGAGCTCGGCGCCAACGTCGGTGACGACGGCCGCGCGTACGCGACGACCGGAGCCGCGCTCATCAATCAAGCGCGTATCTCGCCGATCTCCGATCCGCTGCTGGCTCGACTCGTGCGTACGCATCGTATCGAACGCGGCGCCATCTATCTCGTCGTCGACGATCCGGCGACCTTCGCGCGTTACCGGGCGCAGCTGGCGCTGCATTTCGAGCCGAAGACCGTCAGCGTGCTGCGCGCGACCAAACCATGGATCATCGAGGTGCGCACCCAGATCGACTATTTCAACGCGACACCGCTGGGAATTCCGTCGGGTCAAATCGCGCTTGCGAAGCGGCTCGGCCTCTTGATCGTTCCGCGCTTTCAGAACGACGAACGCTATCAGCTCGCGCAGATGCAGGCCGCCTTCGACGACGTGCTGCGGCAAGATCGCAAAGTCTCGACGGTCATCTTCTTCGGGCTGCGCAATCAAGTCTTCGGTTACCCCGATCATCTCGACGACGCGGCCGCCGCGTTCAAAGAGCACGGCCCGAAATCGGCCGAACCCTTCAACTTCGGCAACATCGAAACATACGACGACAGCCAGATACAAAAAGGCAGCGTGACGCTCGCCAAGTCGATCGAGGGCCAGACGGTGCGCGTCCAAGCGATCGCACGCACCGAACTCGACAAGATCACGCTCGACGACGTCGTCGCTCGCTACGTGCTCGGCGTGCGCGAGCGCAACGTGCGCGTCGTGTATCTGCGCCCGTGGTCGCATCAAGACGGCGATAAGTCTATCGAGGCGACCAACGTCGAGATGGTCGGAGAGATCGCGGATCAGCTCAAGGCGCACGGATTCCGTCTCGGGCGTGCGACACCGATTCCGCGGTATCGCGGCGACAACGCGATTCTCGTCGGGTTCGCATGCCTCGCACTGCCGTCGCTCGTCTTGCTGCTGCTCGGTTTTTACGACTGGTACCGCCCGTGGCACGCCTATGCCGCATACGGGCTGACCGTGCTGCTCTATCTCGGCGGCGCGCTCACGCACCATGATATCTTGGCGCGCTCGATCATCGCGTTGCTGGCTGCGCTGGCGTTTGCCAAAACGGCGGTCAGCGCGATCGCGGGCTCGAGCAGCGAGGAGCCCGCGGCGAAGTACGGCGATCAGCTGGTGCGTTCGCTCGGGTGGACGCTGCTCGCGCTCGGCGTGACGCTGTGCGGCGCGCTGGTCATCGTCGGCGTGATGAGCTCGCCGCTCACGATGGAAGAGATCGAGCGCTTCCGCGGCGTGCGGCTCGTGCTCGCGATTCCTCCGCTTACCGCACTTGCGCTCTACCTGTGGGACAAGCGCTTCAACTCGGGCGTCGAGAAGGTCTCGGACGTGTTCGGTGCGCCCGTCCGCGTCTACCAACTGCTCACCGGCGTCGTCATCGTCGCTGCCGGCGTGCTGATTCTCATGCGCAGCGGTAACGATTCGGATATCGCGCCCTCGCATTTCGAGCTGATGCTGCGTCACGGGCTGACCGACGTGCTCAACGTTCGGCCGCGCTTCAAGGAGTTTCTCATCGGCATTCCCGCGCTGATGCTCTTTCCCGCGTTGTCGGCTGCGCATCGCCGGCTGGTGGGATGGCTTCTGGCGCTCGGTATCGGCGTCGGCATCGGCGACGTGCTCGACACGTTTTCGCACCTGCACACGCCGATCGTGATCTCGCTCCTGCGTACGTTCAACGGGCTCGCGATCGGCGCGATCATCGCCGCCTTCGCGATCTGGGTCTATCGCCGTGCGTGTATTGCTTTCGGGCTATTACGGGTTCGGTAACCTCGGCGACGAGGCGTTGCTGGACGTGATCGTGACGCAGATGCGCGCGCGCTTCCCCGCGGCGCAGATCGACGTACTCTCCGCGACGCCGGAAGCGACCGCGCAGCGCTACGGCGTCGAAGCGACGCCGCGCTGGAGCATGCGATCCGTTCGCGAAGCCGTTGCCCGCGCCGACGTGGTGCTCTCCGGCGGCGGCGGCCTTTTGCAAACGGCGACCAGCGCGCGCAGCGTCGTCTACTACGCGGGCATCCTGCGCGAAGCGATTCGCCTGCGGCGCAAGACGATGGTCTTCGCGCAGTCGATCGGCCCGCTCGACCTGCTCGGCCGCATCGTCGTGCGGAGCTTCTGCCGCGGACTGGATCGTGCGACGGTGCGCGACGCGCGCTCGTTGAAGCTCTTGCAATCGCTGCTCCCGCAGACGCCCGCCGAACAGACGGCCGATCCCGTTTTTCTCTACGACCTTCCGGTCGAAGAGATCGACCTCTCGTCGGAGGGATTGGGCGGCGACCCATACGCGATCGTGAGCGTCCGCAAGATCTCGAATCTCAAGGACGGACAGCACGCGATCGCGCGCGCGGTCGATCGTCTCGCGAGCGTGCACGGCGTGCGGGTCGCGTTCTTGCCGCTCGGCGGCGCGAGCGACGCCGAGGTTTCTACCGCGATCATCCGTTTGTGCAAGAGCGCGCCGATGCTCTTGCCGGAGTGCTCGCTCGAGCGGGCCGCGGCGATCCTGCGGGGTGCGCGCGTCGTCATCGGCATGCGTCTGCACGCGCTGATCCTCGCGGCACGTTTCGCCGTGCCGTTTCTCGCGATTCCATACGATCCGAAGGTCGCGGCGCTCTGCGACGATCTCGGCTATCCGCTCGATCCGCTCTGGACGCCGGGCAGGCCGGCGCCCTCCGATCCCGTAACCGACGCGCTCGTCGACCGACTGATGTCGCAGCGCGACGCGCTCGCAGCCGAACTGCGCGGGAAGGTGGCCGAGATTCGTGCCGCCGCAGCACGAAATTTCGACGTGCTCGGCGAACTCATGCGCGATCCATGAGCGAGAATCCGGAACGCGATTACCGCGAGACCTTACGTTTGCCCCAGACCGCCTTTCCGATGAAGGCGGATTTGCCCAAGCGCGAACCCGATCGGATCGCGTGGTGGCAGGCGCAGCGCGTGTACGAACGCCGCCTCGAAGCCAATCGCGCGAACGGTCCGTGGATTCTACACGACGGTCCGCCGTATGCAAACGGCGAGCTGCACATGGGGCACTTCTTGAACATGGTCCTCAAGGACATGTTCGTGAAGATCGCGTTGCTAGACGACAAGTGGGCCGACTTCATACCGGGTTGGGATATGCACGGCTTGCCGATCGAACTCGAAACGCTAAAGTTCTTGGGCATCAAGGATTTTCACGCGATCGACCCGCTCGAGCTGCGTGAGAAGTGCAAGGAGCGCGCGCTCTACTGGCTCGGGCGCCAAGGCGACGCGCGCCGGCGCATGGGCGTCTTCGGGCACTTCGACCGCCCCTATCGCACGATCGATCCGTCCTTCGAAGCGACGATCGTCAACGCGCTCGCCGATCTGGCGGAGAAGAAGCAGCTCTACAAAGGCCTGCGCTCGACGCTCTGGTGCGTGCACGACGAGACCGCCCTCGCCGAAGCCGAGATCGAATACGAACCGAAGATCTCTCCCTCGATTTACGTGCGCTTCAGCGCCGGCCCGCAGCAGCGCGAGCGTATAATGGCGGCGTTCGCGCGTCATCCCGAGCCTGGGGGCGAAGCGCCGCAGTCGCGCGAGGGCGCAGGGGTCTCCATCCTCATCTGGACGACGACGCCGTGGACGCTACCCGCCAACGTCGCGATCGCGCTGCGCGCCGATGCGACTTATGGACTCTATCGACTCGACGGCGAACTGCTCGTGCTTGCAACGGCGCTCGCGCCAAAGGCGCTCGGCGACGCGTTTGCGAGCGCGCGACTGCTCGCAACCGCCACCGGCGAGGAACTCGACGGTTTGCGCGTACGCCATCCCTTCATGGATCGCGATGCGCTGATCGTGCTCGCGGAGTACGTCGATCTCGAGACCGGCACGGGCGCGGTGCACACCGCACCGGGACACGGCGCCGACGACTTCGAGACCGGCGTGAAATACGATCTGCCGATCCTCAATCCGGTCGACGCCGCCGGGCACTTCACGAAA
Organism: Candidatus Acidiferrales bacterium; assembly: GCA_035507275.1. GTDB lineage: Bacteria > Vulcanimicrobiota > Vulcanimicrobiia > Vulcanimicrobiales > Vulcanimicrobiaceae > Aquilonibacter. Next base: position 43,114 of record DATJOG010000041.1, read on the forward strand.
GAGGCCGGCCCCTACGCCGGGCAATTCATCTTCAAAGCAAACAAACAGATCGTCGAGGACCTGCGTGCGAGCGGCGCACTGTTGCGCGCGGAAGAGTACGAGCACTCCTATCCGCACTGCTGGCGTTGCCACAATCCGGTGATCTTCCGCGCGACGGCGCAGTGGTTCATTGCGATGGATCTCAATCGGCTGCGCGCCCGCGCGATCGAAGCGGTCGATAACGTCCGGTATTTTCCCGAATGGGGCCAGTCGCGGCAGCGCCAGATGATCGAGCTGCATCCCGAGTGGTGCGTCTCGCGTCAGCGCATTTGGGGCACGCCGATTCCGGCGCTCGTATGTACCGCCTGCAATGAATCGGTGCTCGATCCGGGCGTCGCGCGGATTGCCGCGAAGCGTTTCGGCGAAGCAGGCGCGAGCGTGTGGTGGGCCGATCCGGTGCAGACCTATCTGCCGCCGGGATTTACCTGCCCGAACTGCGGCGGCGCGAACTTCGAGAAAGAGAAGAACATCGTCGACATCTGGTTCGAGTCGGGTGTAACGCATCTCGCCGTCCTCGGGCGCGACGGTATTCCGTGGCCGAGCGACATGTATCTCGAGGGCGGCGATCAGTTCCGCGGCTGGTTCCGCAGTTCGCTTCTGACCGGCGTTGCGATCGAAGGCGCCGCGCCCTACAAGCAAGTCGTAAAGAACGGCTGGGTCAACGACGAGCAAGGCCGGGCGATGTCGAAATCGCGCGGCACCGGTATCGATGCGGTCGACGCGATGAACAAGTGGGGCGCCGACGTACTCCGCTTATGGGCCGCGTCGGTCGAGTTCGTCGATGACGTGCGCTTCGGGCCGAACGTCGTCGAGCAGGTCGGACGCGTCTATCGCAACATCCGCAACCGCATTCGCTTCATGCTCGGAAACATCGGAGACCTGCCCGCTGCGCAGATCGTGCCCTTCGAAGACATGGAGCCGCTCGACCGCCTCGCGTGCTCGATCACCGACACCTTTGTCGCGGATGTCAAGGCGCTCTATCAGAGCTACTCGATTCACGACGCCTACCTGCGCATCGTGGAGTTCGAGAGCGCGATGTCGGGCTTTTATTTCGACGCGCTCAAGGATCCGCTGTACTCGCTGGGCGAGGGCAGTCCGCGGCGGCGCAGCGCGCAGTCGGCGCTCTTCTATGCGCTACGGCGCATGCTGACCGCGCTCGCCACGATTCTCTCGTTTACCGCTGAGGAGGCGTGGCAAGAGATTCCCGCGGCGCTGCGCGGCGATGAAGCGAGCGTCTTCGACTCGTCGTTCGGATCGCCGTCGCGCGCGAGCGAACCGGAATTGGCCTTGTGGGAGACGCTGCGCGACCTGCGCGCTCGCGTGGCCGCTTCGGAGATCCGTGACTTCGAGGCGCGCGTCGAGCTCGGCATTCCGGCGGCGCACCGGGCCGCGCTGTTGACGCTCGAGGATAACCTGCGCGAAGCGCTCGTCGTTTCGCAGCTCGACGTACACGACGCATCCGGCGACGAGATCGAGCTTCGCGTTCTGCCCGCCCGCGGCCAAAAGTGCAAACGCTGCTGGAAGTTCCGCGAGCTCGGTACCGATCGCGATCATCCTACGATCTGTGCCGACTGCGCCGCCGTGGTCCGGGCGCTCTAGAAGACCGGCGTCTAGGCAAGCGCCGCCAGGACGCCGTCGCGATAACTCGCCCATTCGCCGCGTTCGATAGCGTTGCGGGCGCCGCGCATCAGATCGTTGAGTACGTAGACGTTGTGGTATGAGAGCAGGCGCGGACCGAGCATTTCGTTGGCGCGGAAGAGGTGTGCGAGATAGGCGCGCGTGTAGGTCGTGCAGACGTAGCAATCGCACTGCGGATCGACAGGCCCGAAGTCGCGCGTATACGCGGCGTTGCGGATGCTGAACTCGCCGTTGCGCGTCATCGCACGCCCGTTGCGGCCGCAGCGCGTGGGGTAGACGCAATCGAACATATCGATGCCGCAATCGACCGCCATGACGATATCGCGCACCGTGCCGACTCCCATCAGGTAACGCGGTTTCTCTTGCGGTAAGAGTGCGGCCGATGCGCGCGCCGTGAGGTACATCTCTTCGCGTGTCTCGCCGACCGAGAGCCCGCCGATGGCGTAGCCGGGAAAATCGAGCTCGACGAGGTCGCGCGCGCTGCGTTCGCGCAGGTCGAGGTCGAGCCCGCCCTGCACGATCGCGAAGACCGCGGTGCGTTCGCCGCGCCACGCCTCGCGCGAGCGCCGTGCCCACGCGGTGGTCATGCGCACCGACTCCGCTAACTGCTCGCGTGCCGCCGGCAGCTTCACGCAGACGTCGAGCACCATCGCGACGTCGACACCGAGCGCCTCTTGGAACGCGATGACCGTTTCCGGCGTGAAGCGGTGCGTACTGCCGTCGATGTGCGATTGAAACGTAACGCCGTCATCGTCGAGTCTGCGCCTGCCCTCGAGACTGAAGACTTGGAAACCGCCCGAGTCGGTGAGGATCGGGCCGTCCCACGCCATGAAGCGATGCAGCCCGCCTGCTTCGACGATCGTCTCGAGCCCGGGGCGCAACCACAAGTGATACGTGTTCGCGAGAATGATCTGACTGTGCGCGCTGCGGACCTCTTGCGGCGTGAGCGCCTTGACGGTCGCCGCGGTGCCCACCGGCATGAAGGTCGGCGTCTCGACGACGCCGTGCGCGAGCGTCAGCGTGCCGCGGCGCGCGCTGCTCTCAGTCGTGCGAAGCGAGAAGATGTCGCGCATGCAGATACTCGGGCGGCGGATCGGCTTCGAAGGTCATCTCGCGTTCCGTGCGCGGATGCGCGAACGAAAGCCTCCAGGCGTGCAGCGCTTGACCCGGCAGACCGAAGCGCGCCTCTTCGCGGCCGTAGACGGGATCGTTGACGATCGCATGACCCATCGCAGCCACGTGGACGCGAATTTGGTGCGTGCGGCCGGTTTCCAGACGGAAGAGTAGTTCGGCGTGCTTCGCAAACGTCTCGCGTGTCTCGAAGTGCGTGATCGCGGGTTTGCCTTCGGCGACGATTGCGTACTTCAAACGGTTGTGCGGATCGCGTCCGATCGGACCGTCGATCGTGCCGCGCGCGTGTTCGGGAACGCCGTGTACCAGGCCGAGATATTCACGTTTGATGCGGCGCGCCTTCATGGCGATGCCGAGCGCCGAGAGAGCCGCCGGCGTCTTCGCAACGACCATCAAGCCCGAGGTGTCGCGGTCGAGCCGGTGCACGAGTCCGGGACGCAGCGTGTCGCCGGGCAGCGTTCCGACGTGCGCGAGCAGGGCGTTGACGAGCGTGCCGCTGGTCGCACCGTGCGCGGGATGCGTCACCATGCCCGCCGGTTTGTCGACCACGAGCAGGTCATCGTCTTCATACAGGATCGGAATTTCGATCGGTTCGGGCAGCGCTTCGAGCGGCTTGCGCGGCGTGATTTCGTACGCGAGCGCGTCGCCCGGCTCGAGCAGATGGCTGGCTTTGACGGCGTGGCCGTTTACGCGAACGTCGCCGCGCTTGACGGCGTCGGCGACGAGCGAGCGCGCCGCACCGCAGAGGCGCGCGACCAGCACGTCGGCGCGCGTTCCCGCCTCGTCAGGCGCGACGGTGTGATGCCCGGATGACACTTGATAGAAAGAGCAGCGCGACGCCGATCGTGATACACGAATCGCCGAAGTTGAACGTGAAGCGCCAGATCTGCGGGAAACGGTAGAAGTCGATGAAGTCGATCACGTAGCCGTAGTGCAGGCGGTCGACGATGTTGCCGAGGGCGCCGCCGACGATGAGTCCGAAGGCCACGCATACCAAACGCGATTGCGCCGCCGCCTCGCGAAAGCTCCACCAGAAGACGAAGAGCACGATGACCGCCATCACGACCAGGAGCGGCTTGCTGCTTCCGAAGAGGCCGAAGGCGCCGTGCACGTTGGGAATTGGAGCGAACTCGAGCCAGCCGGGAATGAGAATCTTATGGCCGCACCACGGGCTGCAGCGCGCGTCGAAGTAGAGCTTGCTGGTGATCCATCGCTTCGACCATTGATCGAGCGCGAACGCAGCGAGCGCGCTCACCGCGATCAGCAGGTTTGCGCTAAATGTTCGGAGCCGGGACAAATTGATAGAACCACCCTGCGACGGTGTAGAAAGCATTGTTGACCAGTACGAGTCCTACTGCGATCAGAAAGACGCCGGCGCAAAATTCGATCGCCGGCAGAAAGCGTTTGAGCCGGTTGAGCACCGGCAGCACCGCGCCGATCGCGATCGCGGTCAGAAGAAACGGCACGGCGAGACCCAGGGAGTAGACCAAGAGCAGCAGCGCGGCCTCGGCGTTGTGCTGCTGCGACGCAATCGCCAGAATTCCCGCCAAAATCGGCCCGATGCAGGGCGACCAGCCGGCGGCAAAGGCGATTCCTACCAAGCCGGAGGTCCAGTGAGTGCGGCGCTCGTGCTGCACGTGGACGCGGGTGTCGCGCATCAGGAGCGGGATGCGCAGCGCCCCCATCATCTGCAGTCCCAGAATGACTACGATCACACCGCCGATCTGTGCGATGAGCATACGGTGCGCGTTGAGCACGCCGCCGATGGCGCTCGCGGTCAGACCAAGCGCCACGAAAACCAGCGTGAAGCCGGTGATGAACGCCACGGCATGTCCGATGGCAAGCCCGCGCAAGTCGCCGCTGCTCTCGCCGGCGGCGAGCTCCTCGAGGCTGCTGCCGGTCAAGAGCGAGAGATAGGCCGGAACCAGCGGGAGGACGCACGGAGAAATGAAGGAAACGAAGCCCGCGCCGAACGCGAAACCGCCGGCAACGAGCCAACCGTGCGAGAGCCACTCACTGGAGTTCACTGGCGTCTATATTCTTGATGCAGCATTGGTTTAACTATCCGACAAATGTCGACCCGATAGCGATCCACTTCGGATTCATCAGTATCCACTGGTACGGCATAGCCTACCTGGCCGGATTCGTGGCCGTCTATCTGTGGATGAGCCGGCCCGCAGGCCGCGCCCGTCTCGGCCTGACCGCGGCCCAGATCCAAGATTTCTTGTTCTACGCGTTGATCGGCGTCTTGGTCGGCGGACGCACGTTTTTCGTCATCAACGACATCATTTCCAAACACGATCTCTCGTATTACACGAGCAATCCGCTCAACATCATCGCCGTCTGGCAGGGCGGAATGGCGTTTCACGGCGGCATGGTCGGCGTGCTGATCGCGATTTGGCTCTTCGTCCGCAAGCATCCGCAAGTAAAATACACCGTGCTCGGCGATGAGGTGGTCGCGCTCTTGCCGATCGGCATCACGCTCACGCGCATCGTCAACTTCATCAACGACGAGTTGTGGGGAGACGTGTGCAACCCCGACCGCCCGTGGTGTATGATCCCCAATCGCCCGGGAGATACGGCGATCTGGGGGGTGGACGGCATGCCGGTGCCCCGTCATCCCGCGCAGCTGTACGAAGCGGTGCTCGATATTCTGACGCTGCCGATTTTGCTCTTTATCTACAAGCGCCGCCCCCCCGACGGCGTCGTCGGCTGGAGCTGGTTCCTCATGTACGGCATCACCCGGAGCATTGCGGAGATTTGGCGTCACGCCGATTTTCATCTCGGTCCGGTCACCGGCGGGCAGCTCTACGCGCTTCCGATGATTCCGCTTGGAATCATCGGGCTGTGGTATTGCAACAAGCGTGCGCGATATACCACAACGGCTTAGCGAACTGCACGCGCAGATCGACGAGGAGCTGCGCTCCTGCGGGCGCGCGCCGGGCAGCGTGCGCGTCGTGGGCGTGAGCAAGAAGCAGCCCGCGCCGGCGATTCGCGCGGCGGTCGACGCCGGGCTCGACGCGGTCGGCGAGAACTACGTGCAGGAGGCCGCGGCAAAATTCCACGATCCGGCACTGGCGGCGGTGCGCGTCGAGAAGCACTTCATCGGTCACGTCCAGACCAACAAAGCCAAAGCCATCGTCGAGATCTTCGACGTGGTGCAGAGCGTCGATCGCGCCGAGGCCGCGCAGGCGCTGGGAAGCGCCGCGCAGCGGGCCGGGCGCGTGCTCCCCGTGCTGCTCCAGCTCAACGTCTCTCCCAGCGAGCGTTTCGGCTGCCCGCCTGCTTGCGCCGCCGCACTCGCCGAGACGATCGCAGCGCTGCCCGGCCTTCGCCTGGACGGCGTGATGGCGATCGGCCCGCTGGGAGCCGGAAAAGACGAAATTCAGCGCGCTTTCATGCTCGCAGCCAAGACGTTTGCCGCTCTTGGTGGAAGTACGCTCTCAATCGGCATGTCGGGCGATTGGCGCGAAGCGATTCGTGCCGGATCGACGATGGTGCGCATCGGCACGGCTCTGTTCGGGGAGCGGAAAACGTGAGCATGTTTAGCAAAATCGGATCGTTCTTCTCGATCCGGGATGAGGAAGAAGAACTCTACGACGACGAACCGGCGCCGTCCGGGCGCGTCGTGCCCCTCTCGCACGCGGGTCGCCGCGGAGGTACCGAGGTCAGCGTCTATTCGCCGCGTGGATTCCAAGACGTCGTGGAAATCGCCGACGCGCTGCGCAGCCGGCAAGTGGTGATCATCAACCTGCAAAACGCGGATCGCACGCTTTTGCAGCGGGTGGTCGATTTCACCTCGGGTGTGGCCTACACGATCGACGGCAAGATACAAAAGCTCGCTGAAGCGATCTATCTCGTGGTTCCGGCGGGCGTCGTCGTCAACGCGGCGGGCCTGCGCGATACGATGATGGGTGACTCGACGCTCGATTTCATGTCCGGAAGAGGATAGATGGAAAAGATCACGCCTATCGATATCCAGCACAAGTCCTTCAAGAAGGCGCTTCAGGGATACGATCGTGCGGAGGTCGATCAATTTCTCGATGAAGTGATCGAGACGCTCGAAGACGACGTGCAGCACCGTGCTGCGCTCGAAGCGGAGATCGCCGATCTCAAGGAGCGCATCAGTCACTTCAAAGCGATGGAAGAATCACTGCACAACACTCTGGTGCTCGCGCAGCGCACTGCCGACGAGGTTAAGGCCTCCGCACACAAAGAGGCCGATCTGATTCGCGAGCAGGCGCGCCTGGCCGCCGAGCGCGAGATCGCCTCCTACAACGACGCGATTGCGGAGGTTCGCCGCGAACATCAGCGCACGATCGAGGCCTCCGAGAAGACCAAGAGCGAGCTGCGCAGTCTGCTAATGACGCACCTCTCGCTGCTCGACGGCACGAATCACCCGGCGCAGCAGGCGCAGCTTGCGCAGCCGCCGCCGCAAGCGACCGACACGACGCGCATCGAAGTCATTTAAGCCGCGTGCCGATCATTGCCGTTTTGCCCGGCGACGGGATCGGTCCCGAGGTCACGCGCGAAGCGCTGCGCGTGCTCGCCGCGTTGCGCGCCGATCTCGAATGCGTCGAAGCGCCGGTCGGCGGCGCCGCGCTCGAATTGGGTTTGCCGCCGCTACCCGATGAAACGCGCGCGCTCTGCGCGCGCAGCGACGCGATTCTCTTCGGCAGCGTCGGGCTGCCGAAGTACGACGGCGCGCCGATGGCGCAGCGGCCGGAGGCCGCGCTCTTCGCCCTGCGCAGCGGCTTCGAGCTCTACGCAAACCTGCGTCCGGTGCGTGTTTTCCCGGGACTCGAAGCGGCCTCCTCACTGCGCCCCGAGCTCGTGCGCGGGCTCGACCTGGTCGTCGTTCGCGAACTGACCGGCGGCATTTACTTCGGCGCAAAAGAGACGCGCATCGAGAACGGCGTGGAGGTCGCGAGCGACACGATGCTCTACCGCGCGCCGGAGATCGAGCGCATCGTGCGCACCGGCTTCGAGCTTGCGCGCCGCCGCCGCAAACATCTCACCTCGGTCGATAAGGAGAACGTGCTCGACACCTCGCGCCTTTGGCGGCGCGTGGTGCTGCGCATCGCGCCGGAGTACCCCGACGTACGTCTCGATCATCTCCTGGTCGATAACGCCGCGATGCAGCTGGTGCGGCGGCCGGCCGACTTCGACGTGATCGTGACCGAGAATATGTTCGGCGATATCCTTTCCGACGAGGCCGCGATCGTAACCGGCTCGATCGGCACGCTTCCGAGCGCCAGTCTCGGCGCCAAGGGCAAGCCGGGAAGGCAATTCGGCATGTACGAACCGATCGGCGGCACCGCGCCCGACATCATGGGCAAAGGCGTCGCGAATCCGACTGCATCGATTCTCTCCGCAGCGATGTTATTGCGCTTGAGCCTGGACGACGACGCGAACGCCGGGCGCATCGAACGCGCGGTCGAGGCGGTCTATGCGAGCGGCAAACGCACGGCCGACGTCGCCGCCGGGCAACCTTCTCTTTCGACGACGGCATTTGCCGACGCCGTGATCGCGGAGATGTAAACCGTGAGCGAACGTCTGGTCAGCGCGCCCGCGCGCATCGGCGCCGTCGGTATGTACGTTCCGCAGCGCGTGCTCACCAATGCCGACTTCGAGAAGATGTTCGAGACGAGCGACGAGTGGATCGTGCAGCGCACCGGCATCCGGACGCGGCACGTCGTAGCCGAGGGCGAATATACGAGCCATCTCGCAATCGCCGCGATCGACGATATGCTCGCGCATCATCCCGGCGTCGATCTCAAAGCGATCGACTATCTGATCGTCAACTCCACGACACCCGACTATGCCTATCCGAGCGTCGCGGCGCAGCTGCAGGCGCATTACGGTTTACCCAAGAGCGTCGGTGCGCTCGATATCGCGACCGCTTGCGCCGGCTTCGCGTACGGTATGAACCTGGCGTGCGGGCTGATCGCGAGCGGCGAATGCGATCGTGTGCTCGCGATCGCGGCCGATGCGCTGACGCGCAGCGTCGATTATACCGATCGCACGACCGCGGTGCTCTTCGGCGACGGCGCGGGCGTTGCCCTGATCGAACGCAGCGAGCGGCCGCAAATTCTCGGCATGAGCCACGGGTCCGACGGAAGCGGCGGACGCTTTCTCTATCGAACCGGCGTGCGCTGCGACATCAACGGCGAGATCGACGAGTCGCGGCTGTTGCGGCAGAACGGGCGCGAGGTCTATCGCTGGGTGCTCGAAAACGTGCCGAACGACGTCGAACGTGTCTTGGCGCGCGCGGGACTGACGCTCGAACAGATCGACTGGTTCGCGCCGCACAGCGCCAACCTGCGCATGATCGAGGCGCTCTGCAAGCGGATCGGCTTTCCGATCGAACGCACGCTGCTCTCGATGGTCGAATACGGGAACACCTCCGCCGTGAGCATTCCGCTGGCGCTGATTCCCGCGATGCGCGACGGCCGCGTGCAGCCGGGTCAGCGCGTGCTGATCATGGGCTTCGGCGGCGGGCTCGTTACCTCGGGTAACGTCGCCGTGATGTAGCGTTCAGGCTTTCACGCGTTCGGTTGCCCACGTGCGGCCCATGAAGTCGACCAGCCGCACGGTGAGCAGAGCGTGCTGATGCGGGTGCGCCGCGCTCCACGCCGCGCGCCAATCGCGCGACGCGAGCCTCTTGAAGCGATCGACGTCGTCGTCGCCGGTTGAGATGTACCCGTTCGCGTCGATCGCGATGTCGAGCCGCGTGCCGGAGAGATCGAACGCCGTGACGATCGCGGGATACTGCTTCTTGAGCGGCGCGAGCGCCGCGGTCTCGCTCGCGTTGATGCGTTCTTGCGCGGAGGGCTGCGGCGCGCAGGACGCCAGGAGACTCAGAAGCACCGCGCAGCCCGCGCGCGACCATACCGTTGCCATACGCCGTTCACGATTCGGCCATAGGCGTGTCCTACCATGCGCGCATGGACGGAATCTCATGGGCGGCGAGTGCGATGACCGCGGCGCGCGAGCGGCTCGATATCGCGACCGACAATCTCGCCAACGTCTCGAGCGACGGTTTCCATAAATCGCTTGCACGCGGCCGTCTGACCGCGCGCGGCGTTGAGATCGAGCGGGTTACGGACGGCAGCAGCGGCGCTTACCGGCATACCGGGCGTCCGGACGATCTCGCGATCGTCGGCGCAGGCGCGTTTCGCGTGCGCAACGCCGACGGAAGCATCGCTCAGACACGAAACGGCGCGTTCGCGCGCGACCGCGGCGGCGTGCTGCGCGATAGCCGGGGGCGCGCATACCTCGGGACGACGCCCGGCGCGCTCGTCCGCAGCGGCTTTCTCGAAACCTCGAACGTCGACGCGGTCGGAGAAATGGTCGACGTGCTCACCGCGCAGCGTTCGTTCGAGAGCGCGGAGAAAGTCGTCGCCGCGATCGACGGCGTGCGGCAGAAGAGCAGCGACGACGTCGCGAGGATCAAGTAATGGATCGCGCGCTTTTCGCTGCCGCCAGCGGCATGGCGGCGCAGCAGCAGAACCTCGACACGATCGCCAACAATCTCGCCAACGCCGACGTGATCGGCTTCAAGGGTTCGCAGGACGTCTTCGCGGCACTGGCTGCGCCCGGCGAACCGGGTGCCGGCACGGTGCGCACCGGCGAGCACGCGCTTTTCAGCGCCGGCAAACTCGAGCGCAGCAACGGCCCGTTCGACGTCGCGATCGACGGCGATGGATTCTTCATCCTCACCGACGGTCATCGCCGCGCCTACACCCGCGCGGGCGAGTTCTCGCGCGCGGCGGACGGTTCGCTGCGTAACGCAGAGGGCTGGCAGCTCGCCGGCGTGCGCCTTCCCGTCGATGCGCAGAGCGCAAGCGTTGCCGCCGACGGCACGGTGAGTGTGACGACGGCCGGCGGAACGCGTGCGATCGCACGCGTAAAGCTCGCGCAGTTTGCGGCGCCGGAGCGGCTGCAAAGTAGCGACGGCGCGATCTTCATGCAAACGCCGGATTCCGGTGCGCCGCGCACGGTCGCGCCGGGCGGCGCGAACGCTCCGCAGCTGCGCTTCGGGATGCTCGAGCGATCGAACGTCTCGATCGTCGAGTCGATGATGCAGATTCTAACCGCGCAGCGCGCGTACGAGGCCAACGCCAAAGGCATTCAAGCCGCCGACGAGATGCTGCGCATCGCCAACAACCTCCAGCGTGGATAGCGCCGCGCTTCGCGAGGCTCGCATCGCGGTGGAAACGCTGATGCTCGAGTCGATGCTCAAACCGCTCGTCGCGAGCAGCGACACGTTCGCGTCGTTCGGCATGGAATCGTTCGCGCAGCAGCTCGCGCAGAGGTTGGAAGCATCGTGAGCGAGATCGATCGAGAGCGGCAGATTCGCCAGCTGCTGCCGCTCGTCAAACGCATCGCGCGCCGCATCGGCCGGCTGGTGCCGTGCGACTACGACGATCTCGTCGGCGACGGCAGCATCGGGTTGATCCGGGCGGTCGATAACTACGATCCCTCGCGCGGGATCTCACTCGAACATTATGCGCGTCATCTGATCGCGGGAGCGATGCTCAACGGAATCCGGCGGATGGACTGGGTCTCGGAGCGGACGCGGCGTCTGATGCGCGACGGCGAGATGGAACGCTATCAAATCGCGGGCGAACGCGGCAGCGTGCCCTCGATGGAAGAGATGGAAGAGCGCCGGCCGGGATTCGTGCGTGCGACCGCGATCGTTTCGCAGGGGGTGCCGCTCTCGCTCGATCGGCCGCTTCCCGAGGGCGAACGCCTGCGCTGCGACTGGAGCAACGATCCCGCCATGCTCTTCGAAGCGCGCAGCGAAGCCGAGCGAATCGGCGCGGCGATCGATACGCTGCCGCCCCGTCAACGCCGGATCGTTCGTGAGTATTATTTCGGCGATGCCTCGCTGCGTGAAGTCGGGCGCCGCATCGGCATCTCACCGCAGCGCGCCTCGCAGCTTCACATCGCGGCGATGCGCAGGCTGCGCCGCACCTTCGGAGCGCTCGATGCTGCGGCGCGTTGAGGTCGAAGATCAGCGTCCGCGCGCGGAGCCGCCGCCGGCCGCCGCGATCGCCCCGGAACAGGCCATCGTACCGATTGCCGAAGCCGACACCGAACAATCGCTCCTGCCGCGCGACCATCCCAAATGGGCTCACGACGCCGTGACCCTCTCGCAGCGCGCGCGCGAAATCGTCGCGGCGTTGCGCCCGGTGGTGGTCAAGATTCTAACCTTCTGGGATCATCGCGTGCGCAGCGTCTTCATCGGCGGCAGCCGCGTCTCGATCGACCCGAGCGGGAG
>DATJOG010000042.1:0-81751 GCA_035507275.1 Candidatus Acidiferrales bacterium
CGAGCGACAAAGCTAAACTTGCGAGGAATTTTTCGCCGCCCGAAAGAGTTTCGGCTGCTCTTGCCTTGTTCATCTGACCGTCGAAAATCTCGAACTCAGCCGTGAACCCGTAACGCTCGTCGGTCATCTCGCGAAAGATGATTGTCGCCTCTTCTAATAGCCGCCGTTGCCGCTGCTGGGTCGCGTAGGCGGGGAATTCCCGCGCGCTGAGCGTCCCCCGCAGGCTTGTGAGGCCTGCCTTTATCGGTTCCAATCGTTCAATTTTCGCGTCGAGGCTTGCTGCAAGCTCCACAATGCCCTTTGCGGCTTCCACATCACGCTCGGCATCGCGTTTTCGTAGCGCCGTCTCCGCAGCGACCTCGTGCGGTTCGCCTCCAAGTTCGGTCACGAGCTGTTCGCGCGCTCGAAGCAGATCGTCACGCCGCGTGGCGGTCTTTGCCACCGCCTGATCCAATTCGGCGCGTCTAGCCGTGGCGCGCTCTACTACGGAGTGCGCCCACTTCTCGCGTTTAACTTGTGAACCCGGCACGTTCGGTACGTCTAGTAGGGCGCCAATCACGCGAAGCTTTTCGTAGAGTGCCTCTCTGGGGACTACAACCTGTGAGGTAATCTGCTGATCCAGTTCATTGATTTTGGTCGAAGCCGCGGCGATTGCCTCATTCGCACCCTGAACGCGCAGGTTAACGCTGTTCGCCAGCTCATAGGAGGCCTTTAGCGTTGTGAGTGCATTTTCAATGTCGCTTTCGCTCAGCTTGGGGCGAAAGTTTGGCGGAAGTCCGGCGACGATTTGTTCACATCGATTACCGCGCGCCTCAAGTGAAGCAACGAGATCGGTAATGGATTTCCGTAAATTTCTTAGGTCCGCTTCTGCGGCCGCCGACTTGGATCGTAGCGCCGAAAGGGCGTTGCTCGTCTGCTCGACAATCGAACGCAACGATGGCGTTTGTCGATTACTATCGGATATAGCCTTCTGCCACTGCGCGAGGACCTCAGTTGGGTCCCCCTTTGCCTTTGGAAGTGCTGCTTCGACGCGTTTATCGACCTCAGCTAGTTCCACTCTGGCAGCTGCCACCTGTTCGCTGGACTCTCGCAGCGTCTTCACCACCGCGACAATCTCTCCATCGAGCTGATTCTTTTCTGCCGTTAATTCTGCAAGTTGTTTCCTCGCGTTCTCCTCGGCGCTCTTTGCTTTCTCGAGCGCTGCTTTACGCGGCGGGGTAAAATCCTTTGGCAAAACGCGCGCGCACACGGGGCAGGAATCGCCGGCGTGCAGGTGACGCGCGATTGCAGCCGCGCCATCAGCGACCTGTGCCTTCAAATGAGTCGCGCTCGCCTTCTCGAGGGCATCATGTGCCGCTCCCAGGGCCGTCTCCTTTGCTGCAAGCTTGTCGCGCAGCGCTGCCTCTTGCGATGTTGTCCTATCGCGGCTGCTTAACCATGTATCGTGCCGACTCTGCGCGTTAGCTCGATCCTTCAGCAGAATCTGGAGCTCGTGCTTTCGGGACTCAAGTTCACGCTGAGCCGCTTCGGCCGCGTTCAACGACGCACTCGCTTCGGCTTGCTCTTTTTCCGCTCCCACAACAAGCAATTGTAGTTCGCTAAGGTGCGCTAGCATCGCATCAGCCTCCGCACTGGCATCGCGCACGCGGACCTGCTCGCTCGCTGCCTCACGAAGGTCAGCTTGTAGGGCTTCGAAAGCGCTTTCGATCTTTCGCAGAGCATCAGCATCGCGACCGTCCGCCCGAAGCTGCAAAGCCTCTTTTTCAGCATCGCGCTTTGCGGTCTCTGAACGCTTCAACTCTTCTCTTAGGGTCGCACTATTGGGGGCGAGCGCGCGCTCAATGTGAGCGATCCGGTCAAGGGCATTCAATAAGCCCGGCGCCGGGGCAAGCGCAAGCATTTGAGAGCGACTAAGCTCAATGAGTTCACTGCAGGCGACGAACTCCTTATCGATCACTTTTGCCCGTTCAACCGCGGCGCGTGCCTTCTCTGCAAGCTGGCTTGCGCGCGTTAAAGCCTCTGCTGCATCTTGTGATTTTCTCGAGGGATCATCTCCGCACTCGTGTCTGCGGGTGCGAAAAGAATAGAGATATGTCTCGGCTTCACCTTCATGCGTGCGAGCTGCGTCAGACACTTTCGCAACATCGTCCAGGCGGAAAAGCTCGCTGAGAATCGCGGTCCTCTTACTCTCGGTCGCCGTCAAAAGCGCAGCGTGCATATCTTGACGCAGCATGACCGTGTGGACGAACGCTTCATCATCTAGGTGCAAGGCTGCTTGAACCGCGGCATTGACTGCAGCTTCGCCATTAACATCAAGCCCGCGCGAGCGGCACATTAGGCGATGCACGGAGGCGCCCCGAAGACGCGTGATGCGCTGAACTACATACTCCTCGCCACCGATCGTAAACGTGAAGGCGACTGACATGCTTGTAGCGTTTTTCGTAATCAGTTCCTTAACGTCGCGACCATTCCACGTGGGGCGATTAAATAACGCATAGGTAATTGCCTCAAGAATCGACGATTTGCCGGCTCCAGTGTCACCCAGAATGGCGACAATCTCAAGACCAGAAAAATCGACTATTCGGTTCTGGCGGAAGTTGCGGAGGTGCTCAACTTCGAGTCGGATCGGTCTCATCTTGCGGCCTCTTCGATCTCGGCAAAGCGAGATTCGGCGCCATTCCCGTGGTCCACGCGCGCAAGGAGTTCCGCAAAGTATCGACTGACGCGCGCGGGATCTCCTACAGTCCCAACCTCCTGCATATACGCTTCAAAGAGCTCGCTGAGCGATGGCTCGCGACCGGTGTGATCGCTAACGGTTACCATTTCACCCTGCGCGCGCCGATATTGCCCGAACACTGCACAGACTTCCGTGTTTTCCAGAATCTCGCGCACCTGTGTTTCAAGTTCAGGGATGGGTGCATCAAGCTCCACGTACACCTTGGCAACGGCGCCCGCGTATCGATCTCGCTGCGCCTTAATCGAATCGAGGTCGCCGCGAATTTCGACTAGACGCCGCCCTATATCAAGCTTCCGCTCGTGAATATCAAGAGCATACCCAGGCCTCCCCGTGACCAAAAATGCAAGTTTGCTATCCTCTTTCTCGCCGAAATCAATTGGAATCGGCGATCCTGCATATCGGCCATGATCAAGGCCCGCTATTTTCTGTGGCTTATGAATATGCCCGAAGGCAACGTAGTCGGCCACTGGGATGCGTTGAGGTCGCGTTACAAAGTCTCGCTCGACGTACAATTTGTACTCACTACCGGATACCTCTGCCCCGTCAACCAGAAGGTGGGCGGCAAATACACGCACGTCACGCCCAGGATCGTAGCCGCTGTTAAGCCACTCGCCCACTACGTGTTCGAGTGCTCCAACCTCATCCGCGTACTCGACGGTCGCGCGCTCCACGTCCGTCTCAAAGTAGTCCTTGATGTATGTCGCGCTCTTGATGAATGGGATGGCGCCAATCTTAATGATTTCGCCCGCGGACGTAGGAAACTGGAGGACACTCTTCTCGCGTCGTTGCCTCAGCGTATTCGGATCAACAAAATGGATGGGCAAACGATTCTTCAAAATCGTGCCCATCAATTCGAAGAGCTTCGCACCGTCGTGATTCCCGCATAACACCACGACAGGCGCTACGGAGGCAAGCTCCTCTAGTATGGTCCAGGCGAAGCGGAGGGTTTCGACCGAAGGATAGGGCGCATCGAAAAGGTCACCGGTGTTGAGGATGACATCAACTTTTTCATCGATGGCGATGTCTTTCAGCTGCCCAAAGACGTAAGCATGGTCCTGCGTACGGTCGAGCCTATAGTGGTTGACGCCAATATGCCAATCCGAGGTGTGGAGCAGACGCACTAACTAAGCACCTTATCCACGGGGTCGGTGCCATCGCGAGTCGCAGTCGCGCCAATCAGGTCCTCGGCCACATTTGTTGCATACGGCGGGAAAGGGAAGACAATAGGGATCGGCGCAGGTACGACCGGCTGATCGAGCACCATCGTTCCCGGTAAGAAGCGCGTTGCTCGTTCACGCAACTCTGGTGATAAGAACTTGTATTCTGCAGCGTGACTTGCGTCCAGGCGACCAACGATCTTGATAGCCGCGTTGTCTACAATCGCCGCCTCGACTCGCGATGCGTTTTGCTGGCAACCAATGAGAATGACGCCAAGACTACGCCCACGCGCCGCAATGTCAACGAGGATCTCTTTGATGGGACTCCGTCCTTCACGCGGCGCGTATTTATTTAGCTCGTCCAAAACTACAAAACGCAGAGGCTCCCGTCCGCGAGCCTGCTTCGCCTGCCATATTTGATCAAGCACCGCACCGACCACGAACCGCTGCGCGTCATCGTGAAGATCGTGAATATCAACTACGTTGACGTTTCGCTGTGGATCGAGCGTCGAACATTGGATATTCACGAGGTGTCCAAGACGCTTATTCATCGCGATCAAGCGCCTTAGGAATGCCTCATTCGTTCCGGACGTTGTACGCGGGATCCAAAGCGGATCATCGTTCTCTACTTTCTCGATTAGAAAATCCACAAGATCGGCGAAGTCTTTGATTTCCGTGTCGCCGTGGGCCTCCTCGGCGCGAGCTGATTCCAGTTGGCTCGCTGCACGCTCAAAATCTCGCCCGGTGTGAACTGGACTATTGCGCAAAATGACGGCGCCGGCGTTGTGCGCCGATGGCACTGCATGTCGAACGAGCGCCGCGCGCATGTGATCCACGACAAACGATATCTGATTTTGCTCGCGCGCATCACTAAATACAAATTGCAGCAGCCCTCGCTTCACAAACTCAAGGGGCGTCCATCCGAAGATCGTGTATTCACTATCGCGCCTATGTGAGACATTTGCAGCAACGATATCTGTTCCGCCGCGGGTTGGCGGGACGAAGATAGACACATTCCTAAATGGTTGAGGGTCGTCGACGCCGAGCCCAAGCCACATTTCTCTAGCACGTGCATCGTCGACGAACTTCCGATTCGGACGGTCAATATGTAAAAGATCTTCGCCCTTTACATTGAAGATGACCGCCTTGGTGTCGCTCACGTGCCGCCCGAGAAGGCGACGACCTTCAGGAGTTTCCATGAGCATGTAAAGCACAAAAAGCGCGTAGGATGTTTTTGTCGCTACACCAGAAATACCACTAATCGAAAGGTGCGCGCCCTTCTCGCCGTTGAGAAAACTCCAATCGACGGATACGGGCTGATCGGCATGATCAAGCCCTACGCGTAGTTCGCTCTCCTGCATTCGGTCCTGGAAGAGCGCGACCTGGCGGTCTGATCCGCGCGCAAGCTCAACACTTGCTCCAGGCTGCGGCGGCATCCATAACTCCGGCATTGTCCGGAGAATTTGAACAGTCACTGTTTGAACGCGCTCGCCGGGCATGGTCTTCGTAGCGTAAATTCGCTTGGTGTCACTGGCCATTCGCGCACCTTCGATGGTGCCCGAACCCTCAACAACTATGCCGTAATGCGCAAGACTGCCACTATCATTGGGCAGCTCTTGTCTGCACACAATTAGATCATCAAGTTGAACCAGCGCGTCTTCATTGAGAACAACGTCGAATCTCTGCGTCGTAGCTTCAACTGAGCCATCGACATAGCCGATGATGCCGCTACGTTTCATTCTTTACTCCTTTTGATCCGCGGTTCGAAGGGCGGCGACCGCGTCCCGGACCGCGCGTTCGGCAAGGGCAGGGTCGCCTAGCAGGTGACGCAGTCTTGTTTCGAGGGCTCCGATCGGCTGCAAATTTTGCGGTGCGCGTGGATCCGCGTGGGCGACGCCAGCGTATGGCGGCAGAGCACTTGCAAATCGATTAGCCATTTCACGCACTTCATCGAGAGGTAAGGAGCCTGAAAACTCCAATCGGACGATTCCCGTCATGGGCGAGTGGTACGGCGAATAGGGTGCAAGGCGAAGATAGCACGCATAGCGATCAGGAACGGTTCGAAAGATTGTTGTGCGGTAGCCCGGCGGAAGCTCGGGAAGGCGGCTAGCCTCAACCTCTGGCAACAAACGCACGTGATG
Organism: Candidatus Acidiferrales bacterium; assembly: GCA_035507275.1. Lineage (GTDB taxonomy): Bacteria > Vulcanimicrobiota > Vulcanimicrobiia > Vulcanimicrobiales > Vulcanimicrobiaceae > Aquilonibacter. The sequence goes on from DATJOG010000042.1 coordinate 6,036, forward strand.
CGTTTTTATGTAACCGGCGATGTTTCGTTTATCGTAGGCCGATGCGAACCACAATGTCCCATCCATCACGACAACGTAGCCTTCTTGAGCAATACTGTCAGCGAGGCGAGCTTCAGCGCGCCGCATCATGTCTTGAAGGCGATGGATGGGAGCGATTGGACTTGTGTCGGGAGTTGAGACTTCCCGCCAGTGCCATCCCGACGAAATCACTGGCAGCGCGCCGCTCAAGCCGCTCGACCAAATCACTAGTCGCTCGACGAGCTCATGAGAATAGATCGGGGTTTTTCCGGGGTGCGCCAGCACTGTGCCGACCGCATATGCGCCAGCGATGCCGCTAACGCTACGCCCGTCATACCACTGGGACAGCGCAGCTTCCTGACGACGGACACCGTCAATGAATGCGATCGGAAAGGGCTCTTGCTCGCTGGGAGCGACAAAGCCAAACCCCTCCTCGTCAATGAGCTGCGCTGATCCGTTTGCTTCGTTGTCGGCGTCGATCTGCATCGGCGAGCCGTAGTCTGCTGACCACGATTCCACGAAGATCTGTGCGCGATGGTTCGCTACCTGGCCCGTATTAGTAACCTCGCTTATGAAAGGTATGCTCAATTCTGGCTCATGGTCGTGCCACACGGGTGGCACGAATCTGAAATACCTAATTCAAGCAGGCCCTTACCTTCATTTCGTGCTCCTATCTTCGAGAAAGCGGGGCTCCGGTCCCAAGGGCCATCTGGACTATGCCCCGGGCCCGCTTGCTCGCTTCGCAGGTCGCCGCGACGCCCCTGAAGAGCCCCCACTGCCCGTCTGCGGCCGCCTCCCGGCAGTAAATGCGGGCAGTATCGCAGCTAATAGAGATCCATGGATTACGTGTCAGCGACGGGCGAGGGCTCGCCATTCGATCACCAGATATTTGCTAATCGTCTCCCAGACGATGATGCCGCGTCGAGAATTGATGCCATCGCATCGGCTCTGGGAGCGCTCTTGAAAGCCGGGCCTCAGCCCGCTACAGCTGTTCAGGATATTTACGCAGTGATTTCAAGAACATTTCCTCTCGTCGCACCAAGTGTCGAAGCTGTAACTGCTAGATACGAGCTAGTTTGCCAGCGTTTTCTCGATGATGTCATCGCAGCCGGCGGAATTCCAATTCGCGCAATAACAAGCAGCGACGAAATGGATTCACGCAATATCAACTCTCACCGAAACAAAGCATTTGATGCGGCTCTCCCATCCATGAATGAGAGCTTCAAGTGGTGCCTTAAAAACTTCCATTCGCAGGCAGATCGTTTTCTAGCATACCAACTTTCACTGCAACAAGAAATGCTACGTGACTTCCTTGAACTAGTTACTATCGGAAAATCAATGAAGAGCACAGCCAAGAAGAAACTGACTGAAATCAAGAAGCAACTGCGTTTCTTGGCAAAGTGGGACCGGCTTTTTTACACATACAAAGCAATGAGCTTCCCAACCGAAATTGAACGCATACTAATATTATCGAATCAACACCCCGTTGCTGCAATCTGGCGCTACAGCAGACTCGACCAAGATGTAGAATACCCGCACGCTTACAATCATCAAGACCGCGACAATCGCGTGTATGCCATTCGCGATAGTTGGGCCCTAAAAAATGGGCTCGTCAAGGTCGGCGAATCCGGCTATCTCGATGAAGTAAGTCTACCAGGGCAAGATCTTGGTTGTATGTGTTCCCTTGAGTGGATTGCGTCGCCCGATAGGGTTCCTACAGAAATGCAGCGCTGAACGGATCGTTAGCGATTGGCACCTTGTTCAAAGGCCTTGAGACGGTCAAGCACAGAGTCAAATGAAGGCGGATCGCTAAGAAACATCTGACGCATGTTTCGATAATCGATTGCAAGGTCGCGAAGCATTTTTTCGTCGGGAACAACTACTAGCGACCCAGGTTTGGCGAGGTCGTAGCGCGCCCAAGATGCAGGATAGTAGATTTCTTTGAAGGCGCGGACGTCTTCGAGCATTGCAAGATCGCTCGAAGCTAACTGACCGGTTTTCGTTTGGAGCATCGCCGCGACATCATAATAATGACGCGAGAAAAACTGCTTCGGCGTAGCTCGGAAGCTCTCGGCGTGTAGAGCCGTTACCTTTTCCCAAAATGTCCGGTCTGGCGTTAGAACACTGACTGAGACTTGTGGTTCTTCAAGAAGCATTGGTATCTCAGCGAGGTACGGCGCGACGATCTTAAGCTCGTGCGGCGCCGTCCGCGCTTTCCACCCTAGCTCAATTTTCACCGTATCGCGCAGGTAACCGTACACAATCGTTGGATCGCTCTTCGGATAATGGAAGAGTAGCGTATTTGGGTCGTCTCTATCGACAAGCAGATCCCATGCATTGCTTTCTCGTAGTCGCGCATCAAATTGCGATCCAAGGGTCGATAGCAACTGCTCCCCGACATAGGCAGCGCAGGCTGAATCTAGGTACTCGATGCGCTTCCCGCGTTGGGTATTACTAATCCCCGGCTCCTCCGGATCAAGAACCCCTTGCGTCAAGAAAAAATGTAGGTCGGTGGCAATGTCGATGTCTTCGGAAAACCGATCGATAAGGCCGTAAGCTTTTGAGAGTGAGGTTCCGCCCTTGAACGTCATCGACGGGTTCCCGCCGGGAAGAGCGAAAAGTGACTTCAGGGTCCAGCAGACCCAGAAATCCTTTTCAACGATCGTGAAATCGACGCCCATCTGAGTCGCTCGTTCCTGGATGATCTCCCGGCGCTCTTTCGCAGAGAAGAGGGCGAATTTATCCATTCGCGTCCTGATCTTCGGCTAGGATGTCGTCAATTATCCGGAGCATCCAAGACGGAGCGCGACGCGCCCGTTGTCTTAGCTTCTTCTCAAGCCGATGCTCGCGCACGAAGTCGCGCACCTTCGCGATTTCACGTTTGGTAATGTGGGTTTTACCAATCGCTTGAAGCGCGTCGATGACAAGCTCTGCTGGACTCGCATCACGCGCAAGCGAACGTGGGCCAGAGGTTCGAAGGCGAATCGTCTGGCCGCCGATCTTAAGTTCGCGTGGGAAGAGGTTCGTGCGATAGATCGGACGAGCCACAACCTGTGTCGTGAGTCCAAGTTTGTTGGCCGCGTCAATTTCGGGCCGCTCGATGGTTGCGCCGGTCTTGCGCTCATGGGCAGCGATGATCGCCTCCGGTGTCGGACTGAGGACGCCGATTCGCGGGTTGACCCGAGGAACGTCGTAGTAGCCCTTGGATAGGCGCCGGACTTCCCCGGTAGAGGCAAGTCGGCGCAGCACCTGGCGAATTGCATCCTGTGAGCCGAGCCGGGCATGAACCAGCTCCGCTGGGGTGAAAACGGTCCCAGGCTCAAGCTTCTTGACGTATCGACGGATCGTGTCCGCCACGGTTCTCGCGACCATGCTGTCACATTATACTATAGAAAAACGTGACAGATCAAGCTCAAAACCCCTGCGACCCCTGCCTCTTATCGGCCTATCCCAAGCCCTTCGCCTACTCCTAGCTCCTGGGCTTGAACGAATGGCTGCTCCCTCGCCTGCTCTTGCTCATGCGATTGACCAGGCGGCCGAGCGCTCGAACCACCCCGCTCTCGTTGCTCTTCACGCTCCCGCTGCCATTCCCCGAACGGCTGCGGGCGCAGCTCTCGGTAGGCAGCGGCGACGGCCGATCGCATATCCCGAAGCGCATTTCGGCCGGCCTCTAATCGCTCCTCAAGCGAAAGCCCCGATTCCGCGATCTCGCGCTTGCGCTCACGGTAGGTATCTCGCGCTTGCTCAACGCGCTCGAACTGCAACGCGCGTAGCGGTTCCGCCACTTCGGCTTCGTACAGTCTGCGCTGAGGCAATGCATCGCGTTGCGCTTCGATATTGCGCACGCGGATTGTTTCTCTGCCGCCAGTCCGTTCCAGCACTTCATCGAAGGTCTGCGTCGTCGTTTTAAGTGAGATTCGATCCGCTACGTGTGCGGCAAGGTCATCTAGGCCCTCGAACGCAGACCGAGGCACTACGATGTCTAGCTCACGCTTCGAACGACTCACTGCAACAAACAGCAATTCGGCGGAGGCACTTCGATCGATCAGCGAAACAGCGGCGTCGACACTCGCGCCCTGAGATTTGTGTACGGTGCATGCGTTAGCGTAATCGAATGATCGATAAGCCCTGGGCGAAAATCGAAGCACTTTCGCGAAACCATCGAGCTCAACGGCAATTTCGTTCGGCTTAGCCTCAAGTACAGTACCGCGATCACCGTTGCGAACGCCGAGCCCATCACGCCCAAGGCTATTTTCCAAAAACATCAGCCGATCACCAACTGCAAATTCGCGCAGGCCGCCCTCGGTGGTGTAGCGCCGACCTCGACCTTCCAAGCCAGACCGCCGACGATCTTCTTCAGAGAGATGGCGCACGCTGTCCTTATCAGAAGCTAGCGTTAGGGTATTGTGTCCGGCGTTGCGCAGTTCGCAGGACCGCGCAACCGCCAGATCGATCGCGGTATCACGATTGTCAGCCCATGTGATCGCCCCGTTCTTCTCAAGGATCTCCAGCGCAGCGCCGACCTTCTCGATACGGTGTCGCTCGTCTCGTTCGGCAATGGCATCGGCAAGTTGCACTACAGTTTCTCTGTGCCACCCTCGCTCCTGTCGCTGAACTTCTCTAAGCTCGCAATACGTTCCGACTTCCTTCGCCGCATCACGAACGATTCGAAACGACGCGCCAAAGTCGATTGGCTGAAGCTGTCGCACATCGCCGATCTCGATAACGATGCTTCCACGCTCGCGTGCGAGTTCCAGAATCCGTCCGTTAGCGCGTGAGTCCATCATCGCTGCCTCGTCAACGACGACGATGCCCTTAGATGGAATCACTGGCTTGCGCCCTTCTTCAAGAATCCGGGCGCGGGCAGTATTCACGCATCGAAAACCTGCCTCGGATTCAAGCCGTTCCGCTGCAGCTTGAGAAAGAGTTAGCCCGATGACCTCGCGTCCGGTCTGCTCGCCCAAGACGCGAACCGCCCCTTGAATCGTGGTCTTTCCCACGCCGGGCAAGCCCTCGATGACGGTAAGTGCTCCGCCCGGCAATTGGTACAATCCGATTCGTTGCTCGCTCGACATCGCAAATGACGCGCCCCGGCGCACTGATTCTTGCCGTTCATATTCGCGGATCGCATCGTCGATCTCGAAGCGAGCAACACCCGACAGCGTAGAGGCGAGCGCCCTTGCATCGTCTCTGAGGCGATCTTCAATCCGTAGAATTTCCGTTGTCGTCATCAGCGGTTGGGCTGGGTCGGCGGAAAGCACACGCACATCATCGCACCGAACGATAAGGTCGCCTAGTCGCTCGATTTCACTTGGGTCCGAGAGTCGCGCACACAACCATTGATCGACATCCTCTCGAACAAAAGTGCTGCTGTGCGAAGTGATCGCTGTTAGAACAATTTCGGGGTTCGCCTCGATTTCCGCGGCTATTGCCCGTTCGGATGTTTCCGCATCTTGAAACGAAGGCATCAAGCTTACAGCTTCCCGCAATTTTTCGGGAAGCGGCGCGACATCGCCGTTGGCGCGCTTGCGCTCCCTCTCGATCACCTCCGCGGCATCGTGTCGCGCTCGGAGGTCCAAAAGCTCCTCACCGGCATCGCCGGGATCGATACCTCGCTCAATTAGCGCAGCGCGCGCGACGCGCCGTTCGCGCTCGTGCGCGGCGCGCAGCTCGCCGATCCCAACATTGCGTACTTCGACGACACCCTCCACATTTGCAATCAGCTCGCAACCATAGCGAGCCGCTACACTATGAAGGGTTGCCCAAGTTGGCGCCCTGCCTCGCTGCCGATCGAGATCGATTGCTGTCTGCAGTCGTGGTGCAAGCGTCACGTCGACGTAACGATCAAAAGACCCATCACGCTCGCGATAGCCTTCGAAAGAGCGGCGCTCCTGACGAACAAAGCGTTCTTCGCGGCGTTGCGCGCGCCAAGCCGCTAACTCATGTGTATCCGCCCAGCGCACGTGAGCCGTAGAAAGGCCGGCATCTTGGACGACCGCTAGCCCGCGATCGTGATCTAGGCCGTTAGCGATCTCAACTTCGCGCTCCGCCCATGCCATACGTCGGTGCAAGCCTGTGCGATCATACGCGAGTCCCGTGCTTGGATCAATACTCCCAACCGCACAATGAATATGCAGATTCTCCGTGTCGCGATGAACTACGGCAACCGTTCGAAAATGACTAAGCCCAACCTTCGCGAGCACTTGACCCACGTATGCGTGTGCTTGTTCATCGGTCAGCTCGCTGCTTTCACTTGCGTTCCACGACCACACGAAATGCATCGCACTCGAACGAACGCCTGGATTGCGCAAGGCGTCAGAATCAATTTCTAGGCTGGCGGTCGAGAACGATGCCACGTTACGCGCGAGAATCGAGGATGGGCGCGCTCCACCTCCAGCCTCCGGGCGCCATACAATATTGACGCCAAGGTCGCCCCGATCTTCGGATTCTCGGTACACCGCATCAAGAGCGTCGGCAATTTCGGTGCGCGTCGCTCCTTTCTCGCTGATCGCGTAGCCGACAAGATACTCAATTAGCCCGGAGGCGGTGCTGCCACGGCTCGGAGTTGCGCAGAGCTTGCCGATCACTAACCGCTCCAGCCGCCGGCCCGGCGCCGGTCGAGCGAACGCAATTCTTCCGCATGCGTTCGGGCCAACGGGCGAAGAGCTTCCGCTACAATCCGGGCCGCCGTTCCGAGCGCCGAGAGTACCGCTTCGTTATTGCTGGGCGAAACAGCGGCGCGCGCGCGAGCAATCTCGTAGGAGACGCGCGCGAGCACCTGTGCTTGCATCGACGACTCGGTCGCATGTAGGTGATCGGGGAACGCAAGCGCGTTCGTTAGATACTCCGCCATTGAGACACCGCTTGCGGCAGCTCGTTCGCGCAGCGCATCGCGTACCTGCGGTTCGACGTCGAGCGATATTACAACGCGACCGCCATGACGATTTGTGCGATTGTCAACCCGTTTGCCCTTGGGCACCATCCTGCATCCTTATGTGAAGAGTCAGTTGCTGATCGCCCGACTTTAGCACGCGCCGCAATTCGCGTGCGTCTCACTCTGCGTGCATAAAGTGAGACATTTCGTCTCACTCGGTGTGTGGTATGTGAGACGCATGGATTTTACAAACGAGCTAGACTGTCGCAACGACGCCCAAATCAACTGAGGTGAACAGTGACAGCATCAGAACTTGAAGCAATACTCGAACGGATTGAAACTCTTTCGCCATCGTCGCGCCTGAGCGAGAAGCGCCAGCTCCTTAGCGGTGCGCGCGAACGCATTCTGGCGTTGCGCCAACGCGGTCATTCGTGGCGCTCGCTCGCACGGGAGCTGTCGGCGGCGATCGGCGAGACAGTGAGCCCCGACCTCTTGAGAACAGCGTGCTTGAAGCGGTCCAAGCAACGTCGATCGCAGCGAACAATTGGCGGCGCGCCGCCAGTACGAACCCCCTCGCCAAAGACGTCTCCCGTCATACCGGCTCCGGTTGCCGGCGGCGACGCTTTCGGCGCAAAGGGACTGAAGCTATGAGCGCGCGACGCGTTATCGCAACCGTCGCGCCAAAGGGTGGCGTTGGCAAGACCTTCATCGCGAAGCTGCTCTATGATCTGCTGCCTGCCCATGGCCGCGCAGTTGCTGCATGGGACCTAGACGCCGCAACCGGTACTTTCGCGGTCTACGACGATGCAATCAAGACGTTTGACCTACATGCGAAGCAAAGCGCATACTCCTGGCTCGACGACTGTCATCGCACCGATGTAGACGACGTGATCATCGATGTGCCGGGCGGTCGGATCGACGATCTCTTGAGCACGTTCGGCGACAATAGCATCAAGGCACTCGTAGACTCGATACGGAGCGCAGGTCGCGAACTTGTCGTCGTCAACCCGATCGGCGTCATGATCGCCGAGACCGTCACCGCGCAGGTGGTGCTCAACGCATTTGCTGGGACATCAACCCGCGTCGTCATTGTGAAGAATGGGCGCTTCGGCGATGCTGACGACTTCGTGATCTATGACGGCATCTTGCACGGTGAAGAGCGCCGGTATGGTGCAACGAGCGATCTAGCAACAAGCGCCGGAGCCGAAAGCCTTTTCATGCCGTGCCTCGCGCCGCGACTTCTAGCGCAGATCGATGCGGAGCGCCTTCGTCTCAAGGACGCGGCTTCTGACGCCGGCGCGCTGCGTCTCGGGCGCCTCGGTGCCGCGCGCGTGCAAATGTACCTAACATCCATCGCAGATTCTCTTCGCGGTACATCTGTCGACCCAGACGGTAAGATTCCGCATCGCGGAGGGATGCGATGAGCAGTACTGCTCGTGATGCATATCTCGCGTCGCTTGACTCGACGACGGAACTTTCTGTGCGCCGGCTGGCAGAGAAGTCTAGTCTCCCCGACAACGACCCAATGTGGTTGCTGCTTCATGAAGTGCAGCAGTCACTTCGGGAGGCAACCACGGCCGCAAACGCTGCTCTTTCGAACGAGCCCTTCGCGCAGCGGTTATCGCTCGCGATAAGCGCAAGCATTACAGCTGACGAACGAATCGTCGACGGGCTTACGTCGGCGATCCGCAGCACCCAAGACGCCTCCGTGCGTGCGATCCGATCGCTCGAAAGCGCGCTGCGCGACTTCGCACGACGGCGCGCTGCCGCACCGTTTGCCTCCATCGCGTTCGCCTTCGCGCTTGCCATTACCGCAAGCTTCGCGGCGATCTGGAGCACCTATCACGTCGCCGTTAGCTACGGCCAGGACCTTGGTTACCGCTCCGGCTTCAATGACGGAATCATCTACGGACGGAGTCATCGATGAGTCTTTCCCAACATCAACGGGAATCGCAAGAACGCGCCGCGACACTTGTTCTCGCGCTGCTCGATCCCGTTGGCGCAATCGTCGCGAGCATTGCCCTCGCGCACTACGACGTTATCGCCGTTCAATCGCTTCTGCACCATGGAGGTGGCTACCGACCCTTCGCCCTCCTCTTCTTCTTGGGTGCCGCGCTTCTCGTCGCCAATCCGACGGCGCTCGTTGCGCCGATTGCTCGTGGCGTCGGTGCCTCCGCGCGCATATTTCCAAAGATGAGGGGCAAGACACTTGCGTTCTGGCTTGGCGTTGCTTTAGTCGCCTGCGCTTATGTCCCACTGGTTACTGCTTGGGCCCAAGCATCACTTCCGTACATTGATTACACCGGGACGGCCGCGCTGTGTCTCGCTGCTCTACTCGCGTTTTGCGTTGGTGGCGGCGAAGCGATCGCATCTTTGGGAGAGTTACTGAAGTCCATGTTGGCACATCTTCGCGTTAGCGGTTCGAATCGCGCGCAACGCCAGATGCTTGCGGGGCAACTCCGTCTGTGCGGCGGCGTTGCCCGCGGCATGTTTCGCGAGCGCAACGTGACGGTAGGCGCACCCGCGAAGGGTGAGCTCTTGCTCTACGGAGAGCAGAGCGTCCGGCGGGGTACGATCGTCATTGGCGCACCCGGTTCATCAAAGACCCGCTCTAAGGTTTATCCCGATTTCTATTGGGGGCTGGAGTCGTCTCCGAGGGCCGGCGCTCTCGTGTTTGTTACGAAACGCCGCGCGACGCAAGATTGCTACCGGATAGCGCGAGCGCTCCGGGCGGCAGATCACATTCACATCATCGGCATCGGGCCCGATCGTTCGACCATGGATATCACCGCTGGGATGACGCACGAATCGATTGGAGATGCGATCCAAGACGGACTTGGTACATCGCATTCTGACTTCTGGCGCCACGGACCATCAGCGTTCGTCGAAGGCTTCATCGAAATCGTCCATGCCCTTGCACCGGCGACAATCCACGTGCCCGCGCTCGAAAATAAGGACGGCGCGGTGGCGCCCGGAAGCGAGGCCTACGACCTAACAATCGATGATACGTTGCCAACGCTTCTGAAACTCATCTCGCTCGATGCACGCAGGCTCGACGCAGTGTTCGCGCATGGGTTCCAGAGCGCCAACGATCTTGAGACGACGCGACCGCAGCAGGCCATGGCCTTGCGTGACCTTCTTCACGAAGTGAAAGGGCGTGTTCTTCCGTTGCTGCAGCGCGACGCTAAACTCGGTGAAGAACTACGTCAGTCCGTGCTCCCCCAACTGCAGCCATTCGCTCGCGGACCCCTTCGCGACACGTTTTGCGACAGCCGTCGCGGCCTCGACCTTTCCTTGCTCGAACAAGGGCACGTCATTCTCGTGGAAATCGATGAGACGGAACATCCGCGGGCTGTCGGCACCGTTATTCGCATGATCTTCCGGCGTATCGTCCAGATGGCGCGTGAGCGAACGGCGGCCGAGCGCGTCGGATATCTCGATCCAATAATGCTGGTTTGCGACGAGTACACAAACTACGCGGCGTCCGGGCATATACAGGCGTGGAATACAGTGCGCGAATCAAACTTTTGCGCAACCGTTGGAATCACCAGCATTAGCGCGCTCACGAAGCAACTCGGAGGCGATAGGAACGCTACCGACGCGATCGTCGCAAACTTCGCGAACAAGTTCTTCTTTGAGATCGATGACAAGGCCACGCGTGACCTAGCCCGCGAGCTCATCGGTCAAACAACCGTCCTACGCCGCGGCACAACGAAAGGAACGTCAAAGACGCACGGCAGCTCCAGCACAGCCAGCCTTTCCGGTGGTTCTCATCAATCGAGCGGAACATCGCAAAGCGAGACCGAGAGCGAACACCGCGAAGAAGCGATCGATGGGGCCATATGGCGCAGCCTACATGCCGAGCGCGACTTTGCAACGGCGATTGCATTCGTTCGCACGGGTTCGGGTGTTAGCACCGACGTGGTCACCCTTGGTGTACTCGATCCCGCTGAAAGGATCGTGACGGCACTCCCAGAGGCTTACGGTTCCGCGTAACGACCTAAGGCTTACGAGTCTTTTTTCGGCGCCGCTTCTTGAGATTGCCGGCACGTTTTTTCCCGCCGCTCGTACGCGCGGCTCTGCGTTTGCGCCTTTCGGCAATAGCGAATATATAGTCATAGCAGTAGTTTGCGCCGATCTTGCCGCCTTCGATTGCTCGAACATTTGCAAGTGTAAGTCCGCACAACTCTGCTGCTTCGGTTTGTGTCAGCCTTTTCGCAAGACGCAGGCCCTTGGCGAGGGCAGAGAGCGTTTTGTATTTGCGATCGGAGCCGCTAATCAGTACGGGATTCAATTGTAGTACCTCCGAAACGCAATTAAGGCAACTTTCGCGCATGCTCCTCTGGCTGTCGCGCGGCCACTGGAAACAATAGTGCAAAATACCCACTTCTCGGCGTTCGCTTTGCATCAGAACCGTGCATTATGGGTCAAAAGCGAAAATCGCGTCGAGGACGCCATAGATGACAGCATCCGTTCGTTGAAGCTTCGCACGAGATACCGACGGCCAATGCGAGGTGCGATCGTTCACGCCAACGTAGGCGCGAGCGGACTCGGCGAAATATTCGTCGATTCCCGACGCGGCATACGGGGTCACGAAGGTCGTCGCGTTAGCGAAAGCCTCGCGGACGGCAGAATCGGTTCCAGAGAAATAGACGCCGTTACCCAACGCGCAATCCAACGCGTGCCCGAACTCGTGGGCGATTGTCATGGGCGATAAACTGCGGAGATAGACCGTGCGCTCTTCAACAACAAACAATCCCGCAGGCGGCGCGGGCCACGAATCAACGTCGATGCCGAGACGCGCTAGAGCGGATGAAGCCTCGGCGTAAAGCTCCCGCTTACGAAGTGGCCGAATCGAACAGCCCGATTTCGCAACGCGGCCCAGAATCGAATCACCAAAGTGCGCGAGAATTTCTGCGATCTTGGAACGAGCTTCGCACGCTGCGTCTGGAATGAGTGCACTGTATACGCTTTCCATCGTTGCTCCCTGGCCTGCGGCCGACTCGTGATGAGCCGGGGCAAGCCGGTCGGAGCGATGACGTCAAGGGCGTAGAGCGAAGCGTCCCTTGCGTCGGCAAAGCGACGATGGGCTAGAGTCGAAGGATCACGAATACGGCTGGCAAGGGAACCCAGCGAGCACTAAAGCAGCCATGCAGGCTCCGAAGCGGCGAATCCAGATTGCTTCAAGGCGTCGAGCACGCGAGTCCTAAGTTCCGAGCATCGGATTTCAAACGCTTGTTGGTCGTCTGCAGAAATCGGCAGAGCATTATGGAGGACGTTCCCTTTTCCGTCCAAATCTCGCGCGGCCATAGCGGAGTCGACGATTAATTGCCCATAGTCGTGGAAGTCGTTCTCAATTTGTTGCAACTGGGTTCGGGTTACTTCTAGGTCCGACATTCGCAACGCGATTGCGATACGGCGCCATTGCGTCTTCCGCTCGTGGTCAAGAACAGCGATGTTTGAGAAGCGATCGACGATCTTGTCGTAGCCGCCAGGTGGTTCGCGCAGATTGTCCAGTTCGCGATAGAGTTCATCCAATATGGTTTGCATGATTCGCATCCTAAGCTCCGGGCTTTTTCGTCCACTTTTTGAAAACTTCGCCGGTTTCAACGGTCATGGAAAACGGCCCAGCGGGCTTCGTCTTCTGTTCGCGATGCGCGTATTCGATTAAATCTTTTTCGATTTCGCTCGGCTTGCGGTTTACGGATTTGAAGTCGCTTGTCTGCTCAATCAAGCGACGAATGTGAGTAACCAGCTTTCTCGAATCGTAGCGGTCGCCGACCTTGCCTAAGCGATACTTTTCAACCTGCATTCTGCCGCCCTCAAGCAGACCTTTGCCGATTACGAACGCGCGGCTATCAGTGAGCCCCGCGCAGTCGAACGCCCAAAAGAGAAACCGGAGTACGCGTCCCATGCGGTAACACTCTTCCCACTCCAGTTTTTCATCGTACGCCCAATTGTACATGCGCAGGTATTTCTCTTGATGCGGACCGATGAAGTCGACCACGACAAAGAGAGTTGGGCGGCTAGGGATATATGGGGTCGTACCCTGCGTGATCATCGCGACTTCGTATTCGTCGACGTCGCAGAACGGTGCACCCCAGAGGCCTGCGCGAAACGCCTCGTCTTGTGAGCGGGGCAAATTCATTGAGGGATGTTCAAGGTCGCGTTTCATGATTTCGTCACTTCTCCTGGATGGTGTTTGTATTGGTAGCGCTAATTGTCACCGGTCTCGGGCAAGGCGCGCGCTGCGCTTAGGGCGTCAAGGGCGCGTTTGATAGGGACGCGGCGGGCGCGCAACTCCTCACGCAGCCGCTGGTTCCACGATGTGCTGTCTCGCTCGGAAACTAGAAATCGATCGAACGCTTTTAACGGCTCTGAACTCCCAACGCATGACGCGAGGGCGCCCAGAATTTCTCGGCCGCGCCCTTCCGGAACGCGAACTTGCCCTTTCAGCCACCTGTGTAGAGTCGCGCGCGGAACGTCCACCAGCAGATACAGCTCGTAGACCGAACGGAGGCCCGCTTTGTCCATCCAGATCGCTATGAGCTGAGCGAGCTGCCGCGAGGCTTCGAGTGAGAGCCTCTCGGCGCGCTGCCCCCCGGCTGGGATTGTGGGTCCTTCGCGCATCGTCGCTTTTTCAGTCCTCGGGTGCCCGGGCGTTTGACAGCCCGGTTGCTTGGTGGCAGAATGGTATTATGTGGTTTAAACCATTCTGGTGTCAAGATGATACCAAAACCTGGGGTGCTGAATGCCGGTAGCCATCTCTCTACGCATAGACGACGACCTCGCCCAGATGCTTCGCAAGCGCGCCGAGGAGGAGCGTTGCAGCATCAATCGCCTCATCGATCATGGCATGCGCGAATATCTGGAACGCAGGGCATCAGCAGGGAGACGCCTACGCGACCCGGATGATGCCACGCGCAATATCCTGGCAAGCCTTCCAGATCATCTCGAAGTGCTAGAAAGAGCTATGAAGCCGCTGGATCATCAGGAAACGCCGGCAGACTTCTACGAAAAGACCCGTGAAGCGTTCCGAGAGGTCAAGACGATCCTCGTGCTACTCGCTGCAGCCATGAACCCGGATACGGTTCCCAAAGCAGGCGCAGTTCGAGAAAAGGTGCGGGTCTAACAATGGAGGAGGCTATCACATTTGAAGTAGCTTATTTTCACGGCCTACATCAGCTCCCACTTCGAGCGCCGATGGTGTCGCTGCATCTTGACTATTCCGCGCTCGGGCCGTCCCAGAAGCTGCTTCGGGGCTGGCCTCCTCCTCCAATTCGCGGACACGATGCGGAGACAGTATACGAAATCGCCGTTGCATACGACCGCATCATGGTCGAACTGGATCGGCACAGCGTGGGCGAGGACGATGCATTCGAGATTTTTTCGGAGCTCAGCGAGTTTGCCGACGAACAAACTCAGCGCTACCTAGCCGGCGAAAGCGGCCCACTAACCGCCGCATCTCTAGCGGAGACGTTTTCTAGGCTTTGTGCGCAACGTTTCGATGGCCCAAGCCTTCGGCTCACGCAAAGCATCACTGAAGATGTTTCACGGGTACTGAATTCCCAGGTTGAGTTGCAGCAGCATTTCGACGCAATGATACAGCGCCAGCGAACATCGAAGCAGCCGCGGTACGCCGACCCATCAATCCAAGACGCTTGCGAAGAGCTGCTCGATAAGGTACCGACCTTTCACGTTACGTCCGAAGTCTACGATCAATGCGAGCGTTCGGCATGGGATATTGTGGATCTCTACTCCCGTCTTTTCCCCGCAAAAACGTTTGCGATCGCCGTTGACGGCGAGACGTGGCTCCCAATTACGGGTGATCCAACGCAACAAGCCCAAACCGATTGGCTGCTCGTTGATGCACGCACTCCCCTTTGGCGATATTATGAGCGAACGCGATTGCGCGGCATCGACGTTCCAAATAGGGTACAGGTCGTCGGCGTGATTCACAACTCCGAGACTGGTCAATCGCGTTCCGTAGAGAGTTCGAACATCCAGGTTCCCATCGCGGGCGCATACGAGGGCTGGGCAATGGATTCCATTCAAGCCGGCAGGCTTGCCCGAGTCATGATTACGTTCTTACTGCTTCGCCAGCACAAAGACGTGCTTGTAACTCCTGGGTCTTCCCCTCTCCACTGGAACGTTGCACTTCCTAAGGGCCGTACTGTGGATCAAATCGTTAGTGAGGTCCTAAACCAGCAACAAGAACAAAACTATGGATAGCCGAGAAAAGAAAAAATGGTACTAACAGTCAAGCAGGTTGCCGAGCGGCTCAACTGCTGCGTCGAGCTGGTATATGCACACATTTACGGCGGCAGGCTTGCCGCCGTAAACATCAGCCGCAAACCCGGAGCATCACGCGCCGCGTGGCGCGTTTCAGAAAAAGCGCTCGAACAATTCCTATCCGAAAGGTAAGCTCGGAGGTAGCACCCTCGTGAAGAAATATCCGAACTGTCGCAAAAGATTGATCGGCGGCCATACCTATTGGATTGCGCGCCTTGTCTTCCCGCCCGATCCCACGACTGGCATACGGCGCCCTCCAAAAGAGTTCTCGGCAAAGACGGCGGCTGCCGCGCACAGCGCACGTGAGAAAGCGCGGGAAGAGTTTAATCGCAACCCACGGGCAGATCGCAGCACTTCCCTAGCAGAGTTTCTCGAAAATGAATTCATACCGTTCGAGGAAGCTCGCTACAAAAGCGGAGAGCTTTCGTGGGGTCGTTATCAAGAACGCAAGTCGCGCCTAAAGCGATTTGTACTGGAACATCCGAAAGCGACGCAGATGTGCCGCTGCGATCTTGCAACTCTTTCCCCTGAGATGTTCGAGCGATTCTTCGACGAGCTCTTGAAGGCTCAGATCGGCGCAAACCGCCGGAACATGGTGCGCCAAGACCTTATGCTCGCTCTTCGCAAAGCCAAGCGCCGATTGCAGCTTCCGGTTTCTGAATATTTCGCAGATATTCCGGTGGCTAACGAAAAACGGAAGTTGAAGTTGCTGTTCAGGGCCGACGATATCATCGATCGCATCGAGGACGAATCGTTGCCCGTTGAATCGCGCGCTATCGTCGCATTCGAGTTCATAATCAACTGCCGCCCAAATGAAATGTGGGCGCTTCTCTGGTCCGACATAGACTGGCAAGCCGACGAAGTAACAATTAGCAAGGCTTTGCAGCGCGATGAACATGGATTCACGGTTAAGGACTGCACGAAAACGGGTCGCAGTGGCGACCGTCGGCTTCCGCTGGGACCGCTCCTCGCCGATCTGCTACGACGCATTCACAAAGCCCGCATGGCTCACGGCCCGTCATCAGAGTACGTCTTTTGTCGCCCTGACGGCGGACGCCACGACAAGGACAGCTTTAGCTATGTATGGGACCGGATTCGCAAGGAGCTCAGCCTACCTGAGGGGCCGACCTTTTACTCGCTCAAAACGACCGGCAACACATATGCACTCGCGAACGGAATACCATCCGCCGTCCAGGCCAGAAAGATGGGCCATACGACCACGCGTATGGCCGACAACGAGTACCGGACCATCATGGACGCGGAGATCGTGAAGGCGGTGGAAATCTACGGTAGGCGGCCGAGGAGAACCGCCTGAGGGGAAATGCGAGGGGAAAAACCCATAAGAAAAGAGCCCGGAGCGTTTGCTCCAGGGCTCTTTTGAATGGCGACGCTGATGGGGCTCGAACCCACGACCTCCGCCGTGACAGGGCGGCGCTCTAACCAACTGAGCTACAGCGCCATACCGGCGCTCTGAAGTTTTACAACATGGGCACGGTTGGGATTGAACCAACGACCCCCCGCGTGTGAAGCGGATGCTCTCCCACTGAGCTACGCGCCCCCGAAGCCGGCCCCCCGACCGGCTCGCTGAGATTGGACAAGCCAGGAGTTTATCCTACCCGAGGGCATGTTGTCCAGCCACCTCGGTCGAATCGGCCAGCCCATGCTCGAAGGCTTCAAGCTCGTAACGCGATTTACCATTCCGTTCGCCGACATCGACATGCTGCAGCACGTGAACAACGTCGCATACATTCGTTGGTGCGAAATGGTGCGCACCGAGTATTTCGCGAGCGTCATGCACGCGGACATCACGAGCGAACGCGGCATCATCCAGGCGAACATCAACTTCACCTACGAGCGGCAGCTGCACTATCGCGAAGCAATCGCCGTCGGCGTACGCGTTTCGCGCATGGGAACGAAATCGTTCGACTTCGGCTACGAAATTTGGAGCGAGACGCACGATCACCGCGTCGCGCACGGCACGACGACGGTCGTCGCCTACGATTTCGTGAATCGGCGGACAATCGAGATCCCGCCGGAATGGCGTTTAGCCGTCGACGCCTTCGAAAACGGCCCGCAGCGGGAGTTCAGTTAGCAGGGGGGCCGAGGGCCCGAGAATAATCGTTTGACGCCCCTACCGGCCTCTGTTATAGTCTCGGGGCCGCATGTGCGTGTAGCTCAGTGGGAGAGCACCACCTTGACACGGTGGGGGTCGTAGGTTCAATCCCTACCACGCACACCATCTCAACCCCGATTTCATCGGGGTTTTTCATTCTTCGCTAGCTACTAAGCGGGATTCGCTCCTGCACCTGCCGCCGAAACTCCAACGGCGCTGCAATATCTCGAAAGCGCTCGCGCGTGCCCCCAGTCCCGCGCACCGTTATATCTCCGTAGTCGAACATTCGGCCAACGACGCCTTGCTCAACGCCGATGCCCTCGATCTTCCCAACATATACCTCAAGCGAGTGTCGCTTGATCCATCCCGTTTTAATAATGATTCGCTGCGTCGTAATGGCGAAGGCCGAGGAGCTAATTCTAATGCTCCCGCTCACATAATCGACGAACGTCATAAGGCCGGCGGCGAGCGCGGCGAAGCCGAGGGCCCCCGATAGAGTCCCACTCGATTCCACCGCGAAGACACCGCACACGACGCAAAGCATTGCCCATCGGAAAGCCGGGGCGTAGACGGCAACCGGCTTTAGCGTCGTCCGATAGACGACGACCTCTCCCGGCAACAGATTATCGGCTATGTATTTCATCCGCTGATCGCGCGGCCATTCGCGCTGCCCCGCGTACCGACATCATCCCTCGACATTTACTGAGCATCACCGAATGAGGGTTCTTTGCAATACGGTGAGACCTCGCTGTAAACAGTGACTCCGAAATGCCAATGATTTCGCCATGCAGCGAGCTGATAAATGGAGCACATGATCGGGCCAGTGCCGCCGTGTTTATAATCAGCGCTCAGACCTTGCGCTACTTCACCGGGCGACGCATCCGGCCCGAGCGCGAACGTGTGGCGACCGATAGACGCAAAGTATCTAAGGGCAAGTGGATTGTCAACGACGCAGAAAAGCGGGCCCATATTGCCATCCGCGCCGTAGGACACATGCGGACACGGTGGTACCAGTTGACTGTCGGGCGTCGTCGGAGCGGAGCGCGTATTCGCGATCGACGAATGAATACTCAGCGCAAAAAGCGCTCCACATACGAATGCTGCTAAAACAACCGCCACTTGCCTCATAAATCCCCGCGTCTTTCTTGGCCTTCTGCCAGCCGGCGATCGGGAGATGTTCAAAACGAGCCCTTGGGTCTGAACGGCTACGGTGGGGGTCGTAGGTTCAATCCCTACCACGCACACCATCTCTCTCGCTCCGTGCCTACACGACGGTGTCGGTTAAAGCGTTGAGCGCTTGATCCATAGCGCCGAGCTTTTCGTCCTGCCCCGTAACGTCGTAGCGCGCCGCGACGGCGGCCATCGGAACGTACGCGACTTTGACGCCGCCGCTTTCCTCCCAAACGAGCAGCTTGAGCGGAAGGTCGAGTGCGATGAGCGGGAAAGCCTGCATGAGTCCCGTTCCGCCTTTCGGATTTCCGAAAAGAACGAGCGTAGTCGGGCGAAGCGTCAAGCCCACGCCTTGCGCGGCAGCCGCTTGATCGATCGAAGCAAAGACCGTGTTGCCCTTCGCGCGTATCGCATCGGTGAGCTTTTGCACCGTCTCCGCATACGAGAAGCGGCTCGTCTTGACCACGGCTGACGCGGTATTCACGTGAAGATTCTCCTAGCGCGGTGGTGCGATGATGAACGCAACGATTACGCCGACCGCAGCGACGGCGATAGCAGCAATGTACGCGACGAACGGCCGGAGCGCAAGTGTTTTGCCTTCGCGCAGCCCGCGGTCCGCCACCGCATAGCGATAGGCGCCGAAGAGCGCCACGATGACGCCGGCAATCGACATCAGCGGGCCGAAGATCGATGAGACCGCCCCGGCGTGGGGCAGCGTAATATGCGCGACGACGGCGATCTCGCGCTCGAACAAACCGAATCGCGCGATGACAAAGCCGAACGCGATCAGCGCGATCGCGGTCCGCACGTAGGCTAGATAGGTACGCTCGTTCGCGAGTACCTCGGTGGGAGGTACGTCGAGCGGCGCTTTCATCAGTACAGCTGTCCCTTCAGTTCGAAGGTAAGGCGCATGCCCGCCTTTCCTCCCGCAAGGTCGAAGCGAATCGCGTGATAGATGACCCCGATGCCCGAGTCGGGATGCCACGAAAAAAACGGCAGCGCGTTTGCGGAAATCCCTTGGCGCACGCGGCTTGCGGCGTCCTCGGTGAATACGACCCACTCGATTTTCGGGCTCTTGTGATCGTTGATGCGCCATTCCGCCGTCGCGCCTTCGGCGTCGGTGCCGCAAAACGGCTTCGGATAGCCGCGCACAGTCGCGCAAAGCAAGAAGCTATCGGGAATCACGCCGCCCGAGCGCACCGCGCTCGCGTGCACCACGATCGTCGACACGCCGGCGTCGAAGTAGCGTACGACGTCGCCGGCGAAAACGCGGTATTCGCTCGTTGCGGCGAGTCCGCCGATCGCGTCGGTCGCCGAAATGCGGTACTGCAGATCGCAGTACGGCGGATACCACTGCGACGGCACCGAGGTGCAGCCGTGCGTGAGCCCCGCGACCAGCTGCGTCGTCTTGGCGTACGCGACGTTGGTCGGATAGAGCGACGGCGCGACGAGGTTCGACGAGAGCTGATTGCTCGTATGCACCTCGCGAACGCCCCCCTCGAATTGCGTGCCGTTCGTGCGCTGCGTCAAGAAGAGCGCCTCTTCTCCCGCGCTCCAGCTGTACACGTTGATGGCAAGCGGTTCGCTCGCGCGAAAGACGCCCCGTCCGCCGAAGGCGTCGACGATGAGCGAACTCGCGGTCCCGCTGTCGGGATTGACGCTCAGCCGTTTCGTGAAGAGCGCGCGGCCGAGATTGGCGCGCTTGCTGAGCTGCGTGTACGCGGAAAGCGTGGACCCGCGCGCATCCAGCGGTCTGCTGGTCAGCACGAATCCGACGCCTTGAATCGGCGCCGTCAGCGGCGTTTCGGTGTAAAACGGATGCGACGTCGGCCGCAGCCACTTCGAGAGCAAGATCCAGCGCAGGCGCACGCTGTGCGGCGCGCTGCCGACCTCGACGTCGAGCCGGGTACGGTATGCGCCCAAGCGCACGAGATTGCCGAAGTCGCGATTGATCGCGGCTTGTTCGAGCCGCGCCCCCGGGCGCACCGAAAGATATTGGCTCACCGACGCGGCGCTCAGAACGCCGTAGCCTTCGATGCTTACGTCTTCCACCAGCGCGCCGATTTGCGCTCGAGGAATATGCAGCGGCGTTTGAAGGTAGAGCTGAGCGGCGGCGCAGTACGGCACGCAAAGCAACACGGCCATGAATACCACTGCACCGGTACGTACGACCATGCGGTTCATATAGCTGAAGATAGTGGCTTTTAGCATGCCCCGCCGCGCCAATCCTTCCTCGGCCGCGAGATGGCATTGCCTCGGCAAGTCGAATGGATCACGACATGCGCATCGGCAGCACAGAACACCGGGACCTCTTCTGCGGCTCCTTTATCGAAACGCACGAAGCATACGAACCGCGCGACCTTCCGTGGCCCGAGCTCGACGAGGAATCGCTCGCGATTCTTCGCTCTATCCCGGTCTGGAGCATGGCGCTGCAGGTCGAAGTGAACGCCGGCGTCACACTCGAGCACTTCGCGCGGTCACAATCCGACCCGCTGATCGTTCAGGCACTTCGGCTTCAGGGCTACGAAGAAGACCGCCACGGGCGCATGCTTGCAACGCTCATCGAGCGATACGGCCTCGACGGAAAGGCCGAACCTCCCGCCCCGTACGGCGGGCGCCAAGCCTTCATCGACTTCGGCTACAACGAATGTCTCGACTCGTTCTTCGGCTTCGGAATCTTTCGCATCGCGCGCATCGTGCGCTTTCTGCCCGAATCGCTCACCTCGCTCTTCGCGCGCGTGCTCTACGAAGAAGCGCGCCACATCGTCTTCTTCGTCAATTGGATCACCTACGAGCGTTGCGTGCGCGGTTACGGCGCGAAGCCGCTGCAGGTGATTCCCACGGCGATCGGTTATCTGCGCGCACTGCGCCGCACGATGGGAAGAGCCGGGGCAACGAATACGTCGGACAAAGGGATGGCCGCCGCGGGCGAGGTTTTCAAGGATCTCACGCTGCAGAAATTTCTCGAAGCGTGCTTGGAAGAAAACTCGATGCACATGGCGTCGTTCGACCCGCGCTTGCTGCGGCCGCGCGTCGTCCCGACGGTCGCGAACGTCGTGCTCAACGTCGCGAACGCGCTCGACGGCGCGAAGCGCGCGGCGCGCTCGCTCGCGCGCGCCTAAGCCGTGCAGCTGCGCGGCGCGGCGGCGCTGCTGATCGGCGCGTCCGGCGGCATCGGTTCGGCCGCGGTGCATGCGTTTGTCCGCGAGGGCAGCGACCTCGTGCTCGCGGCGCCGCAAGCCGAGCTCGCGCAACTCGAGGCACTCGCACGCGAAGCGCGTGCCGGCTGCGTGCGCGCGGTCGTCGTTCCGACCGACGTGACGATTCGCGCCGACATCGATCGCGCCGTCGCCACGGCCATTGCGGAATTCGGCCGCATCGACGTGCTCGCGTACATCGCGGGCATCGGTTCGAGCCCTTCGCTCTGCGATGATACCGACGAAGAGATCGCGCGCGTTTTGAGCGTCAATCTTCTGGGCTGCGCGCGCGCGATGCACGCCGTTCTGCCGATGATGAAGGCGCAGAGGCGCGGCGCGATCGTCAATATCGGCTCGATCGCCGGCGAAGCCGGTGTGATGGGCGTCTATTCCGCCTCGAAGTTCGGCATGCGCGGGCTCAGCGACTCGGTTCGCCGCGAAGTACGCGCCGACGGCGTGCGCGTCACGCTCATCGAACCCGGCTTCGTGCGCACGCCGATGAACGCCGCGATGGGCGACGGATTGCCGGGCCCCGAAGTCGTCGCCGACGCCATCGTCGACGCGGTGCGTCATCCGCGCCGCGTGCGCGTCGTGCCCAAGCGTTATCTCGCACCGGTGGTCGTCGCGCGCGTCTTTCCGGGTTTGCTCGACATGATTTTCGGTGATGCGCGCATTCAGCGGCGGCTCAACCGCGATGCGCGTGCGGAGCGATCGTCACGTACGCCTTGATGCAGGTGGTCCGCTGGCTCGCATACCTGTCGGTCAGCGGATACTACGGAACGGTTTGCCGCGTGCGCCGCTGGGGCTCGCTTCCGATCGCGCGCCCCGGCTCGATCGTCGTAGCCAATCACCAGCACGAGATGGAGTCGCCGGTCATCGTCGCGCATTTGGGCATTTCGTCGTTCATGTGGCGACGTCCGATGTACACCGTCTCTTCGCGGCGGATGTGGGAGCCGGGCTTCTTCGCCGAACGCATTCCGTGGCTGCGCCCGCTGATGCGCACCGTCAATCTCGGCTGGCTCTTCGCCGGCATCGGCATGCAGCCGATCGAGAACGAACTGCATTCGCGGCCGTTCGTCAGCATCGTATACACGCTGCATGGGAAGCACGGCGATCTTCCGGCGGCGCAGGTCTTCAAGGAACGCGCACTCGCACGCATTCCCGGCGTGGCCACGATCGCCGATCTGCTCGCGCCGCAACACTTCGATATCGCGCGCACCACCGTCTCACTCTCCGAGCTGCAGGATCCGTATCGCGCCGAAATGCTGGCTGAGACGCGCGCGCAACTCGACGCCGACATCGCGCATTTCGAAGATCTCGTACGCAGCGGCGCGACGGTATTTCTCACGCCCGAAGGCTTTTACAGCGGCGACGGTAAGATGCAGCGCTTTCGCGGCATTCTGGACCGGCTCGCGCCGCTCGCGCGCGTCTACGCCGTGGGCATCAGCTACGATGCGTTCGTCGGACCGCGTCTGCCGATGCTCTACCGCGTGCGCGAAGCGCGGCGCGGCGCCGATCTTCCAACCGAGATCAAGCGCCTGCGCCCCGTGACGACCAGCGCGCTGCTCGGAAGCTGGCTGCACCGCCGCGGCGACGAGCCCTTCACCGAAGAGGACGCGGTCAACGCCGTGTTCGAGCAGCTCGCGGCGTTGCCGGCGGAGCTCTTCGCCGATCCGGAGCTTCGGCACGACCACGCCGATAGAACGCGCGCCGCGCTGCGCGGCTTGCTTCGTCTGGGCGCGCTCACCGCGAGCGGCAACCGCTACGCGCTCACGCAAACCCGCCGGCACCCGCAATTTCCGCGCACTGAAGACATCATCGCGTATCAGGCGAATTTCCACCAAGAAACGATGGAGGCTGCGTGCGCGCCGTCGTCGTGACCGGCGCGTCGAGCGGCATCGGCGCCGCATGCGTCGCGACCCTTGCGGAGCACGGCTTCTTCGTCTACGCGGGCGTGCGCAGCGATGCCGCCGCGCAGCGCGCCGAAGCATCGCATCGAAACGTGCGCGCGCTCCGGCTCGACGTCACCGACGCCGCGCAGATCGAAGCAGCCGCCCGCACCGTTCGCGACGCAAACGCCGAACTCGCCGGCCTCGTGAACAACGCGGGCCTCGCCTTCGGCGGCCCGCTCGAAACGCTGCCGCTCGACGAGCTGCGCGCGCAACTCGAGGTCAACGTCGTCGGCGCGCTCGCGGTCACGCAGGCGTTTCTTCCGCAACTGCGCGCGCACCGCGCGCGCGTCGTCTTCGTCGGCTCGATCGCGGGCCGCGTCGCGATGCCCTATCTCGCGCCGTACGCCGCCTCGAAATTCGCGCTGCGCGCGCTCGCCGACGCGCTCCGCCTCGAGCTGCGCCCAGCCGGCGTACGCGTCTGCCTCATCGAACCCGGCTCGGTCGCGACGCCGATTTGGCAAAAGGGTCTTGCGACGCGCGACGCACTGCTGGCGCGGCTCGGCCCGTCGGCGCCGTCTTATTATCGCGACGCGATCGAAGCCGTCATGCATGCGCTTGCGGGCGAGGAGCGCAGCGGCATGCCGGTCGCACGTGTCGCGACCGCAGTTCTGCGCGCGCTCACCGATCGCAAACCCAAAGCGCACGTGATTCTCGGCATGCCCGCACGCATTGGCGCAATTCTGGCACTCTTGCCCACGTCGCTGCACGACCGCTTCATTCGTGCTACGATGAAGCTACCGTAAGACCGACGCTTTAATCTTCGTTAATCTCTTCCCGGAGGCCGTTTCGTGAAGCGTTTCCTTGCTGCATGCTGCACCTCGCTTGCGCTCTTGTCGTCCTCGGTGCCGGTTACCGCACAACAACTTCCGCCCGCGCCGCAGATCGATCCCGCGCTTCTCGCTCTCGTGCATGCCAAGATCAAGCACGTCTTCGTCATCTATCAGGAGAATCGTTCGTTCGATTCGTATTTCGGCAGTTTTCCCGGCGCCGAAAATCTCGCGACGCCGTTTGCGCAAACGCAAGGCTTTCGCCAATACGACCCGCTCGGCAACCAGTGGGTGACGCCCTTTCGCATCACCACGCCCGACACCGCCGACGCCGATCATTCGCGCCCCTCGCTCCTCACGAAGAGCGACGGCGGCCGCATGGATCTCTTCGTGAGCACCGAGGAGTTCGGTCTGCTCGCACGCGGCTATTCGCGTGAAGACGCGCAGCGCGTCGGTTTGCTCACGATGGCCTACGAAGATTGCGACATGGTGCCCTATCTCTGGAAGTACGCCGACAACTTCACGCTCTTCGATCACTTCTTCCAAGCGATGTACGGCCCGTCGACGCCGGGCAACATCGAAATCATCGCCGCGCAGACGGGCCTCACGCAGTGGGCGCGCCACGCCGACGAGCAGGTTTCCGCCAACGCGACGGGGCCCGGCGTGCCGGTCGAAAACGACACGGCCCCCGCCTTCGGTCCCTACGGCAACGGATCGCCGCCGATGCCGCAGAACGCGCAAGAAGATCTCACCTTCGCCACGCTGATGCTCACGCTCGCCGGTAAAGATGCAACCAACGCCAAGCGCGACAACGACGACATCAAAGACGATATCGCCGATCTCGGGCGCGAAGGGCATGCGCCGGTTCCGTGGGGCTGGTACCAAGTAGGCTATAATTTCTCCAAAGGCCGCACGACGAATTTCGCCTACATCACGCATCACAACGCGGTGCAATACTTCGGCTATCTGCGTCAGAATCCGTATTTCTGGAGCGGCGTGCACGACGTGCGCGAGCTGATCCCGCGCATCGAGAACGGAACGCTCGGCGACCGCGGCGTGATCTTCGTGAAGGGCGGTTACATCGATCCGTTCGGCTTCAAACCCGCCAACCCCGATCCGTACGTGCAGACGAATTTTCTCGGCGACGACGACCATCCCGGCTATTCCGATTCGCAAGTCTCGCAAGCGTTCGTCGCCGAGTTCGTCAACGCGATCGCGAAGAGCAAGTATTGGAAGGACTCGCTCATTCTCATCACCTGGGACGACTCGGAAGGCTTCTACGACCACGTCGCGCCGCCGCAATTCGAGCGCTGTCCCGACGGGCGCCCGTGCGGCGACGGTCCGCGCGTCCCGGCGATCATCATCTCTCCGTACGCGCGCGATCATTACATCGATCGCGATCTCGCGGATCACACCTCGTTCGTGAAGATGGCCGGCAAGATCTTCGATACGCCCGCGCTCGCGTCGCTTCCCGACGAAGCGCCCTATATGCCCGAAGGTCCGCGCGATACGAATCCCGCGCTCTCGGATTTGCTCTCCGCGCTCGATCCCGAACGCCTCGCGGGCACCAAAGAACCGATTCCCGCGAGCGCCGCCATCATCAGCGATATCGCCGTTCCGCCCAAGGAGTCGTGCGCGTCGCTCGGCATCAAACCCGATATCATTCCCGGCTCGGGCAAACCGCCCGAAGGCTTCGCGCCGCTCACGATGCAGCACTAGGCTTTACAGAGCCTGCGTCGACTGTTAACCGCGCGTTTGCAAAAAGAGGTACGCGAGCGGCGGGCTGCACCCGATGCTAGGTATGAGGAGGCTGCATGTATGATGTCAGCTGATCGTACCGTTCGGTTTGCGGTCTGGCCGCATCTGATAACAATCGAAGGCCCCGCGGAGAAACTCGCCGCGGTCATCGACGATCTCTACAACGACCCGAGCCTTCCGCGCGAGCAATGGGCGCTCGGCAAGATCGACAGCGCCGGCCGCCAAGCGATGGTGCAGCAGTTAGCCGCCGAGGGAACCGTCGTGCGCCGCATCGGACTTGCCGCGCTCACGCTGCCCGTTTCAGAGGCGATCGAGAAACGCGTCCGCGCCGCGAACGTCAAGTGTGTCGCGATGCATCTTCCGAAGCGCTAGCGCCCGCGATGCCGGCCCAGCCGGTATTCGACAAAGCTGCGCGCCAGAAGGTTCGTGAGAAACACGAAGATCATCAACAGCGCGGCGGCCGCGTACGCGAGCTGGTGTGAGGCCTCGAACGGCTGGCTGATGTAGGTCCACACGACGTAGGTCAGGTAGCCGACCGGCGAATGGGTCAGTTCGAATTTCGGCAGATAGTTCGACCAGCCGGCAGTGTAGATCAGCGGCGCGGTTTCGCCCAGACCGATGCCGGTCGCGACCAGCACGCCGGTGAGAATGCCCGGCAGCGCATACGGTAAGTTGATCGACGAGATGACCATCGCGGGCCGCGCGCCCAGCGCGACCGCGCCTTCTTTCAGCGCACTCGGCACGTTGGTCAGGGAGACGTCGGCCGCGCGTACGACGTAGGGCAGCATGAAGATCGAGAGCGCGAGCGCGCCCGCGATAAGCGAAAAGCCCCAACCCGCCAGCTCGACCAGCGCGACGTAGAGAAAGTAGCCCACCACGATCGACGGAATGCCGACCAGCACGTCGACCATGAAGCGAATGACGCGCTGCGCCCACGGCGCCGCGAACTCGACCGTCCAGACCGCGGTTCCCAGTCCCACGAGAATCACCAGCACGAGCGCGGTAAAGACCAGCATGAACGTTCCGACGATCGCGTTGGAGAGACCGCCGGCGATGCCGTGCGTCGGTGTAAAGAAGATCTCGGGCCGCAGCGCCGGCACGCCGCGCGCGATGACGAACGCGAAGATGAAGAACAGAACGCCGATCACGGCGACGAGGCAGGCCACCGAGAGCGCCCACCACGTCCGGCTTGCATATGTTTTCGGCGACGTGCCGGTCAATGCTCGCTTGGCAACCATCGGCGCTCAGCGCCCCTCCGCGCGATCCGCGCCGCGCATGATGCCGCGCGCGATGATGTTGACGATCAGCGTGATGATGAACAACACGCACGCAAGCTCCGCGAGCGAGCGCTGCGCCATGCCCGAGGCGTCGGTCAACGCAGACTCGAGCTGCGAGACGATGACCGCGGCAATCGTGTTCACCGGCGAGAAAATATTTTGCGGAAACGAGTTGATCGCCGCGCCGCACACCATCAGCACCGCCATCGTTTCGCCGAGCGCGCGCCCGAACGCGAGCAGGATCGACGCGATGACGCCTTTGCGTACGCTCGGAATCACCGTCCACGTCATCGCCTGCCAGCTGGTGCTGCCCAGCGCCATGCTCGCTTCGAAGAGCGTGTTCGATTGCGCGAGAATGACGTCGCGCGTCGTCGCGACCATGATCGGCATCACCATCAGCGCGAGAATGAAAACCGACGCGGCCAAACCGTTGCCGCTGCCTGCGGCGCCGCCGAGAAACGGAATGAACCCGAGGTGCGTCGTCACCCACGGCGCGAGCACGCGTCCGATCCACGGCACCAAGACGACCATGCCCCACAAGCCGTAGACGACCGACGGTACGCCCGCCATCAACTCGACCAGCGCGTTCGCGAGCGGGCGAATGAGCCGCGGCACACGATAGACGAGCGAAAGCGCGACCATGAGCGAGAGCGGCACCGCGACCACCATCGTGAGCAACGCGGTCACGGTCGAGCCGAAGATGAAGACCAGCGCACCGAACGCCGCGCCCGACTGCGCGGTGAATCCGTTGCGTACGACGGTCCCTCCGCCGTACTGGTTCCCGATGTTCCAAATCGGACTCGCGAAGAACGCAAGACCGTTGAAACGAATCGCCGGCCATGCATACATGATCAAGAAGAACAGCATCAGGAAAATGATCATGAAGCTCGCGAGCGCAGCAAGCCCCGTCAGGGCGCGCAGCACAGACTGTGCGCCCGTTCGTTGAAGTGCGGCCGGGGACGCCGCTCGTGCGACGCCCCTCACCGGCAGATCCATCGCGGCCATGATAGCAGGCTACTGGATCTTTTCGATTTGAGCCTTGCTCTTCGCGACGATCGAGCTCGGCAACGGCAGGAAGTGTACCGCGTCCAGGAACTTCATGTTCTGACCGTCGGTCAGGGCCCAGCCGAGGAACTTCTTCAGCTCCGCAGCCTTCGTACCGTCGCTCTGCTTCGGATTGACGATCGCATATTCGTAGTTGATGATCGGGTACGAGTTCTCGCCCGGCGCGAAGATCAGCGAGATGCGCTCGTCGGAGGGTGTCTTCGAATCGAGCGAGCGCGCGGCTGAAGCGATCGTTTCTGCGGTCGGCAGCACGAATTTACCCGCGCGGTTCTCGAGCGCGGCGTAGCCGAGGCCGGCCTTGTTGGTTTGGTTCAGGAAGCTCACGCCGACGTAGGCGATCGAGTACTGGGTGTTCTGGCAGGTCTGCACCATGCCGGGGTTGCCGGTCGCACCGACCGCGGTCGCAACCGACGGCCAGCTGATCGTCGTACCGTAACCCGGGCCGTTCTTCCACGACGGCGTCGAGAATGTCAGGTACTGCGAGAAGATGAACGTGTCGCCCGAACCGTCGGCGCGATGGATCGGCACGATCTGCTGGTGCGGCAGTTTGCTTGCGTACTGCTTGTTGATCGCTTTGACTTTCGCGTCGTCCCAGTATTGGATCTCACCCGAGTAGATGCCGGCCAGCACCGGACCGGACAGGTTGAGATGCACGTTGTTCAAACCGGGAATGTTGTAGTTGATCTGCTGCGCCGAAATCGCGAGCGGAATGTTCAGCATCGGGCTGTTCGCCATTTGCGCGTCGGCCATGTAAGCGTCCGATGCGCCGATCTGCGCAACGCCGGAGATGGCTTGCGAGATGCCCGTGCCCGAACCCGTGCCCTGCGTCGTGATCTGCACGTCGGTGTGCCCTTGTTGATAGGCTGCCACCCAGAGGTTCATTAGCGGATAGAGCAGCGTCGAGCCCGTCTCGAGGAGATCGGTCGCGGCCAGCGCGCGGCCGCCCGCGGAGACGAGCAATAGCGCCGCTAGGGCCAGCGCCAATGTCTTACGCATCAAGAAAAACTCCTAAAAGCACGTGGGAGTAAAGCAAGCGGTATCTGCTACCGCACCAACATTGGTATCGTGAAGCGCGCAAACTAAAGTGGCCTTAAAGCCGCCTTATCATCGCCTTAAGCGACGTTTGGGGCATCTGTGATTAAGGAAGCCCGCCGCGGCATGCCGAAACGGCCCGCGGTATGCCCGAAAGCCCCTCGCTTCCCGCGCTCCGGCACACCGCAGCGCACGTCCTCGCCTACGCCGTGCAGGAGCTCTTTCCCGAGGCCAAGCCGACCATCGGACCCGCGATCGAAAACGGTTTCTACTACGATTTCGACCGCCCCGAGCCGTTCACGCCGCAAGATTTGGCCGAGCTCGAGAAGCGTATGCAGGCCATCATCGACGCCGATTACGAGATGACCGGGCAAGAGGTCACGCGCGACCAAGCCATCGCGCGCTTCGAGTCCAACCCCTACAAAGTCGAGCTCGCGCGCGACATTCCGCCGGGCGAGCCGATCACGCTCTACACGATCGGCGCATTCACCGATCTGTGCCGCGGCGGTCACGCGCATCGCACCGGCGAGATCGGCGCGATCAAGCTCACCAGCGTCGCCGGCGCATACTGGCGCGGCGACGAGCACAACCCGATGCTGCAGCGCATCTACGGCACCGCTTGGCACACGAAGGCCGAGCTCGACGCCTACCTCACGCAGGTCGAGGAGGCGCAGAAGCGCGATCACCGCAAGCTCGGCGTTGAGCTCGATCTCTTTTCTATAGAGGAAGACGCCGGCGGCGGATTGGTTTTCTGGCATCCCAAGGGAGCGATCGTCCGCGGGATCATCGAGGAGTTCATCCGCACCGGGCTGCGCGAGCGCGGCTACCAGCCGGTCGTCACCCCCCATGTGGTGAGCGAGAAGCTCTACGAGATCTCCGGGCACCTCGAGAACTACGCGCACGGCATGTTCGGCCCGCTCGAGGTCGAGGAGCAGCGCTTCCGCCTCAAACCGATGAACTGCCCCGGGCACATTCTGATCTATCGCGGCCAGCCGCACAGCTATCGCGAGCTGCCGATTCGATACTCGGAATTCGGCACGGTCTATCGCTTCGAGCGTTCCGGCGTGCTGCACGGACTCACGCGCGTGCGCGGTTTCACGCAAGACGATGCCCATCTATTCTGCACGCCCGAGCAGCTGCAGGGCGAGTTCGAACAAACCCTCGACGAAGCGCTGCGCTTGATGAAAGCCTTCGGCTTCGCCGATTTCGAGTATTTTCTCTCGACGCGTGAAGAGGCGGCACGCACCGATACCGACGCGATCGCCGAAGACGCGATTCGCAAGGCGCTCGAAAAGTATGGCTTGCCGTACGAACTCGATGAAGGCGGCGGCGCCTTCTACGGGCCGAAACTCGACATCAATGTGCGCGACGCGATCGGCCGTAAATGGCAGCTCGGCACGGTGCAGGTCGATTTCGTGTTGCCCGCGCGCTTTGGACTCAAGTATCGCGGAAACGACGGCCTCGATCATCCGCCGGTGATGATTCACCGCGCGCTCGCCGGCTCGCTCGAACGCTTCTTCGGTATTCTGATCGAGCACTACGGCGGCGCCTTCCCGGTTTGGCTCGCGCCGGTGCAGGCGGTGCTCGCACCCATCTCGGAACATCAGATCGACTACGCACGCCAGGTCGCTGCGCGGTTGACCGCGATGGGCTTTCGCGTCAGCGTCGACGAGAGCAACGAGAAGCTAGGTTATAAAATCCGCCACTGGAAGACGCAGAGGGTCCCCTACATTCTCGTGGTCGGCAAGCAAGAAGCCGCCGACGGCACGGTCAACGTCAACGAACGCGGCGTCGAAGAGAAACGCACGGTCGCGGTGAGCGATTTCGCCGAAGAACTCCAACGAAAGGTTCAAACCAGAGCATGAAGCGCAACCCCGGTGTCATCCCGAACGTACGCGCGAAGCGCTGCACCGGTGTCATCCCGAGCGTAGCGAAGCGTAGTCGAGGGACGGCGCTGCTCTTTGCTCTCGCAGCGCTGTCGCTCTCGGCGTGTCAGGGAAGCTTTGGAAGCGGCGGAACTGCCGCACCGGGCGGCGTGAATCCGCCCGTTACGTCGCCCGGGCCGAATCAGCTTCCCGCGACTGCGACACCGCGTGCGAGCGGGTCACCGACGATCCCGCCCGGTGACGAAGTGACGTATCCGGTCGCCGATGCGGCGAGCGGCGTGCGCTGTCCGGAAGATCAAGGCTTCTCGTGTACGCTGCAATTCGACGTCGTGACACCGTCGCCGTCGCCGTCGCCATCGGCGTCGCCGTCGTCATCCGCGTCCGGATCGCCGTCACCCTCGCCGACTCCCTCGCCCACACCGACGCCGACGCCGACTCCGACACCAACGCCCTCGACGCAATCGCTGCCGGGCGGCCAACCGCGCGACGAGCACGAAAACGCACCCGCGCCGAGTCCGTCGGCCACCGCGAGCGGTCCGCACATCACCTTGCGCATCGCGGGTCTTCCCAAAGACGCGCCCAAGATGAACGACCCCAATCCCAAAGCCGTCGCAACCGTCGCGCTGATGACCCTGCGCATGCACACCGACGCCGACGTCGTGCTCGCCGGCAAGATGTCGATCGACTTCACGCTTCCCAAGGAACAAATCGGCGGACGCGGCTTCGCGGTGCAACTCTATCGCGAAACCGAGCACAAAAAGAAAGTGACCGACACCTTCTTCGGCAACTACGCGAAATCGAATCTCGAAGGCACGACGCTGCATTTCGACCTCGACGCGCCCGCGCTGCAAGTAAAGAAAGACGAAGTCTGGCTGCTCGTGCTCTACGGCGACGAACTGCCCTCTGCGAGCACGTCGCCGAGTGCATCGCCGAGTGCATCGCCCAACGGATCGCCCAGCGCCTCGCCAAGCGCAAGCGCATCACCGAGCCCGTCGCCCTCGCCAACGTAGTGTCGTCTAACGTGGGCGCATGCTAATCCTCGGGATCGAAACCTCGTGCGACGATACCGCGACGGCGCTCGTGCGCGACGGCCGCGACGTTCTCGCGAGCGTCTCGACCAATCAGGATGCGTTTCACGCGAAGTACGGCGGGATCGTGCCCGAGATCGCGAGCCGTCAACACGTCGCGCTGCTTTCGGCTGCGGTCGACGACGCGCTCGGCCGGGCCGCGATCGAGCTACACGACGTCGATGCGATCGCGGTCACGCGCGGGCCGGGGTTGATCGGCAGCCTCGTCGTCGGCGTCGCCGCGGCGAAGGCGCTTGCCTTCGCGCTCGACAAGCCGCTCTACGCGGTCAATCACCTGCACGGCCACATCTTCGCCGCCTTCCTCGATCGCAGCGAAGATCCGCCCTATCCGTTTCTCGCGCTGCTCGTTTCCGGCGGTCACTCGCAACTCGTCGAGGTTCGTTCCGCGGTCGACATGCGCGTCATCGGACGCACGCGCGACGACGCCGCCGGCGAAGCCTACGATAAAACCGCGCGCCTGCTCGGCCTCGGCTATCCCGGCGGCCCGCAGCTCGACGCGCTCGCGCACGACGGCAATCCGAAAGCGCACGCCTTTCCGCGCCACCGCGCCGCCGCGGGTACGCTCGACCTCTCGTTCTCGGGACTCAAGACCTCGGTGCGCTACTTCTTGGAATCAGAGGAAGGCAAAAACGCCAAACCGGCCGACGTCGCCGCCTCGTTTCAAGCGGCCGTCGTCGACGTACTGATGGCGCGCGTGGACGCAGCGTTTGCAGACGGCGACTATCGCGCACTCGTCGTCTCGGGCGGCGTCGCTGCAAATTCCGAACTGCAAAAGCGAGTACACGCTTGGAGCGCCCGCAGCGGCATCCCCGCCTTCATTCCACCGCCGAAATACTGCACTGACAACGCGGCGATGATCGCCGCGGCCGCGTACCATCAGCGTGACGTCACACGCGTCGATCCGCTCACGCTCGCGGCAGACCCCGACCTCGCCTTCGCCCTGTCATCCCGAGCGTAGCGAACCCTGTCATCCCGAGCGTAGCGAACCCCTGTCATCCCGAGCGTAGCGAAGCGTAGTCGAGGGACGAGGGACGAGGGACGCAGCAGAGCGCTAGTGCTTGAGGATGTAAGCGATCGAGAGGATCGCGCTCATCACTAAGGCGGTTTGGCCGAGCAGCGATCCGATGAGCATCCGGAAGTGCCCGTCGACTTTTCGATCGATCGCTTCGAGGCGACGGTCGATCCGAGAAAAGCCTTCGCGAATGTCGACGAAGCGCTGATCGACTTGCGAAAAGCCCTCGCGCATATCGACGAAGCGCCGATCGACTTGCGAAAAGCCGGCCTGCATCTCCGATCGCAGGTCGTCGATCCGCTGGTCGCCGCGCGCGAATCCAGCGTGCATCTCCGATCGCAGGTCGCCGAAGCGCTGATCGACCTGCGAAAAGCCGGCCTGCATCGCCGACCGCAGGTCGTCGATGCGTTTCTCCAGATGCGAAAACTCAAAGGGCTGGGCGCTCATAGCCACCTCCAGCCTACTCCATCCCGCCTAGCCGCGTCCACGGCTAGAGCTGCCGGTGGTCACTCTTTCGGGACGGCGTAGAAATGGAGCATGACCGCGTCTGTGTCGGAGGCGCCGGTGAAGCGGTGCTCGGCGCCGCGGCGCACGACCGCGGTGTCGCCCTCGTGCATGCAGACGCGCACGTCGCCGATCTCGGCTTCGATCGTTCCGCGCAGCACCACGACGCGCCGCAGACTCGCCGGATGCACGTTATCGAGCTGGGCGCTCGTCTCGCCCGGTCCAAGCTCCAGCAGCGCGGTCTGCACGCCGTCTGCTTTCTCGAGAATCCGGAAGAACATATCGCGTTTTTACCCGCCAAGCGCGCGCCCAAACAACTCCGCCGCGGTCGAGGGACGGCTGCGCGCGCCACGAAAGCTACCTCCGTGATGAAACGCCCGGGATTCATTCGTGCGTTGCTCGCGCTCTTCGGAGCGCCGGCGCTCGGCGCGCGGGCGCGCGCCGCGGGAGAGCCCGCCGACCTCATCGTCACCGGCGCGACGATCCACACGGTCGACGCCGCGTATCCGTCGCCGCAGGCATTCGCGATCCGCGGCGGGCGCTTCGCGTACGTGGGCGATCTCGCCGGCGCGATGCAGCTGCGCGGCAGCGCGACGCGCGTGCTCGACCTGCGCGGAGCAACCGTGCTCCCCGGACTCATCGACGCACATCTGCATCTCACCAGCATTGGGCTTGCGCTGCACGAAGTCGATCTTTTCAAGGTTCCTTCGGCGGAAGAACTCGTACGACGCACCGTCATCTTCGCGAACGCCTCGAGCGATCCGTGGATTTTCGGCGAGGGATGGGATCAAAATCTCTGGCCGGTCAAAGAATTTCCCGACAGCCGCGCGCTCAGCGCCGCGATCCCCGATCGCCCGGTGCTGCTCGACCGCGTCGACGGTCACGCGATTCTCGTCAACGCCAAGGCGATGCAGCTCGCGGGCGTTACGGCAAGCACGCCCGACCCGCGGGGCGGGCGGATCGTACGCGACGCGGACGGAAATCCGACCGGCGTCTTCATCGATAATGCGACCGATCTCATCTATCGCGTCGTGCCCGGTCCCACCCACGAGCAACGCAAACGCGCCGCGCTCGCTGCCGCCGCCGAATGTCACCGCTGGGGCGTCACCGGCATCGGCGAAGCGGCCACCAGCGCAGACGATCTCGCCGTCTTCCGCGAACTGGCCGCCGCGCGGCAACTCGATCTGCGCAATTTCACGCGCGTCGTCGACGACCCGGCGTTGCTCGACAGCGTACTCGCGGCGGGTCCGGTAAGCGCCGCGCACGACGGGCGGCTCTGGATTCGCGGCGTCAAGCTCTTTGCCGACGGTGCGCTCGGCTCGCGCGGCGCCGCGCTGCTCGCTCCCTATAGCGACGACCCCGGCAACACCGGGCTCTTGCGCACCACGCAAGCGCACATCCAAGAGATCGCGGAGCGTGCGCTGCGCGCCGATTTTCAGCTCAGCGTGCACGCGATCGGCGATCGCGGCAATCGCGTCGTGCTCGACGCCTATGAAGCCGCGCTTCGCAACGTGCCGCGCAGCGGTCATCGCTTCCGCGTCGAACACGCGCAGGTGCTCGAACCGCACGATATTCCGCGCTTGGCGCAGCTGCAGCTCATCGCCTCGATGCAGACCACGCATCAGATCAGCGATATGGGCTGGGCACAGGACCGCCTGGGATCCACGCGCATCTTGGGCGCATACGCGTGGCGCTCGATCCTCGATACCGGCGTCATCGTCGCCAACGGCACCGACGCGCCGGTCGAGCCGGTGAATACGCTGCGCACGTTCCATGCGGCGATCGCGCGTCAGAACGAAGCGAACTTGCCGCCGGGCGGCTGGTATCCCAACCAGCGCATGACGCGCGAGGAAGCGCTCAAGTCGATGACGATCTGGGCCGCGCACGCCAACTTCCAGGAAGAGGCCATCGGTTCGATCTCATCCGGAAAATACGCCGATTTCGTCGTGATGGATCGCGATTGGATGAGCGCAGCGCCCGAGGCGATCATGGGCACGCAGATTCTCGCGACCTACTTCAACGGCGATCGCGTCTACGACGGCAGCGTGAAACAGACTGCGATGCGCGCGCGACGCGCCTCGCGCCACACCGGCTGCTGCGCCTAGCCCAGCGCCCACCATTCGTGATAGACCGATTCGTCGGCGCCGTCGGCGAAGCGTCGCTTTATCGTGAGGATGTCGTCGAGGCTGCGGTCGAAGAACGCGACGACTTCGGGATCGAATTGCGTGCCCGCGCAGCCGCGCACGTTCGCGATCGCCTCGTCGATCGGCCATGCTTCTTTGTAGGGCCGCTTCGAGGTCAGCGCGTCGAACACGTCGACCAGACTGCAGAGCCGCCCGCCGAGCGGAATGTCGTTGCCGCGCAAACCGCGCGGATAGCCGCCGCCGTCGTAGCGCTCGTGATGCGTGAGCGCGATCTCGGCCGCGAGCTGCAGCATCGCCGACTTGCTGTTCTTCAAAATCTCGTAGCCGGCGGTGGTGTGCTCGCGCATGATCGCCATCTCGTCGTCGGTCAACTTACCCGGCTTGAGCAAAATCGCATCCGGCGTCGAGACTTTGCCGATGTCGTGCATCGGCGCCGCTAGCAGCAGCTGCCGGCACTCCTCCGAGGGCAGACCGATCGTGCGCCCGAGCGCGGCGCACATATGGCCCACGCGAATCACGTGCAGTCCGGTCACGTCGTCGCGAAACTCGGCGGTACGCGTCAGACGCGCGATCGTCTCGACCTCGCGTTCGACGATCGCGATCGTCGCGCGCTCGACCTCTTGGCGCAGCCATTCGGCGCGATCCGAGAGCGTGCGGCGGCTGCGCGCGACCTCGAGCAGATTGCGCATCCGTGCGGCGAATTCGAGGCTGTCGATCGGTTTGGTTATGAAATCATTGGCGCCCGCGTCGAGCGCGCGCTGCCGCACGTCGCGCTCGGTCTCGCCCGTCACCATCACGAGCAGTGAGTGTCTCGCGCCGGGAACCAGACGAAAGCGCTCGATGAAAGCGAGACCGTCGAGTTCCGGCATGTGGTAGTCCACGACCGCTACGTCGACGTCGTGCTCGCTCGCATACGAGAGCGCCTCGAGCGGCGAGGAATAGCCCGCGATCTCGACGCCGTCCAGCCGCGAGAGCACGCCGCGGTAAACGGCGAGATTGATATCCGAATCGTCGACGGTTAGAACGACCATGTCAGGTGCGCCCGCCGTTGCGCGCGAGCGCCGAAAAGCGGACGAAGCCGTCGACCACGCGCTCGACCGCGCCCTCCACCTGGCGAAACTCTACCGGCTTTCCGTCCGCGAGCAGCGTCTCGAGCGCGCGCGCCGACGCCGCCAGTTCGCTCGCGCCGATGTTGGCGGCCGCGCCGCGCAGCTCGTGCGCGAGCCCGCGCAGCGTGTCGCGGTTGCGCTCGATCTCGATCCGTCCGCACAGTTGTGTAACCTTCGGGAGAATCGTGTCGAGAAACGCGTCGATGGCCGCCGGATCGTTACCGAAGAGTTCAGTCAAACGCTCGCGATCGAGCACCTTCGGCGGCGCGGCGCCTTTCGACCAGCGCTGCAGCGTTTTGCGCAGCTCCTCCATCGCGACCGGCTTGCTGATGTAATCGTCCATCCCCGCCGAAAGACACGCGTCGCGATCCTCCGAGAGCGCGTTGGCGGTCATCGCCACGATCGGCACGTGCCCGCCGGTGCGCCCTTCGCGCTTGCGAATTGCGCGCGTCGCCTCGTACCCGTCCATCACCGGCATCTGACAATCCATCAAGACCAAGTCGAAGTGCTCGCGCTCGAGCCGCTCGAGCGCCTCGCTTCCGTTCACCGCGACCTCGGCGCTATACCCGAGCCGCTCGAGCAAACGTAACTCGATCCGCCGGTTTATCTCGTTGTCCTCGACCAGCAGCAGCGTCGCGCCGCGCTCCGCCTGCTCGGCGTGCATCGGCGAGGCGTTGGCGACGGCGCGCATCTCCGTCTCTCCGCCGAAACGCGCTTCGACGATCGCGTCGTAAAGGTGCGACTGCCGTATCGGCTTCGTCAGGTAGGCCGCGAAGCCGGCCGCGATCGCGTCCTTGCCGGCGTCGTAGGCGTCGTACGCCGTGACCAGCAGCAGTTTGGTCCCACGCAGTTCCGGATCGTGCAGCACCAGGCGCCCGAGTTCGAGTCCGCTCATCTCCGGCATCCGCAGATCGAGCACCGCGACGTCGAAGCGCTGCCCGCGATAGGCTGCTTGGCGCAGCAACTCCAGTCCTTCTTGCGCGCTCGCCGCAGTCGCGACGCTCAAACCCCACGACGCGAGGTAGCGCTCCAGGATTTCGCGCGACATCTCTTCGTCGTCGATGACGAGCGCGCGCAGCCCGCGTATGTCGTCGCGCACCGGCAGCTCGCTCGCGTCGACGGCGCGAAAATCCAGCGCGAACGAGAAGGTCGATCCGGCGCCGGCAAAGCTTTCGACGGCGATCTCGCCGCCCATCAATTCGACCAGACGCTTCGTGATCGTCAAACCCAGACCGGTGCCGCCGTACTTGCGCGTGGTCGAGCCGTCGGCTTGCGTGAACGCCGAGAAGAGCTTGGGGAGCTTTTCTTGCGGGATCCCGATGCCGGTATCGCGCACCGCGAACGCCACCCGCACGCGTTCGCCCGCGAGCTGTACCAAATCGACCAGCAGCGCTACGCCGCCGCGTTCGGTGAATTTGATGGCGTTGCCGACGAGATTGACCAAGACTTGCCGCAAGTGCGTCGGGTCGCCGACGATCCGTCCCGGAATCGACGGATCGACGTAGGTCATCAGCGAGATGCCCTTCGCGTGCGCCTGCACGCTGAGCATGCTGCCGACGCCTTCGACCGCGGCCACGAGGTCGAAGTCGATGATGTCGATCTCGACTTTACCCGCTTCGATCTTCGAGAAGTCGAGAATGTTGTTGATCACACCCAGCAGCGAGTGCGCGGAGTCTCGCGCCGTCACCGCGTACTCGCGCTGGTGGGGTGTGAGCTGCGTCTCCATCAGCAGCTCCGTCGCGCCGATGACGCCATTCATCGGCGTACGAATTTCGTGGCTCATCGTGGCCACGAACTCGCTCTTCGCGCGCGAGGCGTCGACCGCGCGTTCGAGCGCGTCGTTGAGCAACCGTTCGGCGGCCTTGCGTTCGCTCAAATCGCGAATCACGCGCAGGATCATCTCCTCGCCGTCGATCGACGCGCTCTGAATCGCGACGTCGACCGGAAAGGTGCTGCCGTCTTTGCGGCGGTGCAGCGCCTCGAATTTCATATCGAGTTCGCCGGTTGGCGGAAGCTCCGCGTCGGTACCGTCGGCGCGGATGTTGCGCTCCGTCATCGTCATCCACTCGCTGGTGGAGTAGCCGTAGAGCCGCGATGCCGCGGCATTGGCTTCGACGAAACGCCGGTCGCTGCGTCGCTGAAAGATCATCGCGTCGCTCGCATGCTCGGCGAGCAAGCGATAGCGTGCGAGCTGCGCGTTGCGCGCGCGAACCTGCGCGACGGTGTCGTACAGCGTGCGCGCCAAGAGCAACGTAACGATGACTGCCGCGAGCGCTCCGCCGATCAGCACGTACTCCCAACGCCGCCACATCCGCGTCACCGCGTCGAGCCGGGTGTGCCGCAGCTGCTGCTCCGCCGCCATGAATGCATTGAGCTGCGCGCGGAAGACGTCGTCGGGACTCACTGCTTGCGGATGCTGGAACTGCGCCCGCTGGTACATCGCCAGTACTTTGGCGTGGTTACCGGCGTGAATCGCGCGCATGATCGCGGCGGCAGACGCGACTTCGCCGAGCGCCAGCTTGGATAAGCGCTGCGCGCGCGCCGTTTGCGCCGGATTATCTCGCACCGACGCGGTCAACGCTTTGGTGTCTTTTGGAATCACCGCGAGCGCGGCGAGAAATTGATTGTAGTACGAAGGTGTGCCAAGCAATATGTAACGGCGTGCGATACTACCCGCTTCGGAGAGATCGTTCTGCAACGTGCGCGCGAGCCCGAGAACGTCGTCGGAGTGCTGCGTCAGCGCTTCGGCCTGCTCGGTTTGATACTGCAGCCAGGCGACGATCCCGACGAAAAGAACCAAGACGCATAGGGGAACCAGACTTAAGCCGAATATCGATCGCGTCAACGAGCGGCGACCAATGCCCATGGGATGCACACCTCAACCCCCGACCCGACAGGGGCCAATCTATCTTACACTCTCGATTTGAGACGTAGTGGATAGTATACCCATACTTTCGGCCCATAAAATGGGCCATAAGTCCCGCCTCTGTCATCCCGAGCGTAGCGAAGCGCCGCATTTGTCATCCCGAGCGTAGCGAAGCGCCGCATTTGTCATCCCGAGCGTAGCGAAGCGCCGCATTTGTCATCCCGAGCGTAGCGAAGCGCTTTGTCATCCCGAGCGTAGCGAAGCGCCGCATTTGTCATCCCGAGCGTAGCGAAGCGTAGTCGAGGGACGAGGGACGAGGGACGAGGGACACCACTGCGACGCGCGGTTTGGGCGACGCGCGCGCGAGTGGTGCTAGTTGGCCGCAGCAACGCGCGAGGCATCGCTGATATGCGAAAGCACCTCGTAGAGCGCTTCGTACCCCTCGTCGATGTTCTCTTCGCTCACGATCAGCGGCGGCGCGAAGCGCAGCGCGTTCCCGCCCGCCGTGCCCACCAGCAAGCCGCGTTCGCGCAGCGCCGCTGCGACCTCGGCGGCGGGATGCTTTTCGTAAAGCGGTAAGGCAGCGAGCAGGCCCATGCCGCGTACGCCCGCGATGACGTTTGGAAAGGCGAGCGCAAGATCGGTGAGGCGCGCCATCAGCTGCACTTCGCGCACCGCGACGTACGACGCCAAGTCGATCGCGTCGCGCACGCGCAGATGCGCGAGCGCCGCGGCGCACGGCACCGGCGAACCACCGAAGGTCGTGCCGTGATCGCCCGGCTGCAGCGCGCCGGCGGCGTGCTCTGCAACGAGCATCGCACCGATCGGTAAGCCGTTCGCGAGCGCTTTGGCCATCGTGACGAGGTCGGGCGTTACACCGAAGCGTTGAAACGCAAAGAGCGGGCCGAGCCGTCCCATGCCGCACTGTATTTCGTCGAAGATCAAGAGCGCGCCGCGGTCGTCGCAGATGCGCCGCGCCGCCGCCAGAAACTCGACGCTCGCCGGATGCACGCCGCTCTCGCCCTGCACCGGTTCGACGATGA
This sequence comes from Candidatus Acidiferrales bacterium, assembly GCA_035507275.1. Lineage (GTDB taxonomy): Bacteria > Vulcanimicrobiota > Vulcanimicrobiia > Vulcanimicrobiales > Vulcanimicrobiaceae > Aquilonibacter. Next base: position 47,203 of record DATJOG010000042.1, read on the forward strand.
ACGCCGCCGTTTTGTCGTCGATCGCCCGCTCGAGTGCGGCGGTGTCGTTGAAGGGGGTGAAGCTGAAGCCTTCGAGCATCGGCCCGAAGCCTTCCTTATATTTGTCGTTGGCGGTCGCGGCAAGCGAGCCGTAGGTGCGCCCGTGAAACGAGCCCGTACAGGCGACGATGCCGATGCGCTCCGGCTGCCCCGAACGGAAGGCGCGCTTGCGCGCGAGTTTGATCGCCGCCTCGTTCGCCTCGGTCCCCGAGTTGCAGAAAAACGCTTTGGCAAAGCCGCTGCGCGCAACCAGCTCGCGTGCGAGCGTGCCGGCCGGTTCGTGATGGAAGAGATTGCTCGCGTGCACGAGCGTGCGCGACTGCTCCGAAATCGCCTGCGCGATCCACGGATGGGCATGCCCGAGCGCACAGACCGCGATGCCCGCGATGAAATCGAGATAGCGTTTTCCGGCATCGTCGTAGAGATAGCAGCCTTCGCCGCGTACGAAATTCACCGCCGCGCGATTGTAATTCGCCAAAAGCGCGTCGCTCATACTGTCATCCCGAGCGTAGTCGAGGGACGCATCCCGCCTGTCATCCCGAGCGTAGTCGAGGGGCGCATCCCGCCTGTCATCCCGAGCGTAGGGAGCGAAGCGACCGTAGTCGAGGGACGCATGCTATGTGCGGTACGATGCATTTATTCTCACGTAATCCTTGGAAAGATCGCAGCCCCACGCGGTTGCGTTCGCCGAGCCCAGGCCCAGGCGCAGTTCCACGACGATGTCGGTCAGTTCGAGTTCGCGATGCGCTTCGGCTTCGCTCAAGGCTTCGATCGCGCCCGTCTCGACCCACGTTTTGCCGTTGAGTAGCAGCGACCACGTTTCGGGATCGAGCCCCGCCCCCACCGAGCCCGCGGCAGCGATCACGCGCCCCCAGTTCGGGTCTTCGCCGTAGAGCGCGGTCTTCACCAGGTTGCTGTTGATGATCGCACGCCCGATCGTGCGCGCCTGCGCGACGTCCTTGGCGCCGGTCACGTGCATCGTCAGCGTTTTGCTCGCGCCTTCGCCGTCGGCGACCATCGCGAGCGCGAGATCGAGACACACGTGCCGCAGCGCTTGCAGAAAAGCAGGCGGCGGCGTCTTCTCACCCGGCGGCGCGAACGCGTAGCACGCGTCGTTGGTCGACATGCAGCCGTCGACGGAGATCATATTGAAGGTACCGTCGGCCGCCTCGCGCAGCGCCGCCTTGAGCGCATCGGCGGGCATCGGCAGATTGGTCGCCACGAAGCCGAGCATCGTCGCCATGTGCGGAGCGATCATCCCCGAGCCCTTGGCGATGCCGCCGACCGTGTACTTCTTGTCGTCGATGTAGAACTCGTAGGCAGCGAGCTTGGGCACGCGATCGGTCGTCATGATCGACTCAGCCGCGTCGTTGCTCGACTTCAAACCGGTTTCGAGCTGCTCGACCGCGCGTTCGAGCCCGCGCTGCACGCGGTCCATCGGCAGCGGCACGCCGATCACGCCGGTCGACGCGACGATCACGCTGGTCGCCGGAATCTTCAGCAGCGTCGCCGCCTGTCGCGCGGTTGCACGCGCATCGCGGTCGCCGCGTTCGCCCGTGCACGCGTTCGCGCATCCCGAGTTGCAGACGATCGCGCGCATCAATCCGTCGAGCCGCATGTGCTCTTCGCTAACGATCAGCGGCGCTGCTTTGATCTCGTTGGTCGTGATGACCGACGCGCAAACCTGCGGCTCGCTGAAGAGCACGAGCGCGAGATCGCGTTTGCGCGGCTTGATGCCCGCGTGGACGCCCGCGGCTTGCACGCCCGGCACCGCGCCGATCCCGCCGCGCACCGCGACGAGACGAACCGTTTCCTCATCCTGCGACGATTGCGCGAGCATCCAATCCGGTCTCCTCTGGGTAGCCCAGCATGATGTTGAGATTTTGCACGGCCTGTCCTGCCGCGCCTTTGCCCAAGTTATCGATCGCGCAGATCGCGCGCACCGTATTGCCGCGCACGTCGACGCGAATCTCCGCGTCGTTCGTGCCCACCACCGCTGCGACACTCGGCACGCGCTCGCCCTCGACGATCCGCACGAACGGCGCGTCCGCGTAGGCCGCCGCGTACGCGCCGCGCACCGCCTGCTCGTCGAGCTGCAGCGCAAACACGGCATACGAATCGGCGAGCATACCGCGCGCGAGCGGCACGACGTGCGGCGTGAAGAGCAGCGGCGTCGCGTTGCCGTGCATACGCAGAATGCGCTCGATCTCGGGTTGATGGCGATGTCCGCCGACGCCATACGCGCGAATGTCGCCGGCGACCTCGGCGTAGAGCGATCCCGGCGCCGGTTTGCGCCCCGCGCCGGTGATGCCGCTCTTCGCATCGACGATCAGCTGTATCGGATTCGCGATTGCGAGCAGCGGTAAGAGACCCAGAAGCGTCGCAGTCGGATAGCAGCCGGGATTGGCGACCAGCGAGGCCGACGCGATCGCGTCGCGATGCCATTCCGAAAGACCGTAGGCCGCGCTCTCGTCGAAGCGATAGTCGGCCGAAAGATCGACGACGCGCGCGCCGGCCTCGAGAAATTTCGGCACGTGTGCGTGTGCCTCGCCGTGCGCGCCCGCTGCGATCACACAGTCGCCGCGCCGGATCGCCGCCGCGACCGAACCCTCCCCCGAAAACACGTACGGCGTTTTGCGCAGCAGCGGAAAATGATCGGCGAGCGCCGCGCCCGCATGACTGCGGCTCTCGAGCGCGCCCACTTCGAGATACGGATGCGCGTCGAGCAGACGAATCGCTTCGGCTGCACCGTACCCGCTTGCGCCCCAGACGTGCACGCGTGTCATAGCGCCTCTAGTTCTGCGGCGAGCGCGGCGAGGCCCGCGCGCACGGCCTGCGGCGCAGTCGATCCGCTGGTGACTTTCGCCGCGATGCTCGCGGCCGGATCGAGCGCTGCGTTAAGCTCCTTAAGGCCGGCTTCATGCGCCAGCGTTGCGAGATCGCGCGCGTCCAGCGGCCGGCCCGCTTCTTCCGCCGCGCGCACCACCGCGCCGACCAGCGCATGCGCCTCGCGCGCGCTCACGCCCGCCGCGATCAGCGCGTCCGCAATATCGGTCGCGACCGTATAGCCGTCAGCGGCACGCGCGTTCATCGCGCCGCGCACGAAGCTCGTGTCGCGCAGCGCGCGTTCGAAGGCGTCCAGCGCCGCGAGCGTCCGTTCGCAGGCCGCAATCGCGAGACGTTTCGTCTCCTGCAGATCGCGATGGTAGGAGAGCGGCATCCCGATCGTGGAGGTCAGCGCGCCGAAGGTCAGGCCCGCGACCTCGCTCGCGCACCCGCGCACCAACTCGAAGATATCGGGATTGCGCTTCTGCGGCATCAAACTCGAACCGGTCGACGACGCGTCGCCCAGTTTCACGTAGCCGAACGCCGGCGTCGCCCACAGCACGATCTCGGCGCTCACCCGCGACGCGTCGGCGAGCGCGCGCGCGCACGCCTGCGCGACGTCGAGCACCGCGTCGCGCGTCCCGATCGCATCCATCGCGTTGCGCGAGGGATGCGCGAAGCCCAAGCGCGTGCAAGCCGCATCGCGATCGAGCGGCAGCGTCGAGCCCGAGACGGCGCCCGACCCGAGCGGACACGACTGCTTCGCACTCGCGGCCGCGGTGCGCATGCGCTGCGCCGCGCGCACGAACGGCTCGGCTGCGGCCTGCAGCCAGAAGGCGAGCAGCACCGGCTGCGCCGGCTGCAGATGCGTGGTTGCGGCGAGCATCGTCTGGGTGTTGAGTTCTTCGCTCGCGCGCGCGAGGAGATGGCGCGCGATCGACGCACAGCGCTGCGCACCCGCGAGCGCGCGATCGTGCGCATAGAGCGCGAGCGTCGTCGCGACCTGATCGTTACGGCTGCGTCCGGCGTGCAGTAGCGCACCCGCCTCGGGCTGCAGCTCGCGCACGCGCACGTCGATCGCGCCGTGTACGTCCTCCGCGCCGCTGCCGCGCGCGTAGGCAGCGAAGCTCCCCGACTCGATTTCATTCGCGACCGTCGTCAACGCGGCGCGAAGCGCCTTCGCGGTCGCCGCGTCGACGATCGCACCGCCGGCGAGCGCCTCCACGTGCGCGAGCGAGGTCTGCACGTCGAAAGGCGCGAGCACCAGATCGTCCTCGAGCGACGAGCCGAACGCGAGCAGCGCCGCATCCGGCGCCGCTGCGAACCGCCCGCCCCACTGTAAATGCTGCGTCAAAGTGTCATCCCGAGCGTAGCGAAGCGTAGTCGAGGGACGAGGGACGAGGTACGCACGTGCATCACAGCTTCGCCGTTTGACTCTGCCGCGCGAGTTGATCGGTCGGAAGGCCGTAGAGTTTGATGAAGCCGTCGGCGGCGTGGTGGTCGAAGGCGTCTTGATTGCCGTAGGTCGCGAGCTTTTCGTTGTAGAGCGCGAAATGCGAACGCACGCCGGTCGTCTTTACGACGCCGTGCAGCAGCTGCACGCGCACGTCGCCCGTCATCCGTGACGCGAGCGACGCGTTGAACGCGTCGAGCGCGTCACGCAGCGGCGACATCCACAGGCCGTCATAGGTCAGCTCGGCGTACTTTTGATCGCAGCTCGCCTTGAAGCGCAGCTCGTCGCGCGTCAGCACCAGGCGTTCGAGCGCCTTGTGCGCGGTCAGCAGCACCGTCGCCGCGGGGGCTTCATAGACTTCGCGCGATTTCACGCCGATGACGCGATCCTCGATCATGTCGATGCGCCCGACGCCGTGATCGCCCGCAAGCGCGTTGAGATCGGCGACCAGCGCCGCGCCTTCGACGCCGCCCAGGGCCGGGACGCCTTCTTGGAAGCGAATGACGATCTCGTCGGGCTTCGCAGGCTGCTCGGAGGCCGGCGCGGTCCATGCGAACGCATCCTCCGGCGGTGCAACCCACGGATCTTCCAGCACGCCCGCTTCGATCGAGCGCCCCCAGAGGTTTGCGTCGATCGAGTACGGTTTCGCCGACGTGTGTGCGACCGGCACGCCGTGCTCGGCGGCAAACGCGAGCGCGTCGGGGCGCGAGAGCGGCTGCTCGCGCAGCGGCGCCCGCACCGTCAGCGCGGGATCGAGCGCGCGCACCGCGAGCTCGATGCGCACCTGATCGTTGCCCTTTCCGGTGCAGCCGTGCGCAACGGCATCGGCGTTGAATTGATGCGCCGTCTCGACGAGCAGCGCGCCGATCAACGGGCGCGAGAGCGCTGCCGAAAGCGGATAGACGCCTTGATACATCGCGTTCGCTGCAAGCGCGGGAAAGACGTACTCCTCCACAAAACGTTCGCGCGCGTCGATCACGACGGCGTCATACGCGCCCAGTGCGAGCGCCTTCGCCTTCACCTTTTCGAGTTCGGCGGCCGCGCCCTCGCCGGCGACACCGTCCGATTCGCCCAGATCGGCGGTCATTGCGACGACTTCGTTGCCGGCTAGAATCAGCTTTTTCAAAAGGACCGACGTATCGAGTCCGCCGGAATACGCAAGAACGATGCGGCTCACGCTGCGCTGCTCCCTTTCAGATCCAAGAATCGTTGTTTGATGACCGGCATCTCCTCGGCGCTGCGCACCACGATCATCACTGTGTCGTCGCCGCCGAGCGTACCGAGAATCTCCGGCCAGGCCGCCTCGTCGATCGCCGACGCGATCATCATCGCGTTGGCGGGCGCGGTCTTGATGACGATGATGTTCACGCTGCCGGTAATGTTTTGCGCGAGCTCCGCGATCACGCGATGCAGGCGGCTCACGTAGTTCACGGTCGCGTTCGGCACGACGTATTTGAAGAGCGCGTCGTCGTCGCCGTTGATCTTGATCGGCACCTTGACGAGTCCGAGTTCCTTGATGTCGCGCGAAACGGTGGCCTGCGTCGCGGCGTAACCTTGCGTTTCGAGCAACGCGACCAGCTCCTCTTGCGAGTGGATGGGCCGCGTCGCAACCAGCGTCAAAATTGCGCGTTGCCGTCGGTCTTTCATCTACATCATTCCTTTCGCGTCGGTCAGCAGCGCGACGAGCAAAGCCTTTTGCGCGTGCATGCGGTTCTCCGCTTGATCGAAAACGGCGCTGCGAATGCCGTCGATCACGCTATCGGTCACTTCCTCGCCGCGATGCGCGGGCAGGCAGTGCATGAAGATCGCATGCGGCTGCGCATACGAAAACAACTCTTCGGTCACGGCGTATGGGCGTAGCATCGCGTCGTTTCGCTCGCGATAGCGTTCCTCGCCCATCGAGGTCCACACATCGGTATAGATGACATCCGCGCCGCGCACCGCGCGCACCGCATTTGCAAATGCGCGCGCGCTGCCGCCGGCCGCCTCGCCGAGCGCGTTGAGCTGCGCGAGCGAGGCTTCGCTCGGGCGGTGCGTCGGAGGCGAGCCGAAGTGTACGACCGCGCCCAGCATCACCGCCGCTTGCGCGAGCGAATTCGCGACGTTGTTCTTCCCGTCGCCGACGTAGGCGATCGTCAGGCCCTCGAGCGTGCCGAAGCGCTCTTCGATCGTGAGCAGATCGGCCAGTGCCTGACACGGGTGCGCCGCCGCTGAAAGCCCGTTGATCACCGGCACGGTCGCCGAGTGGGCGAAGCGCACCAGCGGCCCGTGCTCGTGGGTCCGAATCACGATCCCGTCGACGTAGCGCGAGAGCACGCGCGCGGCGTCCTCGGGCGTCTCGCGGCTGCCGATCATGAACTCGTTGCCCGCCGCAAAGAGCGACTCGCCCCCCAAGTGCTGCATCGCCACTTCAAAGGAAACGCGCGTGCGCAAGCTCGGCTTCTCGAAGAGCAGCATCAGGGTGCGGCCGCGCAGCAGCGTACGAACCTCGGTCCGCGGTACCGACTTCAAGTAGCGGGCCAAAGCGATCACTGCGGCCAACTCGCCGGTCGAGAAGTCCGTGATCTCCAAGATATTGCGCCCGCGCAGGCTATTGCCGCGGGCTGGCGCGACAGAGGACATTGCCTGTATATTTATACATATGGAGCATAATTATTCAACCCCCCTGGTCGTAAAGTACGGCGGCTCCGTGGCGGATGTCATCCCTACTGTCACCCCGAGCGTAGGGGCGCAGCCCCGTAGTCGAGGGACCGACGAGCTGCTGGCAAGCGCCGTCGCGCTCCAACGGGGCGGCTCGCCCGTCGTGCTCGTGCACGGGGGCGGTCCCGAGATCGACCGGTGGCTCGCGCAGCGCGACGTCGTCACGCGTCGCGTCGACGGGCTGCGCGTCACCGACGACACGACCCTCGAAGTGACCGAAGCGGTGCTCTGCGCAACGATCAACAAGCGCCTCGTCCGTGCCTGCGCCGCGCTCGGCGCCAAAGCGGTCGGCGTGAGCGGTGAAGACGCCGGCACGCTGGTCGCGACGCGCGCGCGCGGTTCGCACGGCGAGGATCTCGGTTACGTCGGCGACGTCACGGCGTCCGATCCCGCGCTGCTCGAACTCTTGCTCGGCGCAGGCTATCTGCCGGTCGTCGCGCCGCTCGCGATCGCGGACGACGCATCGCACGCGTTCAACGTCAACGCCGATCTCGCAGCCGCAGCGATCGCGGGCGCGCTGCACGCGCGCGCCTTCATCATGGTTACCAACGTCGAACGCGTCCGCCGCGATCCCAAAGATCCCGGCAGCGCGATCGACCGCATGACCCTCGACGAAGCCAAAGCCTTCGCGCTATCGCCGTCCTGCGAAGGCGGCATGAAACCCAAAATGCAGGCGGCGATTTCCGCAGTGCAATCCGGCGCGGCCGCGTCGTATATCTGCGCGCCGCAACCGCTCGATGACATCCTCAAAGGCAACGCGACGATCGTCTCACTCGTCTAGTGGTCGACGAAATTCGAAACCTCGCCGAGCGTCGGATCGCGGCGTAGCGATTCGAGCGGATACTTTCGCGTTTCATGTCCGCCGGGAACCTCGACGCGCACCACGATCTCGTGCGGATGCACTTCCTTCACCGTCCCGCGTTCGCTCGTGCCGTCGATAAAAACGTGATCGCCTATCTTGAGCATCGTATCACCATTGACCCTATCTGCTACGCTGTTGTGCGATGGAATCTCCAATTCTGCGCGGCGTACACGTCCGCCTCGAACCTCTCGGCCTTCATCACGTAGCGCCGCTGGCGGCGGCGAGCGCGGAGGGCGGCGAGCTGTATGCTATGAGCATGGTGCCGCACGGCGAGGACGCGGTGCGGCGCTACGTCGAGACGGCGCTCGCGTGGAAAGCGGCCGGCACGGCGGAACCGTTCGCAACCGTGCGCCAAGGCGACGACGCCGTCATCGGCTCGACGCGCTTCTTCGATCTCGCGCGCTGGGCGTGGCCGAGCGGCCATCCCAACAGCGCCAATGCCTACGATACCTGCGAGATCGGCTACACCTGGCTTGCACCCGATGCGATACGCACCGCGGCCAACACCGAAGCCAAGTATCTGATGCTCGCGCACGCCTTCGAAGTCTGGAAGATGCAGTCGGTCTGCCTGCACACCGACGCGCGCAACACGCGTTCGCGCGCCGCGATCGAACGCATCGGTGCGCGTTTCGAAGGTATCCTGCGTTCGCACCGTCTCGCGGCCGACGTCACGCCGCGCGACTCCGCGCGTTATTCGATCGTGGCGCGTGAGTGGGCCGAAACGAAGGCACAGATCGAGCGGTTACTCGTACTCCGATAGGACCACGCGATGATCACTTTTTCCTAGTGAGGTATGAAGCCGCGAAATTCCGGCGAATAGCACCCATCATGACCAACATCGAAGCCTCGCTCAGCCCCGCTGAGCGGGACGTGCTGCAAAAGCTCCTCAACGGGCTTCGCAATCAGGAGATCGCCAGCCGTCTGCGCCTCTCCGACAAAACCGTCAAGAACCATATCTCGCACATCTTGCGCAAAACCGGCACAACTTCGAGGCTCGAGCTCACGATCAAGGTCTACAAGCAGCGGGAGCGGGCGCTCCGCCGCCGCCTCAGCGCGGCCTAGCCTCGGGGGCCGCAAGGGAGCGGCAGCCATTTCAACGGAAGTAGCCGGGCAGCAATAGGCGGCCCTTCTGATTGGTGGTGGCTGTATGCGTTTACGTCTTGCCTGGATAATCTTGACCCTAGGCACTCTCATCGCCGGTTGTGGCGGCGGTGGAAGGTCCGGCGTCCTGCCCGGAGCTCCGAATGCGCTCCCCACCGCGAGCAACGTGCCCGCTTCGAAGACCGCGCACGCAACGATCGCGCTCTACGTGCCGCCCGCCAACAAACAGAACGCGCGCGCCAAACCGTTCTATATTTCATCGAACACGCAATCGTTTGCGATATTGGCCGTACCCGCCGGAACCGCGATCTCACCGCCCCCTCCGCTGCCCAGCGGCATCCAGATCTTTCCGGTTGCAACGCCGAGTCCGTGCGCCGCGGCGAGCGGCGGCGGTGATACGTGTACGTTCACGGTCACCGCACCGGTGGGCAGCGACATTTTTTACGTCGGTGCGTTCGCAACCGCGAGTCCGGGTATCAGCTCGATTCCGATCTCGGCGTTCATCTCGGGCCCGGTCACGGTCAGCTTGAGCCCGGCTCCCAGCGCATCGCCGCTCAGCTTCACGCTCAACGGCATCGTTTACAAGGTTGCAATCGCGGTCGCGAGTCCCGACCCCAACAACACGCCGAACACGCAGGTCTTCCAGGCACTCGTCTCGACCACGGCGCCGCTCGCCGTGACTGCGTACGATGCGAGCAACAACGTCGTGATGAGCGCGGCGAGCGCCCCATTCTACTCACCGATCGTCATCAACGCGTCGCCGGCATCGGCCGGCGTCACGCTCACGCTGACCGGAAGCTCGCAGTGCAGCAGTACGGCTTCGGGCGCGACCGCGTCGCTAGCGTGCGCGGGCGATCTCGGCGATCTCGAAGTTCTCTACGACGGTACGACGCATCCCGATAGCAGCGACCACGCAATCGCGAACTTTGCGATCACCGCCGAAGCGCAGCCCAATCCGTCGCCCTCTCCCGCGAACATCGTGCTCGCGAGCAACGTCGTCGACTATCCGATCAACGCCGGTAACATGTACGTCGAGAACGGTTTTCTGCGAACCCTTTCGACCGGTGCGCTCCTCTACGTGTATACGAACGACGAGAACGCATGGATCGGGACCTTCACACCCTCGTCGACGGCGGTCTCCCAGCCGGTGGAGCTCAACGGAGTCTACGACCCCGAATCGATCGCCGTCGCACCAAACGGCTCGCTCTGGCTTTCCGACGGCTACAACCTTACGATCGACTGCTGGAACTCCGTCGGCGGTGCGATGAGCGGCGCCGCGCCCGACGATTCGTTCCCATGGCCCGACCTCGCAAGCGGAAATCAAATGCAGGTTGGAGCGATCGCGGTCGACGGCCAAAACGACGTCTGGCTTACCGGCTACGATTCCGAACTCGGGCCGAGCTACGCGCTCGAAAATCCGGCAGCCTCGGGATGCATCTCGGGATTCTCCACACCGCAGCAAATCTCGCTCTCCGCCGACAGCGAGTTCGATACCAGCCCCTTCCTTACGCCGCTGGCGAGCGGCGTCGCGCTTCAGTCATACTCCGCCGGTATGTTCGTGATCTCGACGTCGGGCTCGGTGACGCAGGTTACGCCCGCTGCGGGACTGAGTTATTCGGATATCGGCGGCCTGGGCGCCGACCCGGCCGGTAACGTCTATGCTGCATATACGAACTACGAGACCGACACCGCCGACGCGGAATGGATAGCCTCGGGCGCGGCGACATCGACCTCACTCTTGACGCTGGTACCGACGAGCAGCGTCTCCGAAGCAAATGCCTATCCCTACGGGCTGACGGTTTTCTCGCCGACCGGGTCGACCGCCGACCGGCTTCTCTACGCAGATGACGCCTTCAACGCATTCGGATTCGTCGACAATCTGCACGCAACGCCCGGAACGATTCTGGACGCGCTGACCAACGCGTACAGTCTCTATCAGCCCACCTACGGCTCGACCGGGGCCGCGTATATGCTCTATCTCGCTTACGATCCAATAAGCGATGTAAACTCGCTCAACATCGCGCGCGCCGTCAATACGACGACGTGGTCCGCACCGGTCATCTCATCCGAGGGCGGTGAATGTACTTCTGGCGGACTGATGAGCATCAACGAGCGCGGCGATAGCGGTCCGTTTACCGTCGTCGCTTCGCCCGCCGCCAACGTCACCGTCGCACCTTTCCCGGGAAGCGATCATGACTATCTCATCGAGCCGTATGACGCGAACTCGGTAACGGTGCAGCTCACGATCACCGACGCCAACGGACGTCAGATGGTGATTCCCTCGTTCACATCGTACGAAGGCGAAGACTGCTGATGCGCCGCTCGCTTGCCGCGCCCGCGCTCTTCGCGCTGGCGCTCTTCGTCGCAGCATGCGGCGGGGGCGGCAAGTCCGGCGTCGTACCCGCGGGCCCGAACGCGCTCGCCACCGCGAGCACCGCGCCGGCATCGAAGGCGCGGCAGGCGACCATGTCGTTCTACGTCCCGCCCGCGAACAAACAAAACGCGCGCGCGAAGCCGCTGTATATCTCCTCCGCGACGCAGGCGTTCGCCGTCTACGTCGCGCCCTATCCGTCGGCGGTTCCGACCGGTTTCCCGTCGCCGATCCCCTCCGGCATCGCGATCTTTCCGGTAACAACGCCGAGTCCGTGCGCCGCGGCGAGCGGCGGCGGCGAAACCTGCACGCTCACGGTGACCGCGCCGATCGGCACCGACCTCTTCATCGTCGTCGCGCTCCCTACCGCAACGATCAATCCCAACGTGAATCCGCTCTCCGCCTTTATCTCCGGTCCGGTCAGCGTCGGCGCGACGCCGGCGGCGTCGCCGCTTTCGTTCACGCTCAACGGCGTCGTCAATAGCGCGGCGATCGCCGTCGCGAGCGCCGATCCGCAAAATACGCCCAACACGCAGGTTTTCACCGTGCTCCAGGCCACGAGCGCACCGCTTGCGATCACCGCCTACGACAGCAACGGCAACGTCGTGATGAGCTCCGCGTCGCAACCGTTCTTCATACCGATTGCGATCGCGGCGTCGCCGGCCTCCGACGGCGTCACGCTCTCGCTCACCGGCAGCTCGCCGTGCGGCAGCACCGCGTCCGGCGCCGCCGCAACCATTGCGTGCGCGGGCGATCTCGGCAATCTACGCGTTGCTTATGACGGCAGCACGCACCCCGACAGTCAGGATCACGCGATCGATACCTTCGACATCGTCGCTGCGGCGCAGCCCAATCCGTCGCCGTCGCCGGCGACGATCGTGCTCCAAAGCAACGTCGTTGCATATCCGGTCGCAAGCCCCGGCTACGTGTATGACGGGCTGACGCAGCGCCTCTCGAGCGGCGCGCTGCTCTACGAGTACTCGAACGACGAAAATGCGTTCATCGGTACCTTCTCACCCTCGACCGCAACTGCGACGGCGCCCGTCGAACTGAACGGTGTAGCCGAACCGTACGCCATGGCCGTCGACGGAAACGGGCAATTCTTCATCGACGACGACGGGGACTATTTCGATTGCTGGTCGAGCGTGAACGAGGCGCTCAGCGGCGCTGCGCCCGACGGTCAGCTCGCGGCTCCAAAAGATCCGGCCGGCGGCGTACTCTTCGCGAGTACGATGACCGTCGACGGTGCCAACAACGTGTGGATGGCGGGCTATGACGTCGACGTGGGTCAAGCCTACGCGACGTACTTCACCGTATCGAGTTGCGCGTTCACGCTCTCGGGAAACTATTATCTGCTCTACGGTGACGTGAATTACGATTCGAGCCCGTTCTCGGCGCCGCTCTCGAGCGGGATGGCTTTCAACTCGTTCAACGCCGGCCTCTACGAAGTCACGACGACGACGCCTACCTCATCGCCGGGCGTCTCGCCGCTCGTGCCCGCACTCGGCGAAAACTCGTATGCGGGCGGCGTCGCGCTCGATCCGGCGGCAAACGTCTACGCCGCGTACACGAACGGTTCGACCGGCGACTTCGAGCGCGTAGCATCGGGATCGTTGACCTCCGAGCTCGCGCTGCTTCCCACCTCGGGTCTCGATGACGTCTACCCCGATCCCTACGGACTCACCGTCTTCTCCTCGACCGGCGGTCCTGCCGATCGCGCATCTTACGTCGACGTCGGCGTTGAAGCGCTCGGCCTCATCGAAGATTTGCCGTCGAGTCCAACGACGTTCCTGGCAGCGTTGCCCAACGTCTTCACACCGTATCAAACCGCCTACAACACGAACGGCGGCGTGTACGTTCTCTACAGCAGCGAGGTTCCTGGCAACTCGGGAGAGGAAGGCGTCGCAATCGCGCGCGCGGTCACGACCAAGACGTGGTCGGTCCCGGTTTCCTCCGCGATCTCCCAGGGCAGCTGCTTCCCGCCGATCGTGAGCATCAACGAGCGCGACCAGGACAGCGGTCCGTTCACGATCGTTGCATCGCCCGCGCCCGAGGTCTCGATCCAGGCGATGCCCGGCACGGACCACGATTACATCGTCTATCCCGAGGAAACCGATCTCGAGACGGTGCAGCTCACGATCGCCGACAAGAACGGGCGCACGCAAGTGCTTCCGTCGTTCACCGTCTACTATGAAGGCTGCTAAAGGAGTCGCAGCTTTGACGCTGCTGCTCGTCGCGGCAGCGTGTGCAGGCGGTGGCACCTTCGGCGTTCCGGCGGCTGCGCCGGCGCTCACCAGCGGCGGCGCAGTGCAATCGGGCGGTAGAACGGCGCGCGCGAACATGACCTTCTACATTCCGCCGCCGGCCGTGCAGAACGCGCGCAAGCCCTTCTATATTTCGTCGAATACGCAAGCCTTCGGCGTGCTGGTCGTTCCGGCCGGCACCGTAATTGCGTCACCGCCGCCTTTGCCGAGCGGTATCCAAGTCTTTGCGGTCACGACGCCCAGCCCGTGCGCGGTCTCGTCGAGCGGCGGCGAGAGCTGCACGTTCACCGTCAGCGCACCGGTTGGAAACGACGTATTCTACGTTGACGCGTTCGCGACCGCGAGCCCCGGCATCAGCTCGATTCCGACCGCGGCGTTCATCTCCGGCCCGGTGATGATTCCCGCGAGCCCCGCGCCCGGCGCGACGCCGCTCGGCTTCACCCTCAACGGCGCCGTATACAAAGTAGCCGTCGCGGTCGCGAGTCCCGATCCCGGAAACACGCCGAACACGCAGCTCTTTACCGCTCTCGTTCCAACCTCGGCGCCGCTCGCGATCACTGCCTACGACGCCGGCAACAACGTCGTGATGAGCGCACCGAGCGCGCCCTTCTTCGCACCGATCGTCATCAACGCGTCGCCCTCGGCCTCGCTCGTCACGCTCTCGCTCATCAACAACTCGCCGTGCGGCAGCAGCGCGTCGGGCGTGCAGGCATCGATCGCGTGCGCGGGCGATCTCAACGACCTGCAAGTCGTCTACAACGGCAAGACGACCCCCGATCCGAGCGACAACACGCTCGACGCTTTCACCATCGCGGCGACTGCGCAGCCCAACCCGAGCCCGTCACCCGCAAACATCGTGCTCGCGAGCAACGTCGTCGACTATCCGATCGACACCGGCAACAGCTACGTGAGCAACGGACTGCTGCGCGCCCTTGCCGACGGCGACTTGCTCTACACGTATACCAACGGCTCGAGCGCGTACATCGGCACCTTCACCCCGTCGAACGCGACCGCCACGACGCCGGTGCTCATGACCAACGTCGCGAATCCGCTTGCCGTCGCCGTTGCACCGCAGGGCGCGTTCTGGCTGCTCGACGAGGAGGACGGCGGCGACCACGCGGACTGCTGGAGCAGTCTCTCCGGCGCACTGAGCGGAAGCGCGCCGAAATATTCGTTCGAACCGCTCGATCCTGCGACCGGTAATCCCGTCGAGTTCGAAACGCTCAGCGTCGACAGCGCGAACGAGGTTTGGATCGCAGGCTCCGACGCCGCGACCGGCCTCTCGTACGCCGCATACTTTTCGACCGCGTCGGGATGTCCGAGCACGGCGCCGGCGCTCACTACCGTCGCCCTCAACGCCGGCAATGAAGGCGACGAAAGCTTCTTCAGCGCGCCGCTCGCCGGCGGCGGCATCGCCTACAACTCGGTCTACTCCGGGATCTATCTTGCAACCACCGCGCTCTCGAGCGTCAATCCGTTCACCGCGGCACTGGGCTCCGGGGTGACGAGCGGCGGCGTCGCGGTCGATCCCGCCGGCAACGTGTACGCGGCATTTTACGCAAATCAAAGCGCCGATATCGAGTCGATGCCTCCCAACGGAACCTCGCTCACTTCGCTGGTCTCGCTCGTACCGACGAGTCCCGGGAGCGGCAACGCGCGCCCGTATCATCTCTCCGTCTTCTCTCCCACCGGCGCCGCCGCCGATCGCGCCGCGTACGTCGACGACAACTTCTTGGCGCTCGGTCACGTCGGCAATCTCAATACGACGCCGTCGAATTTCTTGGTGGCGCTGCAGTATCCGTATTCGCTCTATCAAACGGCCTACGGTCCGAACGGCGCGCTCTACGTCCTGTACTTGGCATACAATCCGGTCAGCGACGCGTACGCACTCGAGATCGCCCGTGCCGTCACCACACGAACCTGGTCGATGCCGATGACCTCGGCGTCCAATGACTGCGACTATGCCGTTCTGAGCATCAACGAGCGCAGCGTCGACTCGGGTCCATTCACCGTGGTTGCATCGCCTGCGCCGGCCGTCTCGATCGGGCCGATGCCGGGAACCGACCACGATTACGTCATCGAACCGGTCGATACCAATAGCGCGACGGTGCAGTTGACGGTCACCGATATCAACGGGCGTACGCAGGTCATTCCGTCATTCACCGCTTATGGAGAGAGTTGCTAGGAGGCTGTCTTGCGCACGCTACTCACGGGAGCGCTTTTCGCGCTCGCACTGCTGGTCGCCGCATGCGGCGGCGGCGGCAAATCGGCGATCATCCCCGCTGCGGGCGGCGGCAACACCGGGAGCGGCGCCACACCGCCCTCTAAAACGACGCAAGCGACGATGTCGCTTTACGTACCGCCCACGAGCAAGCAGTCATCGCGCAAGCCGTTCTACATTTCGCCGAGCACGCAAGCGTTCGCGGTCTACGTCGAAGCCTATCCGTCGGCCGTACCGAGCGGCCTTCCCTCGCCGATCCCCACCGGCATCCAGGTCTTTCCGGTCGCGACGCCGAGTCCGTGCGCGGCTGCGAGCGCCGGCGGCGAGACGTGCACCTTCACCGTGACGGCGCCGATCGGCACCGACCTGTTCGTCGTCGCCGCGCTGCCGACCACGTCGTTCACCGCGGGCACGGTGCCGCTCTCGGCATTCATCTCCGGACCGGTCGCCGTCGGCGCAAGCCCCGGCGCGAGTTCCGCGCCCCTCTCTTTCACGCTCAACGGTATCGTGAACAGCGTCGCGGTCGACGTCGCCAGTCCCGATCCCGGTAACACGCCGAACACACAAGTCTTCGCAGCGCTCGTGCCGGCCGCGCAACCGCTCGACATCGTCGCGTACGATGCGAGCGGCAATCAAGTGATGAGCGCCGCGACGCTGCCCTACCTCAATCCGGTTTCGATCCAAGCCTCGCCTGCCGGCGAAGGGCTCACGCTCGCGTTGATCGGTACGTCGTCGTGCGGCAGCAGCGCCTCAGGCACGACCGCAACCATCGATTGCGCGGGCGATCTCGGCAACGTGCAAGCCGTTTACGACGGCACGCCGCACCCCGACGCGAGCGATCATCTCTATGACGCGTTCTCCGTCTACTCGACGACCGCACCGAATCCGACGCCTTCGCCCGCGAACATCGTGCTCGCGAGCAACATGCTCTCGTGGCAACTCGAAAACGGCGGCGGCGTGGGAACGCCCGCGCAATTGCTGCGCACCAGCAGCGGTCAGCTCTTCTACCTCGTCTATTTCGGATCGCAGAGCGCGTTCGTCGCCGGTACGTTCGACCCGTCGACCGAAACGCTCGGCTCGCAGACGACCTTGACCGAGCAGGCACCCAATATCTACGGCGTCGCCTTCGCGCCCGACGGCAGCTACTGGGTCGCAAACAGCAACAGCACGATGGATTGCTTCTCCTCGATCACAAGCGCGTCGCCCACGCTCTCCGGATTCTCGCCGACTGAAAGCTACGACGGCGGAACGGTCCGCGTCGAAGGGTTGGCGGCCGATAGCGGCGGGAACATTTGGTATGTCGGCTACGACTACTCGTACGACGGGGGCGCACCGTATAACGCGGGTCCGCCGACGTTTGCCGGCTTCTTCACCTCGACCGGTTGCGCGACGCCGTCGTCCTCTTCGGCGGAGTTCGCGCTCGCGACCAGCAGCACGCAGTACGACATCGAGGACGAGTATCCGTTCGTCGCTGCGCTTCCCAACGGCGACGTCGCCGTGCAATCCAACTCGTACTACGACGTCGAGCCGAATCAGCCCGGAAACGCCGTCTACGTCATGGCTGCGTCCCAGTGGCAGAACGGATCGACGCCGCAACCGGTCAGCGGCACCGTCGAACTCAACTCGAATTCCAGCACCTCCGCAATGGCGGGCGGCGTCGCCGGCGACAACGCCGGCAACGTCGACACGCTTTGGGCGAACGGACCGGTGTACGGCGCCGATCTCGAACAGGTTGCATCCGGAAGCAGCAGCATGAGCGAGCTTCTCGCGATTCCGCCGACGCCCGGCGCCGGCACCGCACCTTCGCCGTATCCGAGCGGACTCGTTGCGTTCTCGCCCGGCAGCAGCGGCACAGCCGATCGCATGATGTCGATCAACGATGATAGCAATTTCGACGACTTGCTCTTGATCGAGTCGCCGTCGTCCTCGCCGAAGCCGATCTATGTCTCGCTGCCGAACTCTGCCGAGGTTCTCGCTGCCGCGTATTCGAGCGGCGGCGGCGAGTACGCGCTCGACATGGACGCGAACGAAAATCTCAACCTCGTGCGCGTGATTCCGACTAAAACGTGGTGGGTGCCGAATATCGCGCTCGACGCCGCCTGTTACTCGCAATCGCTGCTCACGATCCTCGAGCGCGGCGACTCCGGACCCTTCACGGTGAGCGTTCCGGCCACATCGGGCGTCACGGCGACGCAAGTTCCGGGCGCGGATCACGATTTCATCATCGCAGCATCCGGGACGGTCTCGTTCACGGCAACGGTCACCGACGCTCACGGGCGAACCGAAGCCTTCAACGTCACCTCGGCGCCGAGCGGCGTCACCTGCGGCACCGCTCACCGCAGGCTGACAAAATCGGCAAAACCGCATTAGAGCCGATTGACGCAAGGAAGCGAGAGCTGCTTCAGGGGAACTAGCGTCAACGGGAAAGGCCTCTCCTGGAGGTATGCGATGCGGTTACGCCTAGTTTGGGTGCTTTTTGCTCTTGGTGTCTTAGTCGCTGCGTGCGGAGGCGGCGGCAAATCGGGCGTCGTTCCCGCGACGCTCTCGAACACCGGCGGTACGCAGCCGTCGAATGCGAAGAGCACCAACGCGACGATGCGCCTCTACGTGCCGCCGCAGAGCGAGCAAGCAGCGCACACGAAGCCGTTCTACATCTCCTCGAGCACGCAGGCATTCGCGATCTACGTCGAGCCGTATCCCTCGACGCTTCCGACCGGACTGCCCTCGCCGATTCCAACCGGCGTGCAAGTCTTTCCGGTCGTCACACCGAGCCCGTGTGCCGTCGCGAGCGGCGGCGGTGAGAGCTGCACCTTCACGGTCACGGCGCCGATCGGCACCGATCTCTTCGTCGTTGCCGCGCTTCCGACGACGACACTGACCGGCAGCACCGTTCCGCTCTCGGCATTTCTCTCCGGACCCGTCGCCGTCGGCACGGGCGCATCACCGGGCCCGCTTTCATTTACACTCAACGGCGTCGTCTACGACGTCGCGGTCGCGGTTGCCAGTCCCGATCCGGGCAACACGCCGAACACGCAGTTCTTCCCGGCCGGCGTGCCGACGACTGCGCCGCTCGCGGTCACCGCCTACGACGCCAATGGCAACGCGATCTTGAGTTCGCCTACGCAGACGTACTTCAATCCGATCGTCATCAATGCGTCGCCCGCCTCCGAAGGCATCACGCTCGCATTGACCGCGTCGTCGTCGTGCGGCAGCAGCGCATCGGGCGCAACGGCGACGATCGCGTGCGGCGCCGACCTCGGCAGCGTGCAAGTGAGTTACGACGGCACGCCGCATCCCGATGCGAGCGATCATCTCTACGACTCGTTTACCATCGCCGCGCCCAACCCGGCGCCCTCGCCCGCGCACGTCGTGCTGCAGAGCAACGTTCTTTCGTGGCAGCTCGTCAGCGACGCTTCCTCGCTCGACTTCGCATACATGTACACCTTGAGCAACGGCTCGCTCGCCTATCTCGCGGACAGCGAAGGCGAATTCGTCTACGCCGGAACCTTCGACCCGTCGACCGAGACCGGCTCGACGCCGGTGCAGAATCCCGACGGTTATTTCGATCTCGCCGTGATCGCATCCGACGGCAGCCTGTGGATCGCGAACTCCGAGGGCGGACTCGATTGCTTCTCCTCGATAACGCAGACGACTACGACGGTCAGCAATTACGAACCCTATTCGCCGGTCTCCGAAAGCCAGCTGGTCGTTTCCGGCGTCGGCGTCGATACCGCCGGCAATCTCTGGTATAACGGGTACGACGAAGACAACGGCTACATGTTCGCCGGGTACTTCCCGACCTCGGCGTGCTCGGCGCCCGAAAGCACGACCGCGCAGTTCCAACTCGTGGGCGACGAGGTAGACGGCAGCGACTATCCGTGGGTCGCCGCAATGCCCAACGGCAGCGTTTCGATGCAGGCGTACTTCAGCCCGAGCGGCGAGTTCTTCATGTCACCCTCACCGCCCCCAGAGCCCCCCTTGGCCGTTCCGAGTATCGCGCCCGTGAACTCGGGCGCGGGAGGCAACGGCATCGCGAGCGATCCCGGCGGAACGCTCTACGCGCTCTTCAGCGATGGATCGAACGGTTCGGATCTGGAGACGATCCCATCGGGAGGAACGGCATTCACCTCGATCCTCACGTTTCCGAGTCTCGCGGAGGAGACGCCCGATCCCGACACGCCGTCCGTCTTCTCGCCCAACGGCGGCGCTGCAGACCGCCTCGCCTACGAAGACGATTACTTCGACACGCTGGGTATCGTCGAGTCCGTCAAGACCTCGCCGATGCCGCTCATGGTCGAGCTCCCCAACGCGGAGCAGACCCTCGCGACCGCGTACAGCACGCACGGCGGCCTCTACGTGCTCATCCAAGACGAAAACAATAACATGGACATGGACCGTGTGCTCGGCACGAAGACGTGGACGGCGTTGCCCGTGCTCTACGACAGCTCGTGTTCGAGCTACGGGTTCCTCTCGATCGTCGAACGCGGCGACTCGGGTCCCTTCACCCTGAGCTTTACCGGAGGCGTGACCGACACACCGTTCACCGGAACGGACCACGCGTGGGAGCTCAGCATCAACAGCGCGCTCTCCTCGTTCAACGTGACCGTTACCGATAGCGGCGGACGCACCGAGACGTATACCGAGACGGGCACGAGCAATCCCGACGAGTGCGGAGCCAAGAAGCGCCTGCTCTTCCACCGCAACCCGAGGAAGCGAAAACTCAAACGTGCGCACCTACGCTAGCGTCGCGCTCTTCGCGCTCGCGTTGCTCGTCGCGGCGTGCGGCGGCGGCGGCAAATCGGGCGTCGTGCCGGCGGTTTCAAACACCGGCGGCGGCCAGCCCTACGGTAAGAACACGAGCGCGACGATGCGGCTCTACGTTCCGCCGGTGAGCAAACAAGCTGCGCACACCAAACCCTTCTACATCTCATCGAGCACGCAAGGGTTCGCGATCTACGTCGAGCCCTATCCCTCGGTGCTTCCGACCGGCCTCCCCTCGCCGCTTCCAACCGGGATTCAAGTCTTTCCGGTCACCACGCCGAGTCCGTGCGCGGTCCCAAGCGGCGGTGGTGAGACCTGTACGTTTACCGTCACAGCGCCGATCGGCACCGATCTCTTCCTCGTAGCCGCGCTTCCCACCGCGACGATCGGCCCGAACACGGTTCCGCTTTCCGCATACGTTTCCGGCCCGGTCGTCGTCGGCGGCAGCGGTTCACCCGCACCGCTTTCGTTCACCCTCAACGGCATCGTGTGGGACGTCGCGCTCGTCGTTCCAAGTCCCGATCCCGGCAACACGCCGAACACGCAGCTCTTCAGCGCGGGCGTCGCCGGCGCCGCAATGCTTCCGATCACCGCATACGACGTCAACGGGAACGAGATCTTGAGTTCGCCGACGACGCCGTACCTCACGCCCATCGTCATCAACGCGTCGCCCGCGTCCGAAGGTCTCACGCTCTCGCTCGCATCCGCGTCGTCGTGCGGCAGCACGGCCTCGGGCGGCAATGCGTCGATCGCGTGCAGCGCCGATCTGAGCGATTTGCAAGTGAGCTACGACGGCACGCCGCATCCCGATCCGAGCGATCATCTCTACGACAGCTTCACCGTTGCCGCGTCGTCGCAGCCGAGCGCCGCGCCTTCGCCCGCGCACTTCGTGCTTTCGTCGAACATGCTGCAGTGGACGCTCAGCCCGGACTCCTATGTGTACTCCGGGTACCTCGAGCGTCTCTCGTCCGGTGCGTTCTTGTATCTCGCATACAACAACTCGGGCTGGGTGATCGGCACCTTCGATCCTTCGACCAGCACGGTCACCTCGTCGGGCACGCTCAACTCGAGCGGTTCCTATTATTTCGAAGGCATGTCGGTCGCGCCCAACGGTAATCTCTGGATCAACAACTCCGGTCCGCTCGATTGCTACACCTCGGTCTCGTCGGCCGTCGGGAACAATCCCGCGGTGATCACCGGCCTGTATCCGAACGCGCCCAACGGCGATTCGATCTATCCAACCGTAGTAACCGCCGACGGCTCCGGCGACATCTGGTACGTCGGCTACGACGAAGACACGTACGTTGCGTATGCCGGGTACTTCACGCCGCCGTCGAGCTGCGCGACGCCCAATCCGATGCCCTCGGCGCAATTCGCGCTGAACGGCGATAGCCTCGATTACGATCCCACGGTGGCACTGACCACCAGCGGCAACGGTATCGTCGTGAACTCCTCCGACAACGCGAACGTCTATGTGATGAACACGAGCACGAGCAGCGGCACGGTCAACGGTACGGTCTCGATCAACGGCACCAACGGTTCGGGCGTGGCCGTCGACGGCGCGGGCACGACCTACGCCGCCTTCGTGAACCTCAACAATGAATCGGCCGACGTCGAGACGATCGCCGCGGGCGCGACCTCGCCGCTCGTGACGCTGCTGTTTCTGCCGCCGACTCCGTATCCCGGCGGCGAGATACCCAACCCGCAGCCGTCGGGACTGCTCTCTTTCTCGCCGGGCGGCGGCGCAGCCGACCGGCTGATGTATACCGATTCGTACTTCGACGCGCTCGGATTGATCGAGTCGGTGCCGGCATCACCGATGCCCATCCTGGTCTCGCTGCCGAACGCCGCGTACGCGATGCAAGCCGCCTACAACACGAACGGCGGCGAATACGTGCTCGACATGGACGCGAGCGAGAACCTCAATCTCGTGCGCGTACTTCCCACGACAACGTGGTCGGTACCGAATCTCAACCTCGACACCGCGTGCAGCTCGCCGCAAGACGCGCTGCTCACGATCTTGGAACGCGGCGACTCGGGACCGTTCACGATCTCGATTCCCGCTGCAACCGGCGTCACTGCAACGCAACTGCCCGGCGCCGATCATGATTTCATCCTGAGCGGCATGACCACGTCGACGGCCTCCTTCACCGCGACCGTCACCGACGCGCACGGACGCAACGAGCAGTTCAGCGTCAACACCGCACAGAGCTATGTCACCTGCGGAACAACGCACCGCCGCTTACGCGCCAAACCGAATCAAAAGCCTCTGTCATCCCGAGCGTAGCGAAGCTTTGTCATCCCGAGCGTAGCGAAGCTTTGTCATCCCGAGCGTAGCGAAGCTTTGTCATCCCGAGCGTAGCGAAGCGTAGTCGAGGGACGAGGGACGAGGGACGAGGGACGAGGCAGCACTTGACCACAATTTGCGTGGTCAACTGGAAGATGGTCTCTCGATCGACGACCCGGCTGTAAAGAGCGCGGCGGGTCTTCTATTTCGGGAATTGCCGTAGGCCGACGACCGCACCGTTGGCGTCTTTGACGCTGGCGACGAGCAGGCCGCTCGCGACGTCGGTCGGCTCTTGCAGAACGGTGCCGCCTGCGTCGACGAGCGCTTTCACTTTCGCGGCGATGTCGGTCACCGTCCAGTACGCAAGGCCGCCCGGCGCCGAGCCCATCGGGGAGGGCACGAGTCCGATCTCCACCTCGCCGCTCTTGAAGCCGGTGTAGTAGGGCGACTCCGCATACGGGTCGGCCCCGATCAGCTCCCGAAAGAACGGCTTGGCTTTGGTCACGTCCGGGGTGGAGTACACGATAAGTGAAACGTCGCTCAAGATTTGGTTCTCCTTCTACTTCTATGACGGATCGGCCGTGATACAACGTGACGAATGGCTCGCGCAGCGCTTCGAGGCGGCTCGCCCTCGCTTGCAGCGCGTTGCGCTGCGCATCTTGGGCTCGCCTGCCGAGTCCGAGGACGCGCTGCAGGAGAGCTGGCTGCGCGCGAGCCGCGCCTCCACCGAAAACGTAGCGAACCTCGATGGCTGGCTGACGACGCTCGTTGCGCGCGTCTGCCTCGATGCGCTGCAGCGGCGCAAAAGCCGGCGCGAGGAGTTCACGCCGCAGGACCCGCGTCGCGAGATCGCGAGCAGCGCACCCGGCGAGCACCCCGAATACGAAGCGCTGCACGCCGACGCGATCGGCGTCGCGCTCGGCGTTCTGCTCGATACGCTCGCGCCGGCGGAGCGTGTGGCGTTCGTGCTGCACGATATGTTCGACGTGCCCTTCGACGACATCGCAGCGATCGTCGGCAAGAGTACGGAGGCGGCGCGTCAGCTCGCGAGCCGGGCGCGCCGGCGCGTGCGCGGCGCAGCGGTCGACCGCGATGCCGCGACGCAGCAAAAGGATGAACTCGTGCGCGCGTTCTTCGCCGCATCGCGCGCCGGAAATTTCGGCGCGCTGCTCGCGCTGCTCGATCCCAGCGTCACCGCGCGCGCCGATGCGGTCGTGGCCGCGATGCCGGGAACGGCGGCGTACTGGGGCGGCGCGGTCGAGAGCGGTCTTCCCTTCGCGCGCGGTGCAGACGCCGTCGCGAAGCTCTTCGCCGGACGCGCGCGCGCGGCGCTGCCCGCGGTGCTCGACGGCGAACCTGCGGGGCTTTGGATCCATGAAGGCGTCAAGCTGGTGCTCTTCCGCTTCACGACCGCGGGCGATCGCATCACGGCCATCGAACTGATCGGCGACCCGGCCACCCTAGAGCGTTCGCAAAGGAGCCAGCATGAGTAAAGTACGCGTCTTGGTCGGCACGCGCAAAGGCGCGTTCGTACTCTCTGCAGACGGGAAACGCGAATCGTGGTCGATCGAGGGACCGCACTTCCCCGGCTGGGAGATCTATCACGTGAAGGGCTCGCCCGCGGATCCCGATCGCATCTACGCGTCGCAAAATACCAGCTGGCACGGGCAAATCGTCCAGCGCTCGAACGACGGCGGCGTGACCTGGGACGTGGTCGGGAACGGTTTCGCGTACGACGGTGCAACCGGGACGCATCAATGGTACGACGGCACGCCGCATCCGTGGGAGTTCGCGCGCGTCTGGCATTTCGAACCATCGCTGCACGATCCCGACACGGTCTACGCGGGCGTCGAAGATGCCGCCCTCTTCCGCTCGACCGACGGCGGCGCGAGCTGGAGCGAACTCGCCGGGCTGCGCACGCACGCGACCGGATCGCAGTGGCAGCCGGGTGCGGGCGGCATGTGCCTGCATACGATTCTCATCGACCCTCAGAACGCGCAGCGTATCTACGTCGCGATCTCGGCCGCAGGCGCGTTCCGCAGCGACGACGGCGGCACGACCTGGACGCCGATCAATCGCGGCTTGCGCTCCGAGCAAATTCCCGACGAAGACGCGGAGGTCGGCCACTGCGTACACCGCATCGCGTTGCATCCCTCACGTCCGCGGGTGCTCTTCATGCAGAAGCACTGGGACGTGATGCGCAGCGACAACGGCGGCGATTCTTGGTATGAGGTCAGCGGAAATCTGCCAACCGACTTCGGTTTTCCGATCGACGTGCACGCGCACGAACCCGAGACGATCTACGTCGTGCCGATCACGAGCGACGCGCATCACTTCCCGCCCGACGGAAAACTGCGCGTCTACCGCAGCACCAGCGGCGGCAACGAGTGGGAGCCGCTCACCAAGGGTTTGCCGCAGCGCGACTGCTACGTGAACGTGCTGCGCGATGCGATGGCCGTCGACACGCTCGAGCAGTGCGGCATCTACTTTGGAACGACCGGCGGAAGCGTGTACGTCTCGCCCGACGGCGGCGACCGCTGGCAAGAGGTCGTCCGCGATTTACCGGCGGTGCTCTCGGTCGAGGTGCAGACGCTCGCATGATCCGCGTGCTGCTGCCCGCGCATCTGCGCGCGCTCGCGCGTTTCGAGGGCGAACTGCAACTCGATGTCGCGACGCCGGTCACACCGTCGCGCGTCGTCGACGAGATCGAGCGGCGCTTTCCGATGCTGCTGGGCACGATTCGCGACCGCGCCACGGGCAAACGCCGGGCCTACGTCCGCTATTTCGCGTGCGAACGCGACCTCTCGCACGATTCACCCGATGCGCCGCTTCCGGATCGCATCGCGAGCGGCAGCGAGCCGTTCGTGATCGTCGGCGCAATGTCGGGAGGCTGATCCATGGTGATCTATGTTCACGCGTAGCGAGCTTCGTGCGATACCACTGTTTGCGACGCTGACCGACGACGCGCTCGATTTCGTGATCGGGCATAGCGCCGACATCCGGCTGCTTCCCGGCGAATACGTCTCGCACGAAGGCGACACCACGCGCGCGCTCTTCGTGCTCGTCGAAGGCGCGCTCGACGTGCTGAAGGTCGTGGAAAACGAGGAGCGCACGATCAGCACACGCGCGCCGGGCGATAGCTTCGGCGAGTTGCCGCTGGTGTTGAACACACCCCTCGCGGTCAGTTTTCGCGCGTCGAAACCCGCACGCGTGCTGCGTCTGGACGGCAAGGAATTCAAAGGACTTCCCGAATCTGCGCGTGGTCTCGCAACCGCAATCGAAGCATCGGCACGGGAGCGCATCGAGGGTCTGCAAGAGGTCGCGACCTCGCCTGCGCCGCCGATGCTCACCGTGATCGGTCCGCAGTGGGACGACGCGACCTACGAGCTGCGCGAGTTTTTGGATCGCAACGCGATCGACTTCGACTGGATCACGCCCGACGGAACCGGCAAGGACTATCCGCAGGTGCGCCTGCGCGACGGGACGGTGCTGAAAAATCCGTCGACGCGCCGTCTCGCCGAAGCACTCGGCCTCAATTGCTCGCCGCAAAAGTCGAGCTACGACGTCGTCATCATCGGGGGCGGACCGGCCGGCCTCGCAGCCGCGGTCTACGGCGCATCCGAGGGACTCGCGACGCTGCTCGTCGAGTGCGAAGCGCCGGGCGGACAAGCCGGCACCTCGTCAAGGATCGAGAACTATCTCGGCTTTCCCTACGGCGTCTCGGGCGGCGAGCTGGCGCACCGGGCCTTCGAACAGGCGAAGCGCTTGGGGGCAGAGATCGTCGTGACGCGCAGTGCGATGCGCATCGATCCCGCGTCGTACACGGTCACGCTCGACGACGAGCAGACGATCGGCGCGCACACGATCGTGCTCGCGACCGGTGTGTCGTGGCGCCGTCTCGGCATTCCGTCGGTCGATCGGCTGCGCGGACGCGGCGTGTATTATGGCGCCGCGCCCGACGAGGTGCGGTCTGTATTCGGTAAGGACGTCTTTATCGTCGGCGCGGGGAACTCGGCGGGCCAGGCTGCCGTCAATCTCGCGAACCGCGCGCGCGCGGTGACGGTGCTCGTGCGCGGCGACTCGCTCGAGAAGAGTATGTCGCGCTACTTGATCGATCAGCTCGCAGCAAAGCCCAACGTCACGGTACAAACGAAGACCGAAGTCGTCGATGTACATGGCGAGACGCATCTCGAGGCGATCACCACGACGAACGGCGGGCCGATTCCCGCCTCGGCGCTCTTCATCATGATCGGCGCCGACGCGGAGACGCAGTGGCTGCCGCACGAAATCTGTCGCGATGCGCAGGGCTACGTGCTAACCGGACCCAACGCGCCGCACATGGAACGCCAACGCTTTTTCTTGGAAACGTGCGTGCCCGGCATCTTCGCCGTGGGCGACGTGCGCTCGGGTTCGATCAAACGCGTGGCGGCGGCCGTCGGCGAAGGCAGCATGGCGATCGCGCTGATCCACCAATATCTCGCACAGCTCCCCATTACGGCGTCGCGGGCTGATGCAGCAGCGCCGCCGGCAGCGGCGCGTTCGTAAGCGTCCTGAGAAACGCGATGAGATCGGATTGTTGCGCCGCGGTGAGATGCGGAATGAGATTCGTCGTCTGCTCGCGGACGCCGACCAATCGCCCTCGGCTCGCCGCTTTACCGCGCGCGTAAAAATCGAGCACTTGCGCGAGCGTGGCGAAACGGCCGTCGTGCATGTAGGGCGCGATCGCCGCGACGTTGCGCAGCGACGGGGTCTTGAACGCCCCTAGTTGCGACGCGGGCGGCGACAAGAACTCGAGCTGCTGCGCACCCTGTCCGCTGCGATCGTCGCTGAAGCGGCCGGCCGCATTGAACGGGTTGTCGCGCACTAGACGAATGCCGGCGGCGCGGCCGGTGTCGGCGGCTTCGCCAGGCAAAAGCGGTAGACCGATATTGTGGAACTGCCCGTCGCTGAAGTCCGGTCCGGCATGACAGAGTTCGCAGTTGCCGGTGCTCACGAAGATCTTGAGGCCGCGCTTTGCAGCGGGTGCGATGACGTCTTCTTCCGCAACGTCGTCCGCACGCAGCGCGGCAACGTAGTGGTCGAACGGCGAGGTGCTGCCGACGAGTTTGCGTTCGTAGGCCTCGATCGCTTTACCCAGATTGCTGTACGCGCGATCTGCGGCGGTGCGATCCTGCGGCGTCATGTGCGCCCAGGCGCGCGCAAGCGCGGACTTCGGATCGGGATCGGGGCGCGCGTGCGCCGGAAAGCGCGCCTGGTTCGCTAGCGGCGGCAGAGGGCCGAAGATCTGCGTGTAGGCGGTACGCAGTTGCGCGTCGTCTGCGATCGCGTGCAACACGTGCAGGCGATCGGTGCCGACTTCGAGTGGATTCTCGAGAGGCTGCAGCGCTTGCGACCACTGCGAATCGGTGCGCCCGTCCCAGAAATACCAATGATTGTAGGCGGCGTTGAGCAGCGTCGGGGTGTGGCGCGGTTCGATGCCAAGCCCCTTGGCGAGCGCACGTCCGTCGGTGAACGAACGTGCCGGCTGATGGCACGACGAGCACGAGACCTCGCCGTTGGGCGAAAAGCCGGTGTCGAAGAAAAGGTATTGCCCGAAGCGCGCCGCGCGCGGATCGCCGGCGAGGCGATCGGTCGGGTCGGGCGGCACCGGCCCGAGCGGCGAGTGATTGAGAATCAACGCGTACTGCGCCGGCGTGTAGAGCGAACGATCGTCAACGTGGGACGCGGCCGCGCAGAGCGCAACAGCAAGAGCCGCCGTCGCGGCGAAACCCGCCGCGACGGCGATCGCGCCTCTTAGTGGCTGCAGCATGGCAACTGAAAGTACGCCACTCCTTGCTTGCTCCCGTTCGAGACGGTTACTTTGAGCGTCCAGGGTCCGTTCATGTGGAAGTACATCCCGGAGATCGTGAACGTGCCGTTGCGATCGGCGACCTTCGGCGATGATTGCATCCCGTGCGCGAACCCGGTCTTCATGCCGTGCCGCATGCCGGCGTAGATTTGCAGCTGCGCGGTCGAGAGCAACACGTTCGGATGGCTCGGATCGTAGACGCCGAAACGCAGCGTGAAGTATTTCTCGTAAGGAATCGACGAGGGAACTTCGAGCAATTTCACGAGCAACGCATGATTGGTCGTGTAGGCCTGACGCGTCGGCGCAAAGGTCGCAGGCGCCATGTCCTGCATTTGCATCGTCTGCGCCATCGCGGGAGCGATCGAGGCGATCATAATGACCGCGATGAATGACGCAAGTTTCTTCTGCATGGATTTCCAACCTCCGGAATGACGCTCTTCGCCGCATGCCGTCGCGAGCCTCGCCGAGCCTGCGCTACGGAGTAAACGTAACTCCGGCGGCTTCGTCGAGCCCGGTTTCGAGCGTCGTGATCGGCGTGAGGTTTCCGCCGGTTGCGAGCGATCCCGCGGCGTACTCCAGCACCGAGGTCGTCGTCTGATAATTGGCGACCCACAAATTGCCCGCGCCGTCGAAGGCTAGTCCGACCGGTTGGTGCAGACCGGTGTTGCCGCCGTCGATGCGCACGACGGGCTGGATGTTGGTGCCGATTGCGGTTATCGCGGTAGCGGTATACTCGTCGATCGCCGGTGCCGCGTTATCCGCGACCCAGAGATGCCCCGCCGCATCGAAGGCTACGCCGGTTGGGCCGACGAGAAACGTTTGCGAGCCGGTCAGCGACGCGATCTGATTCAAGCCGGAATTGAAGACGTGAATCGTCGCGTCGCCGTCGTCGGCTACCCAGAGATTGCCACTGCCGTCGACGGCGTCTTGCACCGGATCGCTTGCGTCACCGGGCGAGTTCAAGGTTGGCGTAATATCCTGCGCGCCGGTCAGACCGGCGAATGACGACGCGCCGAACTTTTCCATCCCCCCGGCGCCGCTGTTGCTCAAATACAAATCTCCGCCCGCGTCGAACGCGATGCCGAACGGATCGTCGATCGCGGAGTTGCTGCCGCTGATGGAGAGCACGGCGACGTTGGTCGAAGGGACGACTTCTTCGATCTGACCCGACGCGTAGTTCGAGATCCACAGATCGCCGTTGGGACCGGTTTGAATCATGAAGGGTGAATCCGCGCCGACGGTGATCGTGTCGGCGGTGATCTCCGCTCCGCTCGAGGTGTTGTACGCGGTAATGTTGTTGCCGCCCGCGTTGGCAACCCACATCTCCTGCACCGTCGTCACCGGCACGTCGACCGCACTTCCGGTCGACGGCGTGACGACGATCTGCACCGGCGTCGCGCTGTAACTCTGTACTTGCGCCGTGTAGGTGCCGGCGGTCGCCGTCGACGCGATCGCGACGGCGCTGCTGCTCGCGGTGACGGTGAGCGTCGGCGTTCCGGCGCCGACGATCGTATTGCCGCCCGCGTCGAGCGGCACGACCGTGAACGTGTGCGGCTGATTGCCGACGATCGCGTAGCCCGCGGACTGCGATCCGGATACGTGCGAATCGGTCGCAAACGCGAGCGTGACGCTCGCCATCACGCCGTTGAGCGTGAGGTTTCCGGTGTTTGCCTGACCGGCAACGACCGTGAGCGTCGCGGTTCCTTCCGAAAGCAAGTCATTCGACGCATCGTAGGTTGCGACGGAGTAGATGTCGTCGCCGGCGACCGCGGTTGCCGGCGCGATGCACGTGAGGCCGCTTGCGCCGCTGGTGCAGTTCGAACTCGACGGTGTGAGGCTCGTCGTAACGGCCGCGGGCGACGACACGGTTCCGGTATACGCGGCGCCGTTCACGCTCGTGAGCGTGATGGTCACCGATTGCGTCGACGAAGAAACGTATTTCGGCGAGAGCACCGCTTGCGCGGACTTGGGCGGAATGAGGATACGGAACTGCGCGGTGGTCGCCGCCTGCGTTTGCGCGTGCGAGGAGGGCGCGGGCAGCGACGAGCCGCCGCCGCAACCGGCAAGCGCGATTGCGACGAGCGCTGCGATGATGCGATCTACACGTGCGCTCATTGGACACCTACGCCGATGGTGGTCACGGTTATCGTGACGGTGACCTGCTGCGAATTCCCGCCGGAGATGGTCGCGGTGCACGAGCCCGGCGCGCTTCCGGTTACGGTGAAGGTTGCCGACGGGCCGCTCGCACTCGACGGCGAGATGGTTGCAACGCCGCTGCACGTATTGCTCTCGCCGAGCGTGCCGGTATAGCCCGTCTCTTGCACTTGCGTCGTCTGCGCGTAGCCTGCGCCCGTGCCGCTGATTGCGAGCGCGGCGGGACTAGCGGTAAGGGTACCCGGCGACGACGGCGGCAACGACGGCGGCGGCAGCGAAAAATACTCGACATGCGCGCACGAAACCATCAGCGCGGCGCTCGCTAAGACAAAGCACGCACGGCGCAACCAGTGCATAGACTGCCTCCGAGTGACGACTGGGGCAGGATTCGCACCCCGGCCGCCCCTCCCCCGCAGCTCTGTCATCCCGAGCGTAGCTCTGTCATCCCGAGCGCAGCTCTGTCATCCCGAGCGTAGGGAGCGTAGCGACCGTAGTCGAGGGACGACGTAGCTCTGTCATCCCGAGTGTAGGAAGCGTAGCGCAGCGTAGTCGAGGGACGACGTAACCTGTCATCCCGAGCGTAGCGCCGCTAGGGCGATGGGGTAACCGTGAAGCTCCCAGAGACAAAGGTCAATGCCTCGCCTCGATAAACAGCGCGACGGGGCGCTAACACAGCAGCAGCAGCCGTCTCAATCTTTTCGACCCCCCGCGTCTTTGGAAACGCGTTCCCTCTAACCAAGTTTCTCAATTGGTCCAGATGGACCAGTTTGAAGGGTTCCGCCTCATTCTTGCGAGACGTTTCATTTGCGTCGGATACGCAAGATTCGCGACTAGGTGTCTTTCAGGCCGGGTTGTCCGCAGCGCAGCGAGGACTGAGCTATGATTTCGAGCCAGCTTTTTCGGGCTTTCCTTCGCCACTCGGTTGTCCTCGTTGCGCTCGCGTCTTTCGTTCTTTCGACTACGGCGGCTTCGCTCTTAGCCGCACAGCGGGAACTCGTCGAAATCGTCCCCCATCGAGAAGATACCGGAAACATTATCGGGACAGCGCGGTTCGCCCCTAGCTCTCCACCGGCGCAGCGCGTACTCACCGGACTCCCCGTCCCCGACGGCCTCGTTCAGTTATTTGAATATCGGCCGAGCGATGAGCAGACGGTTAGCTCATTTGAAACACAGCGACTTGGGGCTACGCCGATGCCTTTCGCATCCTCCCCCAACCTCGAAATGCCTGGCATCGACCTCTCGCCCAATTCGCGCGAACTCTATTCTCATCAGGAGCGCTTCCCGCTTGCAGTCTTGAGAACCGACGTCAACGGCCGCTTTGTATTTCCGCTCGTAATTCCGGGGAAGTACTTGATTACGACGCAATTCGTAGCCGATGACGGTCGCATGCTTTTCGCCGGCGGCGCGATCGCAAACGTCTCCGCAGGCCATAACACCGAGATAACGGTGGCGACGCACGATGTCGTATGGCAGCCGCTCATACGACCCCCTAGCGCCCAGCTTACTCAAACCGTCTTCTACCTCACTGATCGCAATGACGCAACGGCTGCTTCCAGGCGATTCGAATTCACAAAGCCGAGTGCGACGGGTACCGAGTACGGGACGACCTTGATGAAAAACCGGTTTCATTTCGGAGAATGCACAGCAGAGTTGAACGGGCAGCTCCGAGTACACTGCACCGAATTCTCGGATGCCGATGGCCTGGTCGGCGCACTTCATTTGGCCATCGCCCACTCGCCATCGCGGGAATTGATCGTGTTCTCGCATGGTTTTGCGCAGAGTTTCGATGATGCGATTCATCTCAGCGCTCTGCTCGCAAACGTCACGCAGCGCCCTGTGTTAGCGTACGATTGGGCATCTGCCGACTCGCTATTAGCCTACACTGACGATGCAGTTGTCGTACAGAAATCGCTTGAGCAAGGCGGGATTCGCGATGTGATCAAGGTCGTTTCCAATTTCGGATCCCGTTGTGCGTTTTTTGTGGGACACAGCATGGGTGCTCGGGCAGCGTACGGGATCGCGAAAGAGATCGTCTCTCCGCCATCAGGCGCCGGTAAGAATATCGGCGGCACAGCGTACTTTGCCGGGGATCTCTTCGAAGCAACCTTCAAGAGTAACTTCGCAGCGCTCGCGGCACACTCAGACGTCTCTGTTAACTACTCCTCCGAGCGAGACGTGGCCCTTCTGCTATCGCTGGCGTATCATCCTGATACGCGAATCGGCCAAACGTTTTTATCGCCTATTTACGCGCCTGATCTCCAGAGCATCGACGCTTCACGAGCCGGCTCAGGCCTTATCGGCCACGGCTATATCAACGATCCAGCTCTTCTCGAGGACCTGGCCCAGGCGCTGGACGGCGTTAGGCCATCCGCGAGGGCCGATCTTTCGCCGTTTAATGCGCGCTTGGCTTTGTATGACTACCACCCAGTTGTCCAATCATACAAACCGTCGGGCGGCACCCGTTGCGGGTCGAAGCGATAGAAATCTTATACTTGTGAGCAGCAGCTTCTTTAGGATCATACGCGACTGCGAAATGAAGCACTCGACGTTGCCGAGCGCCACGGCATGGGCCCAGCAGGGCGCCTTCGCGCGTCAAGCCTCCGTAACGCCCCTTGACCGGCCGGTCCTTCTGCTGCTACCATCCTCGCACCATGATCTCGATGTTCGTTTCGACGACCACGACGACCACCACCACCACGACGACTGTCGTTCGGTGTAGGGTTGACGTAGGCTAAAGCGCTCGAGATCAGGACCAGCTTACGCACGAACCCCGCACCGAACGGTGCGGGGTTTCTTGCATTCTAACGGGAGCCATCATGCTCGTGAAATGCAGCGACTGCGGTGCAGTCGCCGACCCCCTCGAAGTCTGCCCGTGCGGCGGGTTGCCCGAGTTCGTCCTGGGCGATCTGCGGCTCGATCCGGTCGGCCTCCGGCGCCTCGTGCGCGAGCGACGCGCGTCGTACGAACCGCTCTTCGCGAGCGGCGTGTGGCGCTGGCGCGAGCTGCTCCCGCCGATCCCAAGCGATGCGATCGTCTCGCTGGCCGAAGGCAACGTGCCGCTCTACGACTCGGCGCCGGGCGCGCGCTACGCCGGCGTCGATCGCCTCGCGTATCTCCATCTCGGCATGAATCCGACCGGCTCGTTCAAGGATCTCGGCATGACGGTTGCGATCTCGGCCGCAAAGGCGAGCGGTGCACGCGCCGTCGTCTGCGCGAGCACCGGCAACACGGCCTCCTCGATGGCGGCCTACGCCGCGCGCGCCGGTCTCGATGCGTACGCGATCGTCCCACGCGGCCGCGTCAGCGATGCCAAGCTCGCGCAAATGCGCGAGTACGGTGCGCAGTTGATCGAAGTCGACGGCTCGTTCGACGATGCGTTCGCGTCGTTGCAGCACGTGCGCGACGCGGCCGTCGTCAATTCGATCAACGCCTATCGCATCGAAGGCCAAAAGTGCGCGGCGCTGGCGATTCTCGAAGCGCGCGGCTGGGCCGTGCCGGATTGGATCGTGCTGCCGGGCGGCAATCTCGGCAACATCTCGGCGATCGCCAAAGGCTTGCGCGAAGCGTTCGCGCTCGGCCTGATCGATCGGCTTCCGCGGCTCGCGCTCATCCGTGCGGCACGCGGCGTACGGACGACGGCGAGCGCAATCGCGGTCGGCGTG
>DATJOG010000043.1:0-49111 GCA_035507275.1 Candidatus Acidiferrales bacterium
CCAATGCGCTACGGCGCGTAAGATCCGGCGATCAGCGAAGATCCCGCCGGACAGAGCCGCTCGCGCGCGGGTTTTGACGGGAGGTTCATTGTGATCCTCCGCGTCAAAGCTCCAAGCCCGCGCGCGGGCGCTCAGGACCCATTTAAGTACGGGATTGCGTTGCACCACCGACCGGCTGCAACGCGTAAGATCCGGCGACGGGAAGCCTCGCCGGACGGAGTCGCTCGCGCTGGGGTTTGACTGGAAACTGGTCGCAGGGTTGTCAACATGCCCTGCACATCCTCCACGTCAGCTCCAACCCCTGCGCGGGCGCTCCGGACTTGACCTCATTCGGGCCGAAGCCGGTTCAAGCCGTTGCGTAGCCGTCCGACCGGCACGCCGATGGCACGTACTCCTCGCAATAGGCAGCCGTCGTTGGCACATCCTAGACGGGTTGGGGTCGATTTCGAGCGCGCCGCCTTACGAGCCATCACATGCTGGACCCAGTGGCAGCCCCGCCAGTAGTCTGTTAATCAACGGGTCGCTGGTTCGAGTCCAGCACCTGGAGCCGTTACTTCAAATCGTTTTTTCGCAGGTGTAGTTGTCGTAGTTGAGTTCGCCGGTTTCGTCGTTGTAGACGGCATCGGCCAAACGAAGGCCGGTGATGTCGAAATGATACCAGTGGCGGTATCCGGTGAGGTCAACGATGACGTCGGCTGCGTCCTGATTCTCTTTCACATCCCAAAACGTCAAGGTGCGTCCATCCGGCAGGCGGATCGCGGCGGTCTTTGCTACCGTGTCGAAGCTCCAGTGCTCCGGCGGGGAGCTCCCGCCGTCCGAGCGCGAACATTGCAGCACGACTGCGAGCGCGAGGGTGAGCGTCATACGCTGCGTTCTTCGCGCAACCGGGCGCCCTCCCATCGGGATTGCTGAAGATGTGTCCCGGCAGCTTGGGTTTTTCGATGCGGGATCGCGCGTGCTGGTCGCCGGCGCGAGTGGCTCGATCCTCTATTATCCCGGGCTCGTGGCGCCCGAGGCCGCCGCGCGCCTCTTCGACGAGCTTCGCGTCTCGGTTCCCTGGCGCAGCGAGCGGCGCGTGATGTACGAGCGCGAGGTCGACGTGCCGCGCATGGTGGCGTCGATGCCGATCGAGAGTCCGCTTGCTGCTCCGCTGGCCGGGCTCGTTCCCGAAATCGAACGCATCGCGGGCGCGACCTTTACGAGCATCGGCTTGAACCTCTATCGCGACGGACACGACAGCGTAGCGCCCCACAACGATCGTTTACCCGAGCTGGTTGCCGGGAAACCGATCGCGCTGCTCTCGCTGGGCGCCACGCGCCGCATGACGATCCGGAGCAAGAGCGTGCCGCGGCGCATTCTCGATCTCGATCTCGAACCGGGCAGCCTGCTGGTCATGTCGTACGAGACGCAGCGCCACTACGATCACGGGATTCCCAAAACCGATGCCGTGGTCGGGCCGCGGATCAGCGCTGCGTTCCGGGTGCGTTCCGGCGCCGCCCGGCGCTAGAAGCGCGTGCGAATCGCGGCCAGGTCGTTTTTCGCGAACTCGTTGCCGGGGTCGTCCGCGAGCAGCGCTTCGGCGATCTGTACCGTTGCCGTAAAGGACGCGTGCGCGGCTTTCCCATCGCCGAGCGCCGACTGCGCATCGCCCAGCGCGAGATAGCTCAAATAGAGATCGCGCTGCCAGTCGGTGCGGCTGCGGTCGCGCGACACGATCAACAGGCCGCCTTCGACCGCGGCTTTCGCCCACTCGAGCGCGGTGCGTGCATCTCCGCTGACGAGAAGCTTGTTTGCGAGCTTGGTCGCGATTCTGCACACGTCGACCGATACTTGCGTGTTTTCGCTGTTGAGTGAGAATGCGCGCTCGAGGTTCGCGAGCGCAGCCTGCAGTTGCTCGATGGCGGCCGCGGGCTCGCCGCGCGTCTCGCAGATCGCGGCCAGGCGTCCTTGGGCGACGGCGAGCAGCCGAAGCCACTCGGCGTCGCTCGGATAGCGTTTGGTCAGCATTTCAGCAGTAGCTTCGACGCGCCGATAAGCCGCGAGCGCGGAATCGGGGTCGCCCAAACGCACGATCACGTCGCCGATGCGCAGATCGCAAGAAATGAGAGACGAATATGCCTCACCGTTGTTCGAATCGAGCGCGATCAGCTTCTCGCGTACTTCACGTTCATCTTGATATGACGCGAGCGCGCCGCCGAGATGTCCTGCCCGCAGCCGGCTCGTCGCGAGCTCTTCGTAGGAGGCCGCAAGACGTGTCTGCCACGCGGCGCTCGCGGGCAAGAGCGCGGCCGCACGCCGCGCGACTTCCGCGGCGTAATCGAGCTGCCCGAGCTGCTTGACGACCCAGAGGAGATCGGATAGAAGAAGTTCGTCCTGGGGTTCGAGATCGAGCGCCTGCTCCAAGATCTCGACGTCGTCACGATAGCTGCTCTGAGCCTTGGCAGCGTCGCCCTGCGCTTGATGAACCGATGCCGAGCGTCCGTACGAGAGGGCGAGATAACGCAACCAATGCGCGCGATCCGGGCCCTCCGCAAGTGCCTTGGCTTTGCGAGCGATCTCTTCGTAATGTGCCAGCGCAGCGTCCCGTTCGTCGCGCTGCACGTGTATGTCGCCGATCTCGACCAAGCAGTTGAGGAGCGCGGTCGCCGAATCCAAATCCTCCAAACCGAGTTCGGCGGCCCGCTCGAGTGCGATGCGCTCGGTGCGATACGACTCGAGCGCTGCATCAATGCTGCCGGCGCTCTCGTGTGCTTTGGCGAGATCGTAGCACGCGTACGCGAGTGCGCGGTGCCGCTCGGCCTGTTCCGGCGCGAGCTCGACCGCACGGTGGGCGGCGCGAACCGCGTCGGCATACGACGTCAGGGCGTTTGTGTCGTCCCCGAGTTCGCGCAATACGTTTGCGAGGCACCCGCAGACGCGGGCGAGCACGATCGCTACGCCGGGGTTGTCCGGCTCGAGCGCGTGCGCGCTCTGCGCCGCAGCGACGGACTCACGATAATTCGCGCAGACGAGATTCGTGTCGCCCCGCGCAGAATGGACGACGGCAAGGCGCTCGTGATCGAGCGCGAGGGTCTGCAGCAGCGGCACGTTCTCGGGACTCTGCGCGACGAGTCGCGCGCGTAGCGTGAGCGCGGACTGCGATGCGGTGCGCGCGCCCTCGATATCGTTCTTCTCGAACCTCACGTTGCCGAGGCTACCGTAACAATCGGCAAGCCCGCCCTGCCAGGAGACGTTTGCGGGGTCGAGTTCGGAAAAGAGCTTGCGAGCGGCAAGCTCGGCGTCAAACGAGGCGAGTGCTCCCTCCAGGTCGCCGGTCGCACGCTGCCGGCCGCCGAGCCGGTTATAGAGAATCGCGAGATCGGATTGCCAATAGGTGCTTTCGGGCGCGAGCTCGACGAGGCGCTTCGCGATGAAGATCGCCGCATTGTACGAGGTCACCGAACGCTCGATATCGCCCTGTTCCGCCTGAATGTCTCCAATTCTGGCATGACTTGCGAGAAGCTTACGCTGCGGGCCGACGCGCTTGGGGTCCAAAGCCACGAGTTTACGAACGATCTCCATCGACGCTTCATAGGAGCGCAGTGCCTTATCGGCGCTGCCGCGTGCGTGTTCGATGTCGCCCCGGCGGTTGAGCGCGTCCGCCAGATCCTCTTGCCACGACGAATTGTCGGGATCGAGCAGGGTCAAGTCGCGCAGGATTCCGCCGGCGGTTTCTAAGGACGCTAGGGCCGCCTCGAGGTCGCGCTTTTGTTGCTGCTCGGCGCCGACGAGCATGTGCGCGCGTGCCAGATCGCGCCGCCGGAATGCATTGCTCGCATCCAGCTCGCAGAGATGCTCGGCGATATTCAGCGCCTCGCGGTACGAAGCGGAGGCCGCCTCGATGTTTCCATGCGCGAGCTCGAGGTTGCCGATCCTGGAGTAGCAGTCGCGCATATGATCGAGCCAGACGGCATTGCGAGGATCGTGCTCCAAGAGCCGCGCGGTTTCGTCGATCGCGGTTCGATAGAGCTTGAGCGCGCCGGCGACATCTCCGCGTAGCTCTTCGACGCTCCCAATGCGCACGCGCGTGACGGGGACGTTGAATTGCCAAATCAGATTGGTCGGCGCCCGTTCGGCGGCGCGTTGAGCGATCGCGATGGCATCGACGAACATTGCGAGCGCTCCCTCGAGATCGCCGAGCGCCTGCCGCGCGTCGCCGACGTGATTGTATGCCGTGCAGAGGTCGCTCTGCCACTGCAGATTCTCCGGATCGCGCTTGACGAACGCGCGGCAGAGCTCCGCCGCGGTTTCGTACGACCTGCGTGCCGCTTCCAGGTTTCCGAGCAGCGCTTGCGTGCCGGCGATCTTCGAGTGACTGACGAAGAGCTCTCGCTGCCATCCGAGATTGTCGGGCGCAAGCGCCGTGAGCTCGTGAATCGCCTCGAGACCGTCTCGATAGGACGCGAGAGCTTCGTTGGTCTCGCCGCGCGCGCGCAGCAGGTCGCCGATGAAATTGTGGAGCGCGCAGAGGTCGCTCTTCCACTGCGCGAAGTTTCCGCCGCTCGAAGCGGCTCGCTTGACGATCTCCATGGCGGCGCGGGACTGGGTGAGCGCCGAATCGGAGTCGCCGCTCTCTTGCGCAAAGCGCGCCAGCGCCAGCATCGACATGACGATGCCGCGCTGTACGGTAGCGTTCGAGGGATCGCGTTCGATCAGATGAGCGTAGTGTTCTTTCGCGGTCGTATACGAGGTCAGCGCCTCGCCGGTCTCGCCGACTGCATTTTGTGCCGTACCGAGTTGCGTGTAGATGGATGCTAGATCGGATCGCAAGGCCGTATTGTCCGGGCTGCGCGCGAGCAGGGCGGTTGCGATGTTCTTCGCGGATGCTAGCGCGGTCAGGGTTGCCGCCGCGTCGCCGCGCAACCACTGCAAGCCGCCCACTTGCACCTGGCACGACATCAGATCGCGCTGCCAAAGAAGGTTGTTGCCGTCGCGGGACGCGAGCGTCGATGCGACCCGCAGAGCTTCATTGAACGAAGTCAAGGCTGCATCGGTCTCGCCGGACTCCCGCAAGATCGTTCCGATCATGAGGTTGCTGACCCCGTAGGTGCGCAACGCACCGACGTCATCCGGGTTGAGAGCGACGAGCCGCTGTTCGATCTCCATCGCTTTACGGTGCAAGGAAAGCGCCTCGCGCGCGTCGCCGCGCGCGTGAGCGACGCGGCCGATGCGGTGGTAGATCAGCGTGGATTCCCGCTGCCAGCGAACGCTCAAAGGGTCTTGCAGCGCCAGCTGCTCGGCGATCTCTCGGGCTTGCGTGTACGAGGCCAAGGCCGCATCGAGGTCGCCCCTCGCGAGTTCGATATCGCCTCTCCAGGTGGCAGAGCCGGCTCGGCGCAGACGCCATCCCGTGTCGCTCGGGTCGAGGGCGATCAAGCGCTCCGTGATCTTCGATTCCTCTTCCAGCGCCTGCAGCGCCTCGTTCACGTCGCCGCGCTCGTACCTGGCGTTCGCGATGGCGCGATAGCTGCTGGCCAGATCGTTCTGCCAGAGCGCGTTCTCGGGATCGAGGTCGACGAGCCGCGAGATGATCGCCATGCCCTCCTCGTACGACGCGAGTGCCGCATCGAGGTCGCCGCGCTCGCGTTGAACGTCGCCGATACGCTGAACTGCGATCATCAGCGCACGTTGCGAAGCCGAGCGATCCGGATCGCGCGCGACGAGCTTCCTGCGAATGGCTTCGATCGACCGGTACTCGCGCAGCGCGCCTTCGACCTCGCCGCGTGCGCGCAGCGCGTCGGCGATGCGCAAGCCGGCGGTGGCCAGATTCGACTGCCAGTCGAAATCGTCAGGATCGTTCTCCGCGAGGCCGGCGATGATCGCTTTGCCCGTCTCGAACGACGCAACCGCGGCGGCGACGTCGCCTTGCGCGTTTTGAATGTCGCCGATACGGATGTGACTCCAGGCGAGGTCGTTGCGCCACGACGCGCTATCCGGGTTGAGCCGATGCAGACGCTGCGCGATCTCCATGCCCGCGGTGTAGGAGTCGAGGGCCGCTTTGGAGTCGCCGCTCGAGAGGAGGGTATCGCCGATTTGGTTATAGCTCGAAAGAACGTCGCGTTGCCACTCGCTGTTGTCCGGGTCGAGCTTGGCGAGGCCTTGGCGGATCTTCAGCGCCTCGCGATAGGATTCCAGTCCGTCGGTTCGCTGCCCGCGGCCCAGCCGCACCGAGCCGACGCGAATGTGACTCCATGCCAGAGCCCGTTGCCAGTCGGGTTCGCGCGCGTCGAGAAGCGCCAGATCTTGCGCGATCTCCATCCCCGCTTGGAACGAGGCGAGCGCCGCGTTTACGTTGCCCAGGCTCTGCTGGATGTCGCCGACGCGGTTGTAACTCCAGGAAAGATCGCGCCGTCGCTGCGGATTGCGCGGGTCGCGGTCGACCAGCGCTTTGCGAATCTGCAATTCGGAGAGGAACGAATCGAGTGCCGCCGTCGTCTGTCCGAGCGTCCGTTGAATGGATCCGATATGATCGTAGGCGAGGGAGAGATCGCGCTGCCAGTCGTCGTTTTCGGGCTCGAGCGCGGTTAGCTGCCGGCAGATCTCCATCGCGGATGTATATGATGCGAGCGCATCTCCGCTGCGGCTCTGCGTGCTCTCCTGCACGTCACCGATATTGCTATAGAGCTCCGCGATACTGCGCTGTGTGGCCGTGTCGCCGGCGTCGCGATCGGCCAGCTCCTTTGCTATGCGCATCGCGTCGTCGTATGCGGCGAGCGCCGCGCCGGCATTTCCTTGAACTTTGAGCACGTCGCCGGTGCCGATGTGCAGCCGGAGGAGATCGTGCAAATCG
The DNA here is from genome assembly GCA_035507275.1 of Candidatus Acidiferrales bacterium. Classification (GTDB taxonomy): domain Bacteria; phylum Vulcanimicrobiota; class Vulcanimicrobiia; order Vulcanimicrobiales; family Vulcanimicrobiaceae; genus Aquilonibacter. Next base: position 6,830 of record DATJOG010000043.1, read on the forward strand.
ACCGCGCCGCTCCCGTGCAGACGTTCGGCCAGATCGATGCCCGCACGGTATGACGCCAGCGCCTCGCGCGAGCGGCCCTGGCGCTCCAAGATCTTTCCTTCGGCTTCGCACGTCTTTACGAGGATCGGCGCGTCCTTTGCGTCCGCCTTGGCCGCGATCGTACGCAGCATATGAAGCCATTCGAGCGCGCTATGCCATTCACGCCTCGTCTTGAGATCCTCGGCGACGGCATAAGCATATGCCGCGAGCTTTTCGAATGCGCCGGCACCGGCCGTCTTCGCGTCCCAGAGCTTTTCGGCAAGCCCGGGAAATTCGATGCGCGTGAAGTCGTCGGGTGCGGCGAACGCAGTTGCGTTCGCGTTCGCTTCGACCTTTACGAGCAGCACGGCGAACAAACGCGCTTCGCCTCGCTCTTCGTCGATGACGTACGGCCCGGCAGCGCGTTCGTCGATCAACCAGTCGCGCAGACTCTTGTGAAAGGGCGCAACCCCGCTCGGGCCGCGCTCGAAGAGCCCGCTCAACCGGTCGAGGAGTTCGACGCGCCGGGCTTTGTCCCACGAAAACATCTCGGTGAGCATGGCTTCGGGCACGGGTGTTTTAGCCGCCGCGAGCACCCCGAGGAGTTCCGCGTAATCGGCGCGGTAGGCGGGCTTGTCTGCGAAACGATGCTCGAACCACTCGAGGTAGAGCGAGGTCAGACCGCGTGGAAAACCGCTGTCGGCGCGCAGATCGAAGACGTTATTCGCGACGCCCTCGCGCAGCTTACTGAGGTAGAGAAAATTGCCTCCCGCTGCATCGCATATGCGCTCGGCGAGTGCGGCGGCTTCATGCTCGGGAAACTTTGAACTCAGCCATTTGCGGGCGTACGCGAGCAGATCGCCGCGGTTGGTTTTTGCGTTGCGGTCGATCGCATACTGCCACGTGCCCGCGAGCTTGCGAAGGATCGCGTCCTCGGGGCGCGTGCTGACGAAGAGCGCCACCCACTTCGGCAGGTGCTTTGCCTGCTGCATCAACACCTCGGCGAGTTGACTGCGTCCGTCCTGGAGCGTCTCATCGAGCGCGTCGATCACGACCAGCACGCGATCGTGGTTGCGCCCGCCGTCGATCAAGGCGTTGAGCGGATCGAGCAGCAGCCACTGGATGAGCGAGGGCGCGTCTCTCCCCAAAAGCTCCTTGCCTTCCCGGTCGTGTTGACGGAACTTCTCCAAGAGATTGGCGCGATAGTCGGGAAGGCGCGTCGCGATTTGAAAGGCGAGCGTGCGCAAAACTCTCGAGGCGTCGCGGCGGTCCTCGATGTTGTACTTGCAGAGGTTGAGGCCGACGACGTTGGCCTTGTTGTTGTGGGTGAGCCACGCGGCGAACGCGCTCTTGCCCGAGCCGGGGTCACCGGTCAAACAGAAGAGCCTCGATTCGCCCTCTGCGAGCCGCCACCGCTCGAGTTCGTCGAAGAGCCAGGTGCGTCCGACGAACTCCTCGACCAGCGCCGGAATCTCGCTCGTCTGCTTGGCGGGCTGCAAGAGCGCGCGCAGCTCGTTGATCTCGCCGCTAAAGGTGGAAAACGTGGTGCTTTTCAACACCGCAACGATTTCCGCGAATTTCTGCGCGTAATATTCTTCGAGCTGTCCTTTGGATTGCTCGGTTTCCCATTGACTCATGTCGATCCACTGGATGCTCGAGACGGTAACCGGCGGCTCTACGTCCTTCTCGTCCTCGAGCAGCACGGTGAGGATGCTTCCGGTGCCTCCGTGCACGTCGAGCGCGATCATCAATTCATCGAGGCAGACTCCGGGTTTGCGCGTCGAGTACTTCGAGAGGAACGCAATGACGCCGCGGCTTGCTTTGAGGCCGTCGCGGATGCTGCGGCGCCAGTCGTCGCCGCTCTTGATTTGCGCGGTATCGATCCAGGGGTCGAAGCCCTGCGCTTCAAGATCGTGTTTGATGCGCTCGACGAGATGAGCGTTCTTGTCATGGCCGTAGCTGAGAAAAATTCGCATCGACCTGCCCTCATGGAAAGAGCTTCACCAAAGCTATTCGAGTGACTTCTCAGGGATGACTTGGATCATCGGAAGTCGGGATAGGCGTGGGGAAACCGTGGCGCTGCGTCCAGCGCATGCGCATGTCGCGCGCCGAAAGCGCGTTCGGGATTGGAGTCGGCAGCGGTCCGGGCGTTGCGGAAAGATACGGATTCTGCCACTGCTCGCCGTCGGCATACCGAATGTTCGCCGGCGCGCAGCGATTGGGATCGTCAAAGCTTCGATACATCCGCGAACGTAGCGCGTCGGGGAGTGCGAGCTCGAGCGTGTGCGTTATGGACGCGTCGCGCAGAAACCGTCCGCGGTCGGTAAAATCGAGACCGCTCGCCTCGTATTGCGCGCGGAACGTTATCTTCTCGATGGGCTGGCGCATCTGGTTGCGGAACCTGACTTGGAGCAGCGCCTTCTTGCCGCCGAACAGTATCAAGGTGCAGTCGTCGACGATGAGCGGCGTATTCGGCGCAGCCGTCGCGGTGGGGCGCGGAGAGGGCGTCGGCATCAAATCGATTGACTGCGGGAGAGCGGGATTGGTCCAGAGCGCACCGCTCGCATACGTCGCGCGAACGATCGTGCAGTTTCCCGGGTCCTCGGTGCCGGCGTGCGGCGGAAGCGCAAGGTTGGTCGTAACGAGCGATGCCGCCGATGCGGCGTGGCCGTGCGTGAGCGCGAGACTGAGCGCGTCGAGCAGGACCGAGGTCACGTTGAGGTGACTCGAGCCTCGTTCGTAGAGCAGATAGTTGTCGATCTGTGCCTGCGGCGCGAAGCTTCCGTCGTCGATGAAGTCGACCGGTACCGGCCCATAGAACGTACGCCAGACGATCGAGGTCAGCTCGTCGGGCGAATCGTTCTTGAACCGTACCGCAAGCCCCAGTTCGTCGTCGAGTGGAAGCGGGGGCGACCCGGAGAAGATTTGGCAGGAAAAGATCTGCACGTTCGGCGCCGCCGCCGGGTGCGCCGCGCCGTACGTCAGAAGGCCGAGCGCACATGATAGTATGACGCAGCGTAGAAAGCGGGACATCATCGCTATATAAGGAGCCTCCGGTGAGCGATCAACCTTCGCTGAGCTTCGCCAAAGACATTCGCCCCATGTTCACGCAGACTGACGTGGATCACATGAAGCGCGGCGGCATGGACCTATCGAACTACGAGGACGTCAAGAGACACGCCGTCGCGATTTATGCGACGGTCAGCGAGGGGACGATGCCGCCGCCGGGCACGGGCGAGAAGTGGTCGGCCCAGATGTGCGAGACGTTCAAGCAGTGGCAGCTTCAAGGCTGCCCGCCGTGAGCGACGAGCGCGTCGTTTCGCCCGGCTTTACCGGCCGCCGCCGCGCTCCGGCCGGCAAGCTGCCGCCGGGGCAATACGTCACCGAAGATTTTCCGGTGCTCTCGGCAACACCCACGCCCTCGATTCCAATCGAGGCTTGGAGCTTTACGCTCACGACGGAAAAGGGCGAGGTGCGCCGCTGGAACTGGAGTGAGTTTCGCGCGCTGCAGAGCGAGAAGATCGCAACCGACATCCATTGCGTCACGCGCTGGTCGAAGTTCGACACGATGTGGGAAGGCGTTGCAATCGACACCTTGCTCGCGGGTGTGCAGAGCGAAGCGCAGTTCGCGATGGCGCATTGTTACGGCGGCTACACGAGCAATGTTCCGCTCGCGGATCTGCGCAGCGGCAAGGCGTGGATCGCTTACGGCTACGGCGGCAAGGATCTCGAACCCGAACACGGCGGGCCGGCGCGGCTGCTCGTGCCGCATCTCTACTTTTGGAAGAGCGCGAAGTGGGTGAGCGGCTTGGTCTTGATGCGTGAAGACCAGCCGGGCTTTTGGGAACGCCTCGGCTACAACAATTACGGCGACCCCTGGCGGGAGCAACGCTACTGGGGGGATTAGTCTGGCGCGTCGGCAAGCTCGTCGAACGAAAACGCGAGACGCAGACGGCGCACACACTCGTGCTCGACGTGCCGGAGTGGCCGGGCCATACGGCTGGGCAGCATCTCGACGTGCGTCTCACCGCGCCGGACGGCTACAGCGCGGTGCGTTCCTATTCGATTGCGAATGCGCCCGAGGGTGAGCGTCTCGAATTGACGATCGAAGAGCTTGCCGACGGCGAGGTCTCCCCGTATCTCGCGGAAGGCTTGATGCCGGGCGATCCGCTCGAAGTGCGCGGGCCGATCGGCGGCTGGTTCGTCTGGCGCCCCGAACAACGCGAGCCGGTGCAGTTGATTGCGGGCGGTTCGGGGATCGTGCCGTTGATGGCGATGATCCGTAGCTGCGCGCTCTCGGGAAGCGCCGCACCGTTCCGGCTGCTCTACTCGGTGCGTTCACCGCAATCGGTCATTTACGCGGACGAGCTGCAGAGGCACGCCGGCCGCGGCGTCGGCGTTACGTTCGTGTACACGCGCGGCGTACCCGAGGGTTGGCCGCATCCGCCGCGGCGCATCGATGCCAGGGCGATTGCATCGGCTACGTTCGGCGCGGCCGAGCAGCCCTCGTGTTACGTTTGCGGGCCTACGCCGTTCGTTGAGGCTGCAGCCAATCTGCTGGTCGAGGCCGGTCACGATCCCGCACGCATCAAAACGGAACGCTTCGGCCCGAGCGGTTCGTCATGACGCAGGAAGCATGGCTGCTCGTGCTGGCCGTGATCGCGGTCGGCGTGCTGCATACGATCGTGCCCGATCATTGGGCGCCGATCACCCTGCTCGCGCGGCAGCGCGGCTGGACGCGTGCGCAGACGGCGCGCGCCGCGTTTGGCGCGGGAATTGGTCACACCGTTTCGACGCTTGCCATCGGTCTGGTCGTGTGGATTGCCGGCGTCGCGGTCGCCGCGCGTTTCGGGTCGCTCGTCTCGCTCATCTCGAGTCTCGCGTTGATCGGCTTCGGCGCTTGGATTGCAGTGAGCGCCTGGCTCGAGCTGCGCGCCGGCGTCCAGCACGAAGCGGAGCGGCGAGAAGTGGGTTCGCGCACGGCGCTGATGTTGATTCTCGGCTCCTCGCCGATGGTCGAGGGGATCCCGGCGTTCTTTGCCGCGGCCAAGTTTGGCCCAGGTTTGATTGCCTTGATGTCGCTCTGCTTTGCGGCGAGCACGATCGCCACGTACGTCGCGCTCTGCACCCTTTCGGGTGCGGCGCTCGCACGCTTGCACCTCGGCCCGCTCGAGCGCTACGGCGAAGTCCTCAGCGGCGCGCTGATCGCGCTGGTGGGGATCGCGTTCATGCTGCCGAACCTCTGAGACGGATGGCTTTGAACGCTATAGGGATCTCCGTTGCCTGGGCGATCGATCAGTATCGCCAGGTTCTGCGCGCGGTCAGTTCGGGCCGCGGCGCCGGGCCCGTGCGTCTGCCGCAAGATCCGCCCGACGTCGTGCGCTATTTTCGCGCAATCGGCGTCGGGCGGAACATCGACGTCTATGCCTGAAGCGCCGAGCGCGCCCTAGGCGTAGTCCGCCGCGCTGGTTGCGTCGGTGCCGCGCATGTTGGCCGCCGCGTTGAAGAGCGGCGTCGCGACGACCGCGACGATCAGGTTCAGGATGAGTGCGTAGAACGGCCCGTATCCCACGAGCGTCCCGCCGAAGATATGGAGCGGGAAGGCAGCGGTGTAGCCGGTCGCGACCGCCATGTACGTACCTGCTACCCAGCCTACGAACCAGCCCAGCAAGAGCGCTTTCGGATTGAGCCAGTTGGTGTAGAGCCCGATCACGAACGCCGGGAAGGTTTGCAGGATCCAGGCGCCGCCGAGGAACTGGAAGCCGATTGCGAACTGCGGTTTGAGGAAGATCACGAAGAGCAGCGCCACGAGGCAAATCGCCAGCGTTAGAATCTTCGCGGTGCGCGTCTCGACGGCATCGCGCTGGGCAGAGAACTGCCGGAAGATGTTGCTCGCGAAGAGATTCGCGCCGCCGATTGCCATGATCGCCGCCGGAACGAGCGCGCCGATCACGATCGCCGCGTAGCCCACGCCGGCAAACCAATCCGGGAAGATCTTCGCAAAGAGCGCCGGAACGGCAAACTGCGGATTCGTTACTTTCACGCCGGCCGCGATGGCGGCGTAGCCGAGCAGCGCGAGAAACCCGAGCAAGAGCGAGTAGATCGGAAGCAGCGCCATGTTGCGCTCCACGACCTGACGGCTCTTAGCCGAGAGTATCGACGTGATCGAGTGCGGGTAGATGAAGAGCGCGAGCGCCGAGCCGAACGCGAGCGTGCCGTACACGAAGTACTGCGGTTGCGCCAGCAAGAGCGTCGCGGGTTTTGGTTTTGCGGCCAATGCCCTTCCGGCCGCATCGAAGATGCCCGCCCATCCGCCGAACATGTGCGTGACCGCGACGATCGCGCAGATGATCGTGATGTAGATGAGCGTGTCCTTGACCAGCGCGATCAGCGCCGGCGCGCGCAGGCCGCTCGTGTACGTGTAGGCCGCGAGCAGAATGAATGAAATCGCCAGCGCCACCTCGCCGTTTCCGACGGCGAAGATACCGCCGAGTTGCTGGAAGACGACTTCCATGCCGACCAGCTGCAGTGCGATGTACGGAAGAATCGAGATCACGCCGGTGATGGCGACGACGACCTCCAGCGAGCGATCGCCGAAACGGTCGCGCACGAAATCGGCGGCGGTGATATAGCCGCGGTTGCGCGACACGCTCCAGAACCGCGTGAGTATGAGGATGCCGAAGGGATAGGCCACGATGGTGTACGGCAGCGCGAAGAACGCCATCGGTCCGGCGGCATACGCGAGCGCCGGTACGGCGATGAACGTGTAGGCAGTGTAGAGGTCGCCGCCGATCAAGAACCAGGAGATGATCGTGCCGAAGTTGCGGCCGCCCAGCGCCCACTCGTGCATGTGCTCCAGGGTGCCGGTTCTGCGCCAGCCGGCTGCAACAAAACCCAGAATCGTAATGCCGACTACCAGGACGATGAGGATGATTGAACTAGCTTGCATCGCGCTCGCCTCCGCGAATGATCGCGATGTAGATCGCTAACAAGATGCCGGACCCGATCGTCCATGCCAGTTGATACCAATAGAAGAACGGCATGCCGAAAAGCTGCGGTTCGAGAGAGTTATACAACGCGGGGAAGAGCGTTGCGATGAACGGAACGAGTAAGAGGACGTTCCACCAGGCTTTAGCTTTCATCCGTGCCCATTGCGCGCGCAACGGCGCGCCTCCCTGTGAAGGCACGCCGAACGTGCGCTTGGTATACCTCAAGAGAATTACGCCATGGACGATACCTACATTGATTCCGCGGATCTGCGGCGGCATGGGATCGAGTTGCGAGAGAACGGGCGCCTTCGCGAGGCTGCCGCGTGCTTCGAGCGCGTGCTTGCGCTCGATCCGCGGGACGGCGCTGCGCACCGGTACCTGGTCGAAACGCGATCCGGCTCGGACGCCGCGCACCTGGCACGGATGACGGAGCTGGCCGGTGACCCGCTGCTGCGAGAGGACGACCGGATCGAGCTGCATTTCGCACTCGCCGCCGCATGCGAAGCGCTCGGGCGATACCGCGAAGCCTTCGCGCACGCGCGGATCGCCAACGAGAGCAAACGCGCGACCCTCGACTACGACCCGTCTGCGGATGCGACGCTGCTGCGCTCGCTGCGCGCGATGTTCAGTCCGCAGCTCGCGCGCGCCGTGCGCGGTGCGGGAGAGCCGGACGCGGCGCCGGTCTTCATCATCGGGATGCCGCGCTCGGGGACGACGCTCGTCGAGCAAATGCTCGCCGCGCACCCCGGCGTTTACGCGGCCGGCGAGCTCGACGCGTTCGAGCGCGCACTCGGCCTCTTTCCTCCAATCGCCGCCGACCCGCGCGATACGGACGCTTTTCTCGCCGAGCTGAGAGCGGCATTGCGCGAACTGGGCGCGCGCTACCTGGCGAGCGTCCAAGCGCCCGCGCCCGCGCAGCGCTTTACGGATAAGATGCCCTCCAACTTTCGCTTCGCCGTCGCGATCGCCGCCGCGCTGCCGAATGCGCGATTCGTTCACGTGCTCCGCGATCCGCGCGATACGTGCCTTTCGTGTTACATGACGAATTTCGCCGACGGGCAAAACTACGCATACGATCTGAAGGAACTCGGCAGCTACTATCGCCTCTACCGCGAGCAGATGAGCTACGTGCGCGCGCTGCTGCCCAAAGGCGTCATGCTCGACCTCGAGTACGAAGCGCTCGTCGGCGACTTCGAGGCACAGGCGCGCCGGATCGTCGAACACTGCGGGCTCGCGTGGGATCCCGCGTGTTTGGAGTTTTGGAAAGTCGAACGGCCGATTCGAACGGCAAGCGTCGTGCAAGTTCGCCGTCCTCTCTCCGCCGGTTCCATCGGCCGCTGGCGGCACTACGAACGCGAGCTGCGGCCGCTCATCGACGCATTGCATGGATGACACGCCGGAGTCGCTCGCGCGCGAAATCCAGGGTCTTCAACGCAGCGGAAAACCGGACGCCGCCTTTGCGCTCGCGCTCGAAGCGGCAGAACGCTTTCCGGGCAGCTCGCTCGCCCTCACGAATCTCGGCTATTTCTATGTCTTGCGCGGCGAGCCGGCGCTGGCGTTGCATGCCTACGAGGCGGCGGTGCGCGCCAACCCGCAAAACGCCGAAGCGCGGCGCGGACTGGCCGTCGCAAAAACGCAGTGCGGAATCGCAGCGCAAGGCGATTCGACCACGGTCGTGCCGTATCGCGGAAGCGGAGAGCCCGTGCGGGTTCTCGTCCCCATCACGCTCGGCAGCGGCAACGTCGTCACCGAGCGCCTCTTCGACGATCGCTCGTTCGAAGTAACCAAGCTCGCTGTCGAGTTGCATCCGCTCGACGCGCCGCTTCCGCAGCACGACGTCGTCTTCAATGCGGTTGGTGAAGCCGACAGTTCGGGTGAGGCGCTCGAGCGGACCCGCGCGCTGCTCGCGCACACGCGCCGCCGCGTACTCAACACCCCCGAGCAGATCGCGCGGACGGGGCGCATCGCACAAGCGAGCCGGCTGAGCGGAATCCCCGGCGTTACGCTTGCGCGCATCGAGCTCTGCACGCGCGAGAGCGTGCGCGAACTCGCGCCTCCGGTATTGCTGCGCGCGCCCGGCTATCATGCGGGCGAACACTTCGTGCGCGTCGATCGCCGCGACGAGATCGAGGCGGCGCTTGCGGCGCTTCCCGGCGACCATTTCTTTGCGATCGAGCCGATCGAGACGCGCGACCAGTCGGGCGCGTACGCGAAATATCGGGTGATGCTTGTCGACGGCGCGCTCTATCCGCTGCACCTGGCCATCTCGCAGCAATGGAAAGTCCATTACTTCAGCGCGCAGATGGCGGCGAATCCGGCCTATCGCGAACGAGAGGCGGCCTTTCTGCGCGACCCGAAGGCGGCGCTGGGCGATCGGGCGTGGAGCGCACTGCAAAGCGTTGCCGCAAGACTCGAGCTTGCCTATGCGGGCATCGACTTCGCGCTCGACGCGCGCGGGGATGTGGTTGTGTTCGAGAGCAACGCAACGATGGCGGTGCGCTACCCGCCGGTGGATTCGATCTGGGATTACCGCCGCGCAGCGGTCGACGCCGTGCTCAGCGCGGTGCGCGAGATGCTGCTGCGCTATTCGTCGATCGCGACGTCGGAGCCCTGATCGTCGAAGAGGAAGCGCGTGTCGTACGCCTTCACTTCATGGGTCACCGGGTCGCGCACGCGCGAGTGAATCGAGAGACGGTGGAACGCGCGGCTGCCGCGCTTGATGACGCCGCCGTACGCGTATTGCACGAGCGGTGTCTTTTCGTCGATCGGCGCAAGACGGCCGCGTTGGACGAGCATGCTCAGCATCGTGTCTTGAAGCTTCTTCGGAATCAATCGCGCGACGTCGTCGGCCTTCATCCGAACCAGCTCGAGATCTTTTTGGGCCTTGTTCTCGACCACGACTTGATCGTTGTTGGAGAAGCGGATCACCGCATCCCAATCATCCGCGCTGATGCCGGTAAACGTCAGGCCGTAGCGCCATGCCGGCTTGCCCTGTGCCTGGCCGGGCTGCTGCCACACCCGCTTCGCGCGGATCACGATGTTCCGGCCGTCGAGCTGCACCCGGAAATTGGCTTCCTCGGGGAGCATTGCCGGTGATACGACGCCGAGGCCGCTGCCTGAGATATCGAGGCAGGCGCAATTCGTCCACTGCGACCCAATTGCAACCCACGCCGGGAAGGGTCCGGCGCGCCGCGAGTACTTCCGCCGGTTCTGTGGAGCCCCGGTGAAAAAGGTGATCAGGTCGTTAAGCATCTGCCTCTTCTATACATCGACGCTGCGGAGCAGAACTTGCGTGCCCCCGGGCCAAGTTCCCTTTACGCGCTAAGGGGGCGCGCTTCGGGCCGCGCAGAAGAAGCTCGGCCCTATGCCCGATGCCTCCGCCCTGCGGCCGGACCTGTCGCTGGTGCTCGAACGCATAACCGACGGGTTCTTTGCTCTTGACGCGCAGTGGCGCATAACCTACATCAATGCGCAGGCGCGCAAGCTATTGCACGCCCCGCCGGACTGCGTCGGCACGTTCTGGTTGGATATCTTCCCGAAGGCGCGCGGCCGTCTCTTCGAGCGTGAGTATCAGCGCGCGATGCGCGATCAGCATCCGGTGCAGTTCGTCGAGTATTCCGCGACTGCGGAGCTTTGGCTCGAGGTCAAAGCCTATCCGTCGCCTGACGGCATGTCGGTCTATTTTCGTGACGTCACCTCGCGCATCGAAGCGCAGCGCGAGATCGAACGCAATGCGCGCCGCCAGCAGGCGCTCATCGAATTCGGGCGCTCGGCGCTCGCAGGCGCGACTTACGATCAAATGCTGGGCGACGCGATCGATCTGGTGCGCGAAGTTCTGGAGGCGAGTGCCGTCGATCTCTTTCACTACGATCGCTTGACCGGCACGTTCTCGGTCAATCGCAGTGCCGGCTGGGATCATCGCGCCGCGGTCGATCCCCATCACCCGCCGCTCGACCACATCGCAGCGGTCGTGCGGACCGGCGAACCGTTCGTCTGTTCGGACGTGCGCGTCGATCCGCGCGCGCGCAATCTCGCACAGCTGGAGCACTGCGGGGTGCTCTCGTGCGTCGCGGCATTGATCGGTACGCCCGCAGCACCGCTCGGCGCGATCGCGAGTTATCACGCGCACGCGCGGACGTTCTCGGTCGGCGACGTGCGTTTCATAGAAGTGCTCTCGCAGTCGCTGGCCGAGTTCAGCTCGGCGCTCGAGTCGAATCGTCTCATGTCCGAGGTCCTCGAGAGCATCGGAGACGCGTTCGTCGCGATCGACGGCGCCTTGCGCATCACCTACGTGAACCGCCGGATGGCCAATTATTGGCGGAAATCCGCCGCCGAGATGATCGGCGTTTCGATCCTGGAGTACATCCGCTCGTTCGATACACCGGACGGGCGAATCGAACAGTTCTTCCGGGAGGCGCTGCGCGAACACCGCCAGCTCACCTTCGAGAATCAGCATCAAGGGCGCTGGCACGAAACGCGCCTCTATCCGTTCGGCAGCGGTGTCGCCGGCTACGTGCGCGACATCACCGCGCGCAAGACCGAGCAGGCGCGCATCCTCAGTCTGAATGCGGATCTCGAACGGCGGGTGGCGGAGCGGACCAACCAGCTCGAGCTTGCAAATAAGGAACTCGAGTCGTTTTCGTACTCGGTCTCACACGATCTGCGCGCGCCGCTTCGCGCTATCGACGGCTTCTCGGCCGCGCTGCTCGAGGATTACGGTGAGACGCTCGATGGGCGCGCGCGCAATCATCTCGACCGGGTGCGCCGCGCCGCGCAACGGATGGCCGACCTGATCGACGCATTGCTCAAATTAGCCAAGGTTGCGCGAACCCCGATCGCGTTCTCCCCCGTCGACCTCAGTACGATGGCGGCAACCGTCGCCGCCGAGCTGCACGAGAGCGATCCAGGCCACGAGGTGGAGGTCTCGATCGAACCGGGACTCATGGCCCAAGGCGAGCCGCATCTGCTCCGAATCGCGTTGGCGAACCTGCTCGGCAACGCGTGGAAGTTTACACGAAATACACAACACGCGCAGGTCCAGGTCGGGAAAAACAGCGAAGGCGAGTTCTACGTTCGTGACAATGGCGCCGGTTTCGACATGACCTACGCGAATAAGCTCTTTGGCGCATTCGCGCGGCTCCACTCGAGCGACGAGTACGAGGGCACGGGCATCGGTCTGGCCACCGTGGCGCGCATCATACATCGCCACGGAGGCGGCATACATGCCGAAGGAGCGGTAGGAAAAGGTGCGACGTTTTACTTCACGCTGCCGGGTAGCCCGTAGAGTGCATCGCTCATGAGCAGACCCTACATTCTTCTCGTCGAGGACAACGACGACGATATCGAGCTGACCCAACGCGCGTTTGCCAAGAATCACATCGCAAACGACGTGATCGTCATGCGCGACGGCGCACAAGCGGGCGAGTTTCTCTTTGACGGGGAGCGGTCGCGGGCGCGCGGCATGCCCGCGCTGGTCTTGCTCGATCTCAGTCTTCCCAAAGTCGGTGGTCTCGAGCTCTTGCAGCAGATTCGCTCCCACGAGCTGACCAAGCTCATTCCGACGGTCATTCTCACTTCGAGTAAACAAGAGGAAGACTTGATCGAAGGATACCGGCTCGGGGTGAACAGTTACGTGCGTAAACCGGTTGATTTCAACGAGTTCGTCGAAGCGGTGCGCACGGTCGGCCTCTACTGGCTGGTGCTCAACGAGCCTCCGCCCGCGGCCGGAGGCGGGGGTATGTAGTGAAGCTGCGGGTCCTCTGCGTCGATGATTCGGCGGACGACGCCGAACTCAACGTGCTCGCGCTCGAGCGGCATGGTTTTACCGTGGAGAGCATGCGCGTGGACGAACGCGAGGACGCGCTCTCCGCACTCGACCAAGGCGGCTGGGACCTGATCCTCTGCGACTATCAAATGCCGCGCTTCAGCGCGCCGGCGATGCTCGACCTGCTCAAACAAAACGGCGCGGACGTGCCCGCGCTGATCGTCTCCGGTGCGATCGGTGAGGAGGCTGCGGTCGAAACGATCCGCCTCGGCGCGTACGACTACATCTTCAAGAACAATCTCAAGCGGCTCGGCCCCGCAGCCGAACGTGCGCTGCGCGACGCCGAGCTGCGGCGTGCGCGCGCGCTGATGGAAGGCCAGTTGCGCGAACGCGAGACGCGCTTGCGTCTGCTCTTCGAACAGTTGCCGGCGCTCGTGATTTCGTGCGACACGAGCCTGACGGTGACGAGCGTCGAAGGCGCGCAACTCGCGCAGGTGCCCGACAATCCGGAATCGTTGATCGGCATGCACGTTGCCGGTTCGGCGCTGCTGGCCGACGAATCGCGCTTCCCGATCCGGCACGCCCACTTGCAAGCATTGCAAGGCGGTGCTGCCGAGTACGAGATGATCTGGGGCGGTAAGACGTTCCGCGGACACGTTGAGCCGCTGCGCGACATCGACGGGCGGATCGTCGGGACGATCGCCGTCGCCTTCGACATCACGGAACGCAAGATCGCCGAGCAGCGTATCGCCTACTTCGCGCAGTACGATCCGCTCACCGATTTACCGAACCGCGCGCTCTTGGAAGATCGCCTCACGCAAGCGATTGCGCTCGCGCAGCGCCACCGCAGTCCGGTGCAGGTGATCACGACCGACATGGACGCTTTCCGGGAAGTGAACGAACTCTACGGCTCCGCGCACGGTGACGAAGTCCTGCGCATGGTCGCCGGGAGGATGCGCCGTCTGGTCGACAACAGCGCGACCGTTTCGCGTTCCGGCGAGGATCAGTTCGTCATTCTGCTGGTGGACGAGATCGATCCGCACAGCGGTGCGGCGTTCCTGGAGCGCTTGCACACGACCTTCGACGCACCGTTCGTGATCGGCGACGTCGATGTCTACGTCAACGCCAGCTCCGGACTCGCTTCGTTTCCCGAAGACGGCGCCGATACGCAGACGCTGCTTCGCTCCTCACAGGCGGCGATGCAAGCGGCGAAAGCGGCGGGCGGTCACGGCTTCCGCATCTTCGCGCCCAACATGATCGCCTCGTCGGCAGAACGCCTCTCCCTCAAACGCGACCTGCGCGGCGCCGCCGCGTCGAATCAATACGTACTGCACTATCAGCCCATCTTTCGCGCAGCGGATCTCACCTTCACCGGCTTCGAGGCGCTGGTGCGCTGGCAGCATCCGGAACTGGGGCTGCTCTATCCCGAGCACTTCATCCATCTTGCGGAGGAGTCGGGCGCGATCGACGACCTCGGACAAAGCGTCCTGCGCGAGGTCTGCCGGCAGTTGGGCGAGTGGGATGAAGCGGGGATCAACGTGCCGCGCGTCTGCGTCAACATCTCGGCCCGGCAATTCGAGCGCGCAGGGCTGCGCGAGACGATCGCCGCGACGTTGCGGCAGTCCGGCATCGCGGCGCCGCGGCTCGAGCTCGAGTTGACCGAGAGCTCGGTCATGCGCGACATCTCCGGCGGGATCGCCATGCTGCACGAGCTCAAGAGCATCGGCGTGCGCCTTTCGGTCGACGATTTCGGCACCGGCTACACCTCGCTGAGCTACCTGCGGCGCTTTCCGATCGACGTGCTCAAGATCGACAAGATCTTTCTACGCGATATGATTCCGGGTTCGCAAGACGAAGCGATCGTCAAAGCGATCGTCATACTCGCCGAGAATCTCGGCCTCACCTCGATTGCCGAGGGGATCGAGTCGCGCGTGACGCTCGAGCAGATACGCGCAATCGGCGCATACGAGGTCCAGGGCTACTTTCTCGGCGAGCCGGGGCCGCCGGAAGAAGCGCTCGGCGCCGTCTCGGATCTGCAGGCGGGACGCCGCCGCTAAGGCGCGGGCGAAGGCGACGCGAGCGGAACGAAGTGCAATTCGCCCATCGCGTAATCGATCGTGACGTTGAAACGCGCGAGCAATCCCGCGCCCACGTGCCCGAGCGCCGTGCCCGAAAGATTCTGCGTTGCACCGATCGCCGCCGAATCGATCGAGTAGTCGCCGATCTGCACGCGCGGAATCGTACCGAGAAGTTCGACGCTCGATCCGCCCACACCACTCACCGCGCGTTCGCTCGTCGGCGGAAACAGCGAAGGGTGCGCTTGATAGAAATCATAGCCGAGATTGATGCTCGACTCGTCGCCGGTGTCGAGCGCGAGCTGCGCCGGCAACGTGCCGAGGCGCACGTCGAGCACCGGCACGAAATTGTCGAAGGCGAGCGGCACGGAGTATCCCTCGCGCGTCGCCTGCGCGCCGAAGACGATGCGGTGCGTCGCGTTGTCGAGTTCGACGGTCGTCGCCGCGAACAGATCGGCGCCCAGTACGACCTGATAACCGAACCGGTCGATATCGCGCAGCACGACGTAGTTCGCGGGTGGAAGCGTCATGCCGCCGACCTGCAACGGCCCCGCGTGTACGACCTGCGTCGCATAATTTCCCAGCCCGCGTACTTGAAACGAGCCGACGGCGGGCGCATGCAGCTGCTCGGCTAGAGCCGCGCTCACCGAGAGACCCGAGTTACCGCTATCGAGCAGACACGTCGTGGCGATGCCTCCGAGCGTGCACGCGAAGAGCGGCGTCGTATGGTTCGGGTCGGTCGGTACGATCGTGGGCCTCACGGCGAAGTCCGGCACGGGGCCGTGCGGCGTTTCGAAGGCCGTCGCAAGCTGCTCGCGCGAGTCGTACCGTTCGAACAGCACGCCGTTGCGCAGCACGGTCATCGGAAGCTCGAAACGCGCGGAAACGCGCGTGTAGTCGCGGTACTCCAGCGTGAGGTCACCGTTGACGTCGCGCATATAAGTGACTCGCGCGGTGCGCGGATCGACGTAGACCTCGATCGGAACCGCGTCGCCGTTGCTCACGAGGAGCGTACGATACACGACCCCCGAGACCGTCATCGAACCGTCGTCGGCGATTTTCCCGCCCTGCGCGGTAAAATCGGGCGCCAGGAACGCGAGCGAGGCGATCGTGCGCTCGGCCCGCAGCAGCGGGTCGCTTCCGTCGGCCTGCGGAAGCGCGGTGCCGTTGATATTGATCGACCACAGCCGTTCGCCGTCGAAGTAGGTTCCGATGCAGAGCGCGCCGTTGCATTGATAGCTGACGAAACGCAGCCCCTGCGTCTCGCTGTGCAGGTCGACGGTTTCGCCGCTCTCGCTCACGTGCGACGTCGAGGCCAGATGCGCGCTCCACACCGGACCGCTTTGTTCGCGCATTCGAGCAAGCAGGTGCGCGAGCGGCTCGGCGGCGGGTAAAGGCGCCGATCCCAGTAATGCTAGGGTCGCAAAGAGCATCGCGAGCCGGGCGGCGAAAGGCATCTGCATGCACTTCGAGTTGATCGATGAGTATCTTTTTACGGGAAGTCCGCCAAAGGCGCAGGTCGTCGCGACGCTGCTCGCGGAGCGCAGTCCGCTTGCTGCCGCCGCTCCGTTTTACGAGGGGATGCGTATGCTCGGTGCGCGCACGCCCGATCTCACCCTCGTCGCGTTGCGCCTGGTCCTCGCCGGGAAGCGGGCCGATGATGCCGGTGTGATCGCGTTGCGCGATGCGGCGGCGAAGGTACGAGCGGGCGGCGGCGAGGCCGGCGCCGCGAAAAAAAGCTACATGGAGCTGCTCGCCGCCGTCGTGCTGCTGTTTCTGGTCGCGCAGGCGCTCCCGGCCGGCGCCCAGACCGCGACGCCGTCGCCGAATCTCTACCGCTCGCTCGAATCGGGAAAGGCGGCGCATCGCGCCGCCGAGATACGCGGTCAAATCGAGTCGATCGACTATCCCGCCAACACGTTCATCGTGCGCGACGCGCGCGGGGGCACGAAGATCGTCGCGGTCGTACCCAACACCGCGATTTACCGGCACGGCGGCTACGCGACGTTTGCCGATCTGCGACGGGGACAACATGCCGACATCTCGGTCTACGAGGTGGGCGGGCATTTGGTCGCGCAGACGATCCGCATTTGATCGAACTCGCCGCCGGCGTGATCGTGACCGGGGCCTCCGGCGCGCGCCTGCCGTTCGCCGGATACATTCTCTTTGCCGATGACGTCGCGAGCGTCGAACCGGCGCGCGCGCTGACCGACACGCTGCGCGCGCGATCGGCGCTTGCACCCATCGTCGCGATCGATCAAGAGGGCGGACGTATCATGCGCCTGCGCGCGGGCGCCGAACCGATACCGCCGATGATGGCGCTCGGCGCGCTCGACGACGAAGAAGCGGCGTTCGACGCGGGCGGCGCGCTCGCACACGACCTGCGCCGCATCGGATGCACGCTGGATTTTGCACCGGTGCTCGATCTTGCGCTGCAAGCGCGCAACACGGTCATTGGGACGCGCGCGTTCGGCGGGTCGCCCGAACTCGTGACGCGCCTGGGCGGCGCGCTGGCGCGCGGCCTGCGCGCCGGCGGCATCACGCCGGTGTTCAAACATTTTCCCGGGCACGGCGCGACCTCGTTCGATACGCATCTCGGAGCGGCTCGGCTCGAGAGCGACGAGTCGACGCTGCGCACGCGCGACCTCGCGCCCTTTGCGGCATGCGCTCCGAGCGCCGCCGCGATCATGGCCTCGCACGTCGCCGTACCCGCGATCGACGGCGACCGGCCGGCTTCGCTCTCGCGCCGTTTGCTCACGGGTATCTTGCGCGAAGCGTGGGGATACGACGGCGTCATCTTCACCGATTGCATGCAGATGGATGCAATCGCGAAGGGCGTCGGCACCGTTCGAGGCGTCACCGAAGCGATCGCTGCGGGCGCCGACTGCGCGCTCGTCAGCCACGATCCGGCCTTGGCGCAGGAGGCGGCGGAGCACCTCGCGCGCGCCGTCGAGCGCGGCGATCTGCCGCTGGGGCGATTGCAAGAGGCGCACGGACGCGTGCAGCGTCTGCGCGCGCTCGCTCAACCGCCGCTCGATCTCGACGCGCTCGCACCGCACCCCGGCATCGGACGCCGCATCGCGCGGGAAGCCGTCACGATCGTGCGCGGGATGTCCCGCGCCGACGCGCTCGCCGATCTGGCCGTGATCTTCGGCGAAGGATCGCTCGCGGCGCACGCGCCCGCGCTCGAAGAGTTCCGCGCCGCCCTCGATCCCAACGACGATCAGCAGAGCGCGATGCTCGCGGCTCTGCGGCGCTCGAACCGCCGCGCCGTCGTGCTCACTCATCGCGCGCATCTGCATCCGCGGCAAGCGCGTGCGGTCGACGCAATCTTGGAGCACGCGCCCGACGCGCTCGTAGTCTCGACCGGCGAGCCGTACGACCTGCCGCAGTTTACGCGCGCGCGTCATCTGCTCGCTGCCTACGGTAATGACGACGTCAGTCTCGCCGGCCTCGCGGACGTCATCTTTCTCGGCGAGCCGTGCAAAGGAGTATTGCCGGTTGCGCTCGCTTGAGGCGGCGGTCGGCCGCAGCTTCACGGCGGCGGTCGCGCGCGTCGAGCGCGGCGGGCGCCTGCTCTACGAACGCGCTTTCGGCACGACGCGAGCCGACGCGCTTGCGCAGCCGGTCTACGTCGACACGCGGTTCGATCTCGCTTCGATAACCAAGATCTACGTGTCGAGCGTCGCGCTGGGCTTGGTCGCGCGCGGTGTCATCGAACTCGATGCGCCGCTCTTTGGGCCGATCACGGCGCGAATGTTGCTCGCGCACACGTCCGGCATGCATTCCGGCGCCGACTATCGCACGCTTTTCGACGAAAACGTAGCGGATTTTGCGCTGCGCCGGCCGCTCGCGGCGGCGCCCGGCGAGCGCGTGATCTACAGCGATCTCGGAATGATCGCACTCGGAGTCGCGATCGAACGCTCCAGCGGCCGGTCGCTGCCGGCGGCGATCGCCGCGATGTGGGGAGACGCGGTGGGATTCAATCCGCCCGCAGCCGCGCGGCGCGCGATCCCGGCAACGGAAGAAGATGCGTGGCGCGGACGCGTACAGGGCAGCGTGCACGACGAAAAGGCGCATTTGATGAATGGCGTTGCCGGGCACGCCGGCCTCTTTGCGAGCGCGCGCGAGGTAGCGAGAATGACCGAGGTTTTCCTCGCCGCCGCGAACGGGCGAGAGCAGCGGGTGCTGCCGCCGGAGCTTGCGCGCGAGGCGATCGCGTGCCAAGCCGAGGACGCGGTCTTGCGGCGCGGTTTGGGTTGGGCGCTCAAGACGACCGACGAAAACTCGTGCGGTGCGCGTTTCGGTCCGCGCAGTTTCGGCCACACGGGTTTTACCGGAACCTGCGTCTGGGCCGATCCGGATCGCGACCTGCAAGCGGTGTTGCTGACCAACGCCGTCTACTTCGGCCGCGAAGATTCCCGCCCGCTGCGAGTGGCGTTTTACGACGAAGTCATCGAAGCGTTCGGCGGATGATAGCCATCGGGTTGATGAGCGGGACGTCGCTGGATGGAATCGATGCCGCGCTGGTGCGCATCGTGCCGCGCGGCGACGGTTACGAGATAGAAGTCCTGAACTTCGTGACGATCCCCTTCGATGAAGAGCTCGACCGGAGCTTGCGCGCGGCTCTCCCGCCGCGCAGCGCGAATGTCGCGTCGCTCGCGGAGCTGCACCGGCGGCTCGGCACCGCTTTCGCGCGCGCGGCGCGCAACGTCGCCGGTGCTCTGAGCGTCGATTACGTCGCCTCCCACGGACAGACGATCTTTCACGACGGCGCGGCTCATCTCACGCTGCAGCTCGGCGATCCCTTTGTCATTCGCGAAGCGCTCCGTGCGACCGTCTGTTACGATTTTCGTACTGCCGACTGCGTAGCCGGCGGCACCGGCGCACCGCTCGTGCCCTACGTCGACGTGTTGTTGTTCGCCGATCCGCGCGAAGACCGCGTAGCGCTGAACCTCGGCGGCATCGCGAACGTCACCGCGCTGCCGCGCGACTGTACGCCCAACGACGTCATGGCATTCGACACGGGGCCCGGCGTCATGCTGATCGACGCGTTCGTGCAGATGCGCACCGGCGACGCGCAGCGTTACGACGAGGACGGTGCGCTGGCGGCGGCCGGCACGCCGGATACGGCGGCGCTCGCGGCGATGCTCGCCGATCCGTATTTCGCCCTTTCGCCGCCGAAATCGGCTGGGCGCGAACAGTTCGGCGCGCACTTCTTGCTCTCGCACCGGGCGTGGCTCGAGCGTCTTTCGATCGAAGACGGCTGCGCGACGTTGACCGAGCTTACCGCCGCAACCGTCGCCGATGCCATCGCGTCGCTCGGCATGACGCAAGCGCGCGTGCTTTGCAGCGGGGGCGGCGCGCACAATCTCGCACTGCTCCGGCAACTCGCTGCACGGCTTCCGCAGGCGCGCGTCGAACCGAGCGAGAGCGTCGGCGTGAGCGGCGACGCAAAGGAGGCCGTGGCATTCGCGGTGTTGGGCTATGAGACGCTGCGCGAACGGGCGGCGAACGTGCCGCGCGTGACCGGCGCTTCGCACGCGGTGCCGCTCGGCGCGATTGCACCCTTTGCACTGCAGCGGCTGCTCGCCCAGGTGGAGTCGGAATGCCGGTCTTCGTAGGCGTCGACGCCGGCGGCAGTTCGATTCTCTGCGCGATCGATCGCGACGGCGCGGCCGGCAGCGCGCATGGAGATGCGGCGAACGTACGCACCGCAGGCGTCGACTGCGCGGCGCAACGCATCGCCGCGACGGTGCGCGGTGCTCTGCACGGGGGCGTCTTCGACGCGCTCGTGGTCGGCGCGGCCGGCGCCGGCCAGCCGGAGGTTGCGCGGGCGCTCGAAAACGCGCTGCGCGCGCACTTCGAAGCCGGAGCGATCGCGGTCTACGACGACGCCGAGATCGCCTTGCGCGCAGCTGTGCCGCACGGCGACGGCATCGTGCTGATCGCCGGGACCGGTTCGATCGCCTGTGCGAAGGTTGACGCTGTTGCGTATCGCGCCGGCGGATACGGATATATGCTCGGCGACGAAGGTTCGGGATTCTCGCTTGCGCGGGCGGCGCTCGCGCAGATGTTGCGCTGGTACGACGGGCGCGCTGCGCACAGCGAGCTTTTCGACGCAATCGCCGCGCGGCTGCAGGTCGACGGCGCGCAGGCGCTGCTCGATCGTATCTACGGCGAACCGGATCGGGTCGCGCAGGTAGCAGCGATCGCGCCGCTCGTGCTCGATCGTGCTGGGGCCGGCGAGCGCGTCGCGACGAAGCTCGTGCAGGGCGCCGCCGTCGAACTCGTCGATCTCGTCAAAGCCGTCGTTGCGCGTGCGGGGATCAAAACGCGTGAGCTGCCGCTCGTTCTGGCTGGCGGACTCTTCGCGGAAAACTCGCTCCTGACGTATCTCGTCGAAACGCGGCTGCTTGCCGATCTGCCGCTTCTCCAGCCGGTCAAATCGGCGCCGCCGCCGGTACAGGGTGCGCTCGAACTCGCGCGCCGGATCGTGCGATGAGCGGTCTTCCGCCGACGGAAGCGCGCGCCGCGCAGAGTGCCGGGCTCGATCTGCTCGCGACCGAAGAGCTCGTGGACCTGTTGATCCGCGATCACGCGGCCGCGGTTGCCGCCGTGCGCGCGCAGAGCGCGACGCTCGCGCGGATCGTCGATGCGATCGCTGCGCGGCTGCGCGCCGGCGGACGGCTGCATTACGTCGGCGCGGGATCGAGCGGACGGCTCGGCGTGCTCGACGCCTCGGAGATGCCGCCGACCTTCGGCACGCCCGGCGAGCTGGTCTGCGCGCACATCGCGGGCGGCGAGCGCGCGCTGCGCCACGCGATCGAAGGCGCCGAGGACGATGAGGAAGCGGGCGATGCCGAAATGCGCGGGCACGTCCGTGCGCTCGACGTCGTGATCGGCGTATCGGCAAGCGGCGGTGCGCGCTACGCGGTCGCCGCGCTCGAACGCGCGCGTGCGCTGGGTGCGCTCACGGTCGCGCTCACCAGCAGCGATGCATCCGCGCTGGTCGCTGCCGCCGACGAAGCGGTCGTGCTCCCGACGGGAGCGGAGGCGCTCGCGGGATCGACGCGGCTCAAAGCCGGGACGGCGCAAAAGATCGCGCTCAACACGATCTCGACGGCAGTGATGGTGCGTTTGGGAAAGGTCCACGACAATCTCATGGTCGATCTCGTCGCGAGCAACGAGAAGCTGCGCGGACGCGCGGAACGCCTGGTCGTGATGCTCACCGGAACCAGTGCCGAACACGCCCGCGAGATGCTCGACGCGGCGGACGGCAGCGTCAGGGTTGCGGCGGTCATGATCGCGCGCGGCGTGGACGTGGCGCAAGCGCGGATGCTGCTGGAGAGCGGCCCGCTGCGAACGTTGCTGTGAAAGCCATCATTCTCGCGCTCGTGCTGCCCATCGTGTTCGTGCCGATGGACGATCGGCAAGTCACCTGGCGTCTCCCGGTGATGCTGGGCGAAATCGCCGGTCAGCGCGTCGTCACGCCGCCGCAGGCGCTACTCGGGAACAACCTCCAACCCGGAGACCCGGACGCGATCATCGCGTGGCTCAACGCCGATGCACCGCGCGCAGAAGCATACGTGCTATCGAGCGACATGCTCGCTTACGGCGGATTGATTCCCTCGCGCGTGCCGGGTCCGAGCTACGCCGACGCCTACATGCGCCTGCGTGAAATCGCTGCGCTGCGCGCGCGAGTTCCCGATGCGTGGATCGGCGTGTTCGGCACCGTCGTCCGGCTTGCGCCGACCGGTGTTCCGTCTTGGGCAAACTACTTTGCCCCGTATCCGATCTGGTCGTATCTGCAGCAGTACGCGAATTTGCACGATCCGCTCGAACCCTCCGAGGAAGCGGAAGCCGCCCGTCTGCGCGAGCTCATCGGCGCGCAGACGCTCGACGCGTATCTGCATACGCGCGCGCGTAATTACGGCGTCGATCGCTTGCTGATCGACAAAGCACGCGCGGGCGCGATCGATCGTCTCGTACTCGGTCAAGACGACGCAAAGCCGTACGGCTTGCACGTGCCCGAAGTGGAGGCGCTGCAGAGCTACCTCGAGGCGAGCGATCTCGACGGTCGCGCGTCGATCGAACCGGGCGCCGACGAGTTGGGGATGGCGCTGGTAGCGCACGCGCTCGCGCGCGAAGCACGTTGGATTCCGCGCGTCGCCGTACACTACTCGACGCTGCAGGGTGCGTCGTATCAAGATCCGCTCGAGTATACCCCGATCGGGATGACGATCGACCGGCTCATCGCGCTGTGCGGGGGACGAGAAGACGAAGATGCGGCCGGATCCGACATCCAGCTCTACGTCCACGTCCCCGATACGGGTCCCGCGCTCGATGACGCGTTCTTGAGCGCGATTCGCACCGACCTCGAACGCGGCCGCCCGGTCGCCGTCGTCGACCTTTCGTTCGAACGGAGTTATGAGGCGCAGGCTGCGTTCGCGCAGGCCCTCTTGACCTCGGGCATCGCGAGCCGCCTCGATGCTTATGCGGCCTGGAACACGGATGCGAACACCGTGGGGACGGCGCTCGCCGAGACGATCGCGGCCGGTGCGGGCCGGCGCATGCATTCGTACGACGCGCTGGCGCATCGCACGTTCACGTTCGTCCGATTCGTGGACGACGTCGATTTCCACACGCTGGTTCGGCCCGATCTCAACGCGTGGCTCGCCACCCAAGGCGTGACCGATCACACGCTTCTGCAGCGCGATATGGCCGCGCGCATGGCGCAACGGAACAGCGCGCTGCTCTGGAACGACGCACAGGCGACGCTGCTGCAGCTCTATCCGCAGTATCACATCGCGGCGATGCAGATCACGATGCCGTGGGATCGCACCTTCGATACGCGTATCGAGGCGCGTCTGGCGCCGAATCTCTAGCCGGCGGGCTCGCTTTGGGGCTGACAGAGTTCGATGAGGACGCCACCCGTCGATTTGGGATGAATGAATGCGATGCGGTTTCCGTGCGCGCCCTTGCGCGGCTGCTCGTCGATCAGACGAACGCCTTGCGCACGTAAATCGGCAAGCGCGACGCCGATGTCTTTCACGCGATAGGCCGTGTGGTGAAGTTTCGATTCGGAGTCGCCGCGGAAACGCGCGATCGGCGATTGCGGATCGAGCGGACGCAACAGTTCGATGACGCAGTCGCCTGCCTCCAGTCCGACGGCTTCGACGCCTTGATCTGCGATCGTTTCGCGGTAGAGCGGGCGTAAACCGAGTGTTTGCGTGTAGAGTGCGATCGCGGCATCGAGGTCTCTCACCACGATGGCGATGTGATCGATCTTCACGATGCCCACTCCCTTAAGCAACGACTTCTTTTGCCCGGTAGACACCAAAGACCTCGCGCAGCACGTTGCAGATTTCGCCGAGTGTTGCGCCCGCGTCGACCGCTTCGATGAAGTGCGGCATTAAATTTTGCTTATCGCCTGCAGCGCGGCGCACGTCCGCGAGGCGTGCTTCCACGCGCGCTACGTCGCGCCCGGAGCGAAACGCCGTTAGGCGCGCGACCTGTTCGCGCTCGATCGACTCATCGATGCGCTGCAGCGGGATGGCGACGTCGCTCGCATCTGCTTCAGCGAATTTGTTGACGCCGACGACCACGCTCGTACCGCGTTCGATTGCCTGCTGGGCTTCGTAAGCGGAGTCGGCGATGCGCGCCTGCATCCAACCGCTCTCGATCGCCGCGATACTGCCGCCGAGATCGTCGACCTCGGCGATCAGCATTTGCGCGCGCTCGATCAACGCATTCGTAAGCGACTCGACGTAATACGAGCCCGCCAGCGGATCGACCACGTCGGCAACACCCGATTCGTAACCGATGATCTGCTGCGTGCGCAGCGCGAGCTTCGCACTTTCCGCGGTCGGAAGCGCGAGCGCTTCGTCCTTGCCGTTGGTGTGGAGCGACTGCGTACCGCCCAGCACCGCCGCGAGCGCCTGCAGCGCGACGCGTACGACGTTGTTGTCCGGCTCCTGAGCGGTGAGCGTCGAGCCGCCGGTCTGCGTGTGGAAGCGCAGCATCTGCGAGCGCGGATCGCTGCAGCCGAACTCGTCGCGCGTGATGTGCGCCCACAGATAGCGTGCCGCGCGGAATTTGGCGATCTCCTCGAAGAAGTCGTTGTGCGCGTTCCAGAAGAACGAGATACGCGGCGCGATCGCGTCGAGATCGAGTCCGGCTGCGCGCGCCGCGCGCAGGTATGCCTTTGCGTTGGAGAGCGTAAATGCGATCTCTTCCACCGCGGTCGAACCGGCTTCGCGAATGTGGTATCCCGAGATCGAGATCGTGTTCCATTGCGGAACCGACTGCGCGCAGTACGCCATTACATCGGTAACCAGGCGCATCGACGGCCCCGGCGGATAGATGTAGGTTCCGCGAGCGGCATACTCTTTGAGCACGTCGTTCTGAATCGTGCCGCCGAGTTTATCGAACGCAATCCCGCGACGCCGTGCCACGGCGAGCAGCATGGCGAGTAAAATCGACGCGGGCGCGTTGATGGTCATCGAAACGGTCACGTCTTCGAGCGGAATTCCGTCGAGGAGGGTTTCCATATCAGCGATCGAGTCGATTGCGACGCCGACTTTACCGACCTCGCCGCGTGCGATGGCCGCATCGGAATCGTAGCCGAGCTGCGTGGGCAGATCGAAGGCAACCGAGAGTCCGGTCGTGCCCCGCTCGAGCAGGTAGCGATAGCGCGCGTTTGATTCGGCGGCGGTGGCGAAGCCCGCGTACTGCCGCATCGTCCACAACCGTCCGCGATACATGTCGGCGCGTATGCCGCGGCCGTACGGAAACGCGCCCGGCTCGCCGAGGTCGTGTTCCGGTCCCTGTGTCCGATCGTATTGGGATTCGAGCGGAATGCCGCTCGCGTTGAACTCCCGTGCCACACGTGGGCCATTCCGCCCGTGCGTGCGGTACTCCTTAGTTCAGCTGCGACTGCCAATCCTCGGGAACGCGGCCGCGCGGTCCCGGAACGGGTTGCTCCTGCGGATGCCAACGCGGATCGGCGAGTTCGGGGCCGTGCATCATCCGGTCGGTATCGAAGCTGTAGAACCACACTTCTCCCGGCTCGAAGCTCGCGATGACCGGATGATGCGAGGCGTGATAGTGCGCGCGCGCGTGCTGATGCGGCGAACTATCGCAGCATCCGATATGACCGCATTCGGCGCAGCGCCGCAAGTGAAACCACCAACTGCCGGTCGCGGTGCATTCCATGCACCCGGTACCCGAGGGTTTGGCTGCGGGGTCGATGCCTTCGGTCTTTTTGCTCATGTCAGGACTACGATCTTTCCGCCGGCTTTGTTGCTATCCATCAAACGGTGCGCTTCGACGATCTCGTCGAGATGAAAGACTTTACCGATCGCAACCTTGAGCGAACCGTCCGCGATCGCTGCGACGAGCTCTTCGAGCGGCATCGCCATGAACTCCGGCACGTTGCCGCCGTATTTCGTGAGATAGACGCCCTGCGGGATCGCATCCATCGGCGCAAAGCCGTCGAGCGTCCATTGGTTCCCCACGAGACCCGTCATACACACGATACCGCCGGGCTTCGCGCAACGCAAGGAATCCAGGAGCGACGTCGTTCCGACGAGTTCGAGAACGTTGTCGACGCCGCCGGTGCGCTTGCGAACCTCGTCTGCGATCGCGCCGTCATCGATGAAGACGTCGGTCGCGCCGTTGCTGCGCAGCAAGGATTCGCTCGCGGGATTGCGCGTCGTCGCGAAAACGATGATCCCGTGGCGCTTGGCGATCGCCGCGGCGGCTAAGCCGACCGACGTGGTTCCGCCGCGAATCAGCAGCGTCTCGCCGGGCTTTATCCGCAACGCGAGAAAAAGCGAACCCCACGCCGTTTGCAGCATCTCGGGTACGGCGCCGAAGGTCTCCCACGGAAGTTGCGTCGTCACCGCCTGAACGTTCTTGGCGGGTACGACCGTGTATTCGGCGTAGCTGCCGTCGAAATCGCGACCCATGCCGCCCATCACGGTTGCGACCGTCGCGCCCTCGTCGAATTCGCCGCCCGGCGCGGAAACGATCGTGCCCGTGGCCTCGATGCCGAGAATGCGCGGGAACTTCACGTCGGGCGAAAGTCCTTGTCGCGTGAACATCTCCGAGCGGTTGAGACCGAACGCCCGCACGCGAATCAATACCTCGCCTTTTTTGGGCGCCAGGATCGGATGATCTTCGATCTTCAAGACCTCCGGGCCACCGGGCTCATGAATGACCGCTGCCTTCATCTTTTGCCTGGAACCGCGCTCGCTAGAGGGGGGTTTCGTGCAGCATGAAAGCAGCGGTCATTCATCAGTACGGCGGCCCCGAAGTGCTCGAGTACGAAGACGTGCCCGACCCGGTTCCCGGCCCGGGAGAAGTGCTCGTGAAGGTTGCGGCGGCCAGCATCAATCCGATCGACATCATTCAGCGCAGCGGCGGTCTGCAAGCAACCTGGCCGATGCAGTTTCCGGGAATTCTCGGATGGGACTTCTCGGGGACGATCGTGCAAATTGCCGACGGCGTCACCGGTCTGCGCGTCGGGGAAAAGGTCGCCGCGTGGGCGTACAATGCGTACGCGGAATTGGTCGCTGCCAAAGCCGACCTGCTCGCGCGCGTACCGGACGGGCTCGATCTCGTTGACGCCGGCGCGCTGCCGCTCGTGACGATTACGGGAAGCCAACTCGTTTCAGAAGCCGCCCACGTCAAGCAGACGAACACCGTGCTCGTCTCCGGCGCGGTGGGCAGCGTCGGGCGCGCGGCGGTTTACACCGCGATGAACGTCGGCGCGCACGTGATCGCCGGCGTGACGAAACGTCAGCTCGAAGAGGCCAAGCAAACCGGCGCCGACGAGGTGCTGGCGCTCGACGATGCCGCCGCCTTTGCAGCGCAGCCGCAGGTCGACGTCGTCGCGAACCTCGTGCGCGGCGCTACGGCCGCCGCGCTCATGGCCAAAGTCAAACCCGGCGGCACGTTTGCGAGCGCGACCGGTGCGCCCGAGAATGCCAAAGACTATCCGTTGGTAAAGGTCGCCGCCTTCCATTCCCATCAGGACGCACTGCTCTTGGCGATGCTGATGCAAGCGGTGCGCGACAAGAAGTTCTCGATCCCGATCGATCGGCGCATTCCGCTGCGCGACGCGGGCGAAGGTCAAGCCGCGCTCGCGAAGGGCGGCCTCAAAGGCAAGATTCTCCTCATTCCCTAGCCGATTGTTACGAGGGGTGCTTGCGCTTCGATCGTATCGCCGGCTTTTGCGTGCACCACGGACGCGGTTCCCGCTTTGTGCGCGCGAATCTCGTTCATCATCTTCATTGCCTCGACGATCGCCACGACCTGACCTTCGGCGATCGCGTCGCCGGCCGCGACCTTCATCTCGACGACGACGCCGTGCATCGGCGAGACGACGTCATTGCCGCTCGAGGATGCGGATTTTTTCTTTCCGGCCGCGCGCGGCGCCAATCGCTGCGCACCGTTTTTCGCGGGCGCGCTTCCTCCGGTCGTTTGCGGCAAGTCGAAAACGCGAACGCGATACAGTTTGTCATCGACCTCCACCCGTAGGTCCTGCGGCGGCGAAGGTTCAGCGCCCCCTCCGGAGCCGAGCGTAACCATTCCAAGCGAGGCGAAGGAGGGAGTCTGGGCCTTCGCCATAGCAAGACCGGAGGCAACCAACGCTTCGAGCGTCGCGGTGCCGTACGAAGCGTCGCGAACGCTCGGCTCGTCGCAGAGTGCGCGCAGGAGCGCAAGCGTCGTCGGCACCCCCTCGATCGTATATTCGTCGATCGCGCGCGCAAGACGCGCGATGGCCTGCACGCGCGTCGGCGCCCATACGATGAGCTTGGCGATCATCGAGTCGTAGTCGGGCGAGATGGTGTAGCCGGGATAGGCCGCGGAATCGACGCGCACGCCCAGACCCGCGGGCTCGCGATATGCGCGGATCGTGCCGGGCGCTGGGCGGAAGTTATCGGCGGGATCTTCGGCGTTGACACGGCCTTCGATGCTGTGTCCGCGGAAGCTGATGTCATCTTGGTTGAAACCCAGCGGCTCGCCGGCCGCAACGCGAATCTGTTCGCGAACCAGATCGATGCCCGAGATCATCTCGGTGACGGTGTGCTCGACCTGAATGCGCGTGTTCATCTCGAGGAAGAAGAACTCGTCGCCTTTGACCAGACACTCGATCGTGCCGACCGAATCGTAGCCGATCGCCTGCGCCGCCCGCACGCCCGCTTCGCGCATGGCGCGGCGCGTCTTGAGCGGAATGTTTGCCGGCGTCTCCTCCCAGAGCTTCTGATGACGGCGCTGCAGCGAGCAGTCGCGCTCGCCGACGTGCAGAACCGTGCCGTGCTTATCGGCGAGGATCTGCAATTCGACGTGCTTGGGGTTTTCGAGATAGCGTTCGGCGTAGATCGTGCCGTTCTTGAAATAGGCCTCGGCTTCGCGTTTGGCCGTATTGAACGCGGTCTCGATCTCGTCGAGCGTGTGCGCGACCTTCAAGCCCTTGCCGCCGCCGCCGCCCGATGCCTTGAGCGCGAGCGGCAAACCGAATGCAGCCGCGGCTTCGCGCGCAGCTTCGACCGTTTCGATCGCTTCGGTGCCGCCGGGAACGAACGGCACGTCGGCTTTTTTCATCGCGTGACGCGCGCGCAGCTTGTCGCCCATCGCGTCGATTGCGTCGGGATGCGGGCCGATCCACACCAGTCCGTGTGCGATGGCGCGGCGCGCGAACGCCGCGTTCTCGGCGAGGAAGCCGTAACCGGGATGCACGGCCCGTGCGCCCGAGCGGCTCGCGACCTCCAGTATCGCGTCGACGTTGAGATAGCTTGCCGAGGGAGAAGCCGGCCCGATCAGATAGGCCTCGTCGGCCATGCGCACGTGTACGGCGTCGCGGTCGGCCTCGGAGTACACCGCGACCGTCGCGATCGACATCTCGCGTGCCGTGCGGATGATGCGCACCGCGATCTCGCCGCGGTTGGCGATGAGGATTTTATCGAACACTGCGATAGTCTTCGATCTCGAGGTCGGGATTGCGCGCGGCGAGCTTCCAGCGCGACTCTTCGCGCCCTTCGAGGCTCGCGTGCAGGGAGCGTCCGGGGCTGACGTCTTGCGACCTCACGACGGTCAGCGCGGCGGCGATCGCTGCGAGTTCCTCTTGCGAAATCACGTGTGGAAGTCGGGCGGATACATTCCGACCGAATGGTAGCCGGCGTCGACGAAGTGGACGTCGGCGGTGATCGCGGACGAAAGATCGGAGGCGAGGTAGACGGCGGTATTCCCTACGTCTTCGGCGCTGACGTTGCGTCGCAGCGGAGCGACCTGCGGAACCACGTCGAGCATCTTGGTCGCCCCGGCGACTTGGCGCATGCTCGCAGTCTTGATCGGGCCGGCCGAGATCGCGTTGACGCGAATGCCGCGCCCGCCCAGATCGTAGGCAAGATAGCGCACCGCCGATTCGAGCGCAGCTTTCGCGATGCCCATCAAATTGTAGTTGGGAACGATCTGCGTCGCTCCGAGATAGGTCATCGCCATGATCGAGGCGTTGTCGTTGAAACTATCGCGCAGCGTAGAGACCAGCGCGATCAGCGAGTATGCCGAGACGTCGAGCGAGAGTGCAAAACCCTTGCGCGAGGTATCGAAGACGGTCCCGCGGAGGTCGTCCTTATCGGCGAAGGCGATCGAATGCACCAAAATGTCGAGCGTGCCGAAGCGCGACGCGAGCATCTCGCGCATTTCGACGAGCGAATGATCGCTCGAAACGTCACATTCCACGACCGGCCCGCCGCCGAGTTCGTGCGCGAGCTTTTCGACCTCGTCTTTGACGCGTTCGCCCTGATAGGCAAGGGCGATGGTTGCGCCGTGCTCGTGCATCTTGCGCGCGATGCCGGTTGCGATCGACCAGCGATTGGCGACGCCCGTGATCAGGGCGCGCTTTCCTTCCAGCAGCTTCACGACTCGATAGATACCAGCGCAAGGGCCCTCGTCCTCTCGCGCGAACGGCTACCCTCATGTTTGTGCTTATTTCGCGCTACCTCAAGCCCCTCGACGAGGTGGATCGGCACCTCGCCGAGCATCGCGCCTTCCTCGAGCGCCACTATCAGGCGCACCATCTGCTGACCTCCGGCCCGCAAAACCCTCGCACCGGCGGTGTGATCGTGACCCACGACATGACGCGCGCGGAAGCGGAGGCGATGATGGCGGAGGATCCTTTCTTGCGCGAAGGCATCGCGGAATACCAATACATCGAGTTCAACAAGACACGCCCGCTCAATCCGTAGCGTATGAGCAGAGGCGCATTGTGGGCCGCGGCGATCGTTGCCGCAGTGGTCGCGTTCGTTCACCTTACGACGGCTGGGAGATACGATCTCTTTGCCAACGAACTGTACTTCATCGTATGCGGCCGCCACCCGGCCTTCGGCTACGCCGATCAACCTCCGATCGTTCCGCTGCTGGCGGCGCTCATGCAGGTAGGCGGCACGAACGTCTGGCTCGAGCGGCTGCCCGCGGTGCTGGCCGCGATCGCGATCGTACCGCTGACCGTCGCTTTTGCGCAGCTTTTGGGCGCCACCACGCGAGCGGCGTGGCTTGCCGCCGTCGCCGTCGCAAGCTCGACCCTCGTGACCGCGATGACCGCGACCCTGGGCACCTCATCCTTCGAGCCGTTCGATTTTACGCTGGTCGCCTATTTGGTCACGTACGCATGGCTGCGTGACAAGCCGCGTCTGTATTGGTGGGCCGGTCTCGTCGCCGGATTTGCGTTCGAGACGCGCTACGGAATCCTGATGTGGGCGGCGGCGATCGCGCTCGGACTCGCGTTGTGCGGACCGCGCGCGGTTTTTCGCTCGCGCGATCTCTGGATCGGCGTCGCGATTGCCGCGGTCATCGCGCTGCCGAACGCGATCTGGCAGGCCGCGCACGGGTTCCCCTTCCTCGAACTCGTGCGTAACGATAACGCGGGGAACTTCGCTGGCGGCCCGATCGCCTTTACGCTCGGGCAGATCTTCCTCGTGAACGTGGTGCTCGCGCCGCTCTGGGTCACCGGTATCATCGCTCCGTTCGTGCAGGCCAAGCTCGCGCCGTTTCGATTTCTCGCGGTGACCTTCGTGGGCATGGGCGCGCTGATCGTGATCACGCATGGAAAGGCGTATTATTACGCCGGAGCATATCCGACGATTTTCGCGCTGGGCGCGGCAGCCTGCACCCGATTGCCGCGCGTACTCGTCGGCGTTTGGGCCGTCCTTTCCGCGGCAAACGGCGTTCTTGCGCTGCCCTACGTCTTGCCGACGATGCCCGTCGAAAAGTTCAAAGCGCTCTACGATCGCGGCTTCAAGCCGCGGCCGATGGAGCGCGCCGGGATCGGCGCCCCGCTCATGCAGGTCTATTCCGATGAGTTTGGGTGGCGCGAGCTGGCGCGGATCGTCGAAACCGTGTACGAGGCCTTACCCGCGGAGGATCGGAGCAAGGCTGCGATCTATGCGCCGACCTATGCCGATGCAAGCGCCATCAACGTGTACGGCACCAATCTGCCCTTCGCGATCAGCGGAAACAACCAATACTACTTGTGGGGCCCTGGTGACGCGAACGGCTCGGTCGTCATCGCGGTTAACGCAGATCCCGCCTTTTGGGCAAAGATCTGCGCATCGGCACGCGTGGTCGCGTACACGGAAGATTCACCCTATGCGATGCCCTTCGAAGTCCACCAGCCCATCGTGCTTTGTCGCGGAATGCATCCGCCGCTACCGCAGCAGTGGCAGAACTTCAGACATTACGGCATCGAGAGCCCCGGCGTCGGGGCCCCGGCGTGGAACTTCTAAGCGTTGGGATAGAGTGAGGTTTGGAGCAGCGTGAAGCGCTGCTCTTGAATCGCATGGACCGCCCAGACGCCGGCCGGCACGAGTTGTGCGTTGGCGACGAGGTGTTGCGAAAGGTCGCCGTAGACCGCGTCGGGCTGTTTGTTCAAAGCCGCCCCGATTGCTTTCGCCATCCCGTGTGCAGCGTTGTCGCAGACGAAGAAGTAGGCGCCGGCGTCGGCAACCAGCGACGGGATCGAGGTGTCCCACGCGCCGCTTTGCTTCACGAGAACGGGATTGCCGGCCGAGCCCGCTTTATGGATCGACATGATCTGATTGTATCCGCCGTGATTCGGCCGCAACTGCTCGGAGTACGGAATGACGTACCGATTCCAAATCGTATCGTCGAAGGCCATCAAGATCGAGACGCCGTGATAGAGCACCGCAACGGGGAAAACCTCGCTCCAAGCTATACCGATGTCTTTATAGGCGTTGAGCGTGTTGCGCATCGCCGAGAAGACCTCGCCGCCGTTGATCTCGATCGAGGCGAAGAGATGCTTGTGCGCCTGCGGCCCGTTGAGCAATTTGGTAAACGCGGCGAGGTCGAAGTCGAGTTTCTGCGCCGGCGCGTCGGCGAGCGCGGTTGCGGGAATAGCGGCCGCGGCCAGCGTGCCGGCAACCAGAAAATCCTTACGAGTCGTCATGGTACTCCTTATAGCGGGATATTGCCGTGTTTGCGTTTCGGGCGCTCGACGCGCTTGTTTTCGAGCATGGTGAGGGCGGTAGCGATAGCACCGCGCGTGCGACGCGCTTCGATCACGTCGTCGACATAGCCGCGCTGCGCCGCGATATAGGGGTTGGCGAAGCGTTCGGTGTATTCGTCGATCAGTTCTTTCGTCTTCGCTTCTTTGTCGGGCGCGGATGCGATCTCGCGGCGGTTGATCACTTTGACTGCGCCTTCGGCGCCCATCACCGCGATCTCGGCAGTCGGCCAGGCGAGGTTGACGTCGGCGCGGATATGCTTTGAAGCCATGACGTCGTAGGCGCCGCCGTAGGCCTTGCGCGTGATGACCGTGATCTTCGGAACCGTCGCTTCGGCGAACGCGTAGAGCAGCTTGGCCCCGTGCAGAATGATCCCGCCGTACTCTTGACTCGTGCCCGGTAAGAATCCGGGAACGTCGACGAAAGTGAGCAGCGGGATGTTGAACGCGTCGCAGAACCGCACGAAGCGCGCAGCTTTGATCGACGACGCGATGTCGAGAACGCCGGCGAGCACGCTTGGCTGATTGCCGACGACGCCGACGCTGCGTCCGGCGACGCGCCCGAAACCGCAGATGATATTCTGCGCGTACAGCGCTTGGATTTCGAAGAAATCGCCGTAGTCGAGAATGCCTTCGATCACGTCGTGCATGTCGTACGGTTTGTTTGGAGAGTCCGGCACGATGTCGTCGAGCTCGAGATTCTCGCGCATGGGATCGTCTTCGCTTGCGTAGCGCGGCGGATCCTCGAGATTGTTTTGCGGGATGTAGGAGAAGAGGGCGCGCGTCTGCGCAACCAGATCGTCCTCATCGCTCGCCACGACGTGTGCAACGCCGCTGCGCGTGGCGTGCGTCATCGCGCCGCCGAGCTGTTCGAAGGTCACGTCTTCGCCCGTGACGGTCTTGATGATCTCGGGGCCCGTGATGAACATCTGCGAGATCTTCTCGGTCATCAAGACGAAGTCGGTGATAGCCGGCGAATAGACCGCTCCGCCCGCGCACGGCCCGGCGATCAGACTCAACTGCGGAATGACGCCGCTCGCCGCAACGTTGCGCCAGAAAATTTCGGCATAGCCGCCAAGCGATACGACGCCTTCCTGGATGCGCGCGCCCCCGGAATCGTTGATGCCGATCATGGGCGATCCGGTCCGTACCGCCAGATCCATCACCTTGCAAATCTTCTCGGCGAACGCTTCGCCGAGCGATCCGCCGAGCACGGTGAAATCTTGCGAGAAGAGAAAGACTTGGCGTCCGTCGATGGTGGCGCGTCCGGTGATCACGCCGTCGCCGAGAAACTCGCGCTCATCCAACCCGAACGCGCTCGTGCGATGCACGACGAATTGATCCAGCTCGGTGAACGAGCCGGCATCGACCAGGCTCTCGACGCGTTCGCGGGCGGTGCGTTTACCGCGGGCATGCTGTTTTTCGACGGCCTCGGCGCCGGCCGGTGCCTGCGCGAGCTCGCGCTTCGCCGCGAGTTCCCGGTACTTTTCCTCGTGCGTCCTCACGGAGTGCGCATTGTACGGCCGGCGAGCGTGCCCCTGGCAAGGGTGATGAGCCGCGTCCCGGTTTGTGCGTCGATCACCGTTGTTTGCGTGCCCGAACGATAGCGATTGCCGCCGATCGTAAAAGGATGCGTGTAGGTGGTGGTGATTTCGTAGACCATGCGCCCCGGCGCAACGCTCCGCAGAGCGATCTGCGGCGTCACCACCTGCGACCAGCGCAGCAGCGGATCGCCGTACGCGTTCCTGCGAAGGTCGACCCGTGCCGCGCTGCGGATCGGGAGCGATACGATCGCGCGTCCGACGTCGATGAACGCATCGCGGGGTAGCGACGCGTTGTCAGGGTATTGATAGTCCGGCCCGGAACGCCCGCAAGAAACGAGCAGCAGCAACGCCGTCACGGCGAGGCGCGGGCGGAGCCTGCCTCGCAGCTCGCTCACTCGAGGGCGACTGCATGCGCAGCCGCGGGCGCGGCGGCCTTGGGTGGACGTAAGAGCAGCACGAGAGGAGAGAGCACGAGCGTCACGACACCGAGCATGTAGAAAGCATCCGCGAACGACATGGTGTTTGCCTGCTGCGCGACGAGGGCCGAGAGAGCGGTGAGCGGCGCGTGCTCCGCGAGCGCGTGCTGGACTGCCGGACTCGCGAGCGTTACCGAGGCTGCGAGATGGTCCTGATGGAAGGCTCCGCGCCGGTCGAGCAAGGTCACGAGCACGGCGGTGGCGATCGAGCCGCCCAGTTGCTGGCAGAGATTCTGCAGCGAGGTCGCTTTCTGTGTTTCGAAGCCTTGCACTGCGCTCAGCACGGTAACCGAGAGGGGCACGAAGATCATGCCGAATCCGATTCCGCCGAAGATCAGCGGAAAGAGAAACGTGGTGAAGACGCTGTTGGTCGTCAGCACCTGCGCCGTCTCGAAGTTGGCGATGGCGACGATGATGAATCCGATCGCAAGCAAAATTTGCGGCCGGATCCTGAAGCGATTCATCAAGCCCAACGTCACGAAGGTCATGACCATGATACCGAGCGCGCGGCTGAGGATGGAGAGCCCGGAGAGCGTTGCCGTGAAGTTCAGGAGCAGCTGTTGAAATTGCGGCGCGAGAATGACGCCGCCGAAAAGCGAGAACGCGAGCAGCATCGCAAGACAACAGCCTGCCGCCACGGTGCGTTTTCGCAGCAGGATGCCGATATCGACGATCGGATTCTTGACGACGCGCAGCTCCCAATACACGAACGTCGCGAGTGCGGCGACTGCCAGTACGGCGGTCAGCAGAATGTTCTGATCGTTGAACCAGTCGTACCGCTCGCCTTCATCGAGCACGTATTGCAGAGAGCCCAAGCCGGTCGCGAGCAGCACGAGGCCGACACCGTCGAATCCCGCTGCGGGGCGGCGCTCCGGATCGCGCAGCAGCATCGCGCAGAGAATTGCCGAGATGACGCCGGGAACGATGTTGACGTAGAAAATCCAGTTCCACGAGAGCGCGTCGGTGAGAACGCCGCCGAGCGTCGGCCCGATCGAGGGCCCGACGACGGCCCCGATCGCGGTGAGCGCTTGACTGAGGCCGAGCTGCTTAGGCGGAAACGTATCGCGCATGATTGCCTGCCCTGTCGCAATCAAGCCGCCGCCGCACAGTCCTTGCAGCACGCGGTAGAAGATCAGCGAGCTCAGCGTGGTCGCCGTGCCGCAAAGGCCCGACGTGATGGTAAAGCCGACGATCGCGCCAACGTAGTAGTTGCGCCGTCCCAAGAGCTGCTGCAGCCAAGGCGTCAGCGGAATGACGATGACCGCCGCGATGATATAGCCGGTCACGATCCAGGCGCCGTCGTCGAAATTCGCGCCGAGATTGCCTTGAATCGTGGGTAGCGCGACGTTGACGATCGTTGCGTCGAGCACTTGCAGAAGCGTCGCCGACATGACGCCGACGACGACGAGCCAGCGGCGCGCACCGTACTCGACCAGATCCGCATGTGACTGCATGACGGCTTTGAACCTCCACGAGCAAGGCCAGGAGACGGCCTAAAACAGACCGAACGGTCTGTTTCATGAAGGGTTCGAAGCGCCGGCTCGCGATCCTGGCCTCGGCGGCCCCGATCTTCAACCGGCGCGGCTTTGCCGGCACGTCGATCGCCGACATCCTCGAAGCGACCGCGCTCGAGAAGGGCGGGCTCTACAATCATTTCGGCAGCAAGGAAGAACTTGCGCTCGAGGCTTTCGATTATGCTTACGCGCAGGTCGATGCATATTTCACCAAAGCGCTGACCAACGTGCCGTCGGGTCTGGTGCGCCTGCGGGCCTTCGTCGACGCCTTCGAGCGCTATTGCGAGCGTCCGGTCATCGACGGCGGTTGCCCGATCATGAACGCGTGCGTCGAGGCCGACGACGCGCTGCCCTTTCTGCGCGAACGTGTCGCGAGAGCAATCGGCGAAGTACGCGGCGTCGTCTTTCGCAACTTGACGCGCGCCGCCCAGAAAGGCGAGCTGCGCGGCCAACTCGACGTGGAGCAGTCGAGCGATTTCATCGTCGCCGCACTCGAAGGCGCGCTCCTGCTCGCGCGCGGCTTGCGTTCGCGGACCCACTCGCGTAACGTGTGCGCGTGCGTGCGGGCATGGATCGACGAGCGCGCAGTGCGATGATGCGCGAGATACAGATTCCGGCGCTCGACGGCACGCTGCTTCCGGCGACGCTCTTCGAGCCGCCCGATCCGCGCGCGGCGGTGATCGTCAGCCCCGCGACGGCGACGCCGCGCCGCTTTTATCGCGCGTTTTGCGACTACCTCGCGCGGCACGGCGCCATCGTCGTGACCTACGATTATCGCGGTACGTTCGAGCCGGCGGCGCAGCTGCGATCGTCGCGGGCGCGGATGCGCGATTGGGGCGAGCTCGATTTTGCGGGTGTCATCGAATGGGTGAACGCCCGCTATCCCGCGTTGCCGCTCTACGCCGTCGGACATTCGGTGGGCGGGCATGCGCTCTTGATGACGCCGAGCGCCGCGAAGATCGCGGGTGCCGTCAACGTCGCGTCGCAGTCGGGCTATTGGCGGCTCTACCGCGGCGGCGAACGCTATCGCGTCTATCTTTTCGTGAAAGCGATCATGCCGGCGCTCACCGCGCTGCTCGGATATTTTCCCGGCGAGCTCGTCGCGTTCGGTACCAACCTCGCGCCCGGCGTGCTCTACGAGTGGAGCACCTGGTGCGTCTCGCCCGGCTACTTTTTCGACGACCCGACGATGGCGCCGGTACTTGCGAACGCGCAGCATCTGCACGCGCCGGTGCTGATGCTGGGACTCTCCGACGATCCGTGGGCGACGCCGCGCGCAATCGAAGCGCTCGCGCCGGCTTTTACGGCTGCGCGCTGGAGTTTTCGTGAACTCGATCCGAACGCGTTCGGGCTTGGTGCGGTGGGCCACATGGGATTCTTCCGTTCGGCAAACAGCGCGCTATGGCCGATCGTGCGCGACACACTGAACCTACAAGGAGAACGCAATGGACACGCTGAGCAGCTACACGTTCACGTGGACTGATCCGCGCGAGCTGCAGCGCGCGATTGCGGGCAAGCCGCAGATGGAATGGATTCGCGGGATCATGAACGGGGATACGCCGGCGCCCCCGCTCGGCAGCGCGTTCGGCTACGTCTGCGAGTTGGCCGAGCCCGGCCACATCATCTTCTCGGTGCCGGCTCACGCGTGGGCCTCGAATCCGGCCGGCGTCGTGCATGGCGGCTTCACGGCGACGCTCCTGGATACCGTATTGACGCTCGCCGTTCAAAGCAAAGTGCCGGACGGCCGGATGGCGACGACAACCGATCTCCACGTACATCTGGTCCGCCCCGCGTTACCGGACGGCCGGCTTCTGCGCGCCGAAGCAACCGCCGTCCACGTCGGTACGAATCTCGGCACGTCGGAGGGGCGCGTGACGGATGCCGCGGGCAGGCTCATCGCACACGGCACCGGCAGCTTCGCGGTTATCTCGCTGCCGGGATAGCTACCAAATCCCGAGCGCGGCCTTCACATCGTCAGAGGCCATCGTGGCGGGGTCCCACGGCGGCGAAAAGGTGATGTCGACCGTCGCGGTTTTCACGCCGTCGACCCCCAGGACGTGGTCTTCGACCGACTTCTTGAACATCGGGCCGACCGGACACATGGGGGAGGTCAGGGTCATGACCACCGTGACGTGTTCGCCGGCGTCGCCCTCCACGCTTATATCGTAGACCAAACCAAGCTCTAGGATCCCTAGGTTGAGCTCGGGGTCCTTGACCTCGGCCAGGGCAGTACGGATTTGCTCGCTTGTAGGCATCGCTATCATCTTAATACACACCTAGGCCAAGCGGGATGCGGCGGCGTACCCGTCACGAAACCTCGCTCGCGCGGGTAGCGTTACAGTGAGATACTCGTGATGGGTGGCACGAGACCGGAGTGACCAAAGGGGAAGAGCCAAGCAATGTCAATGTGGGAACCGTTCACCGAGCGCGCGAGACGCAGCATCGTCCTCGCTCAAGAAGAAGCGCAGCGTTTGGGGAACAACTACATCGGTACCGAGCACATCCTGCTCGGCATCATCTCGGAGGGCGAGAGCCTTGCCGCGAAAGTTCTCGAGTCGCTTGGCGTCAATCTCGCCAAAGTGCGGCAAGAGGTCGAAGCGATCGTCGGCCGCGGCGGCCAGACGGTGCAGCAGGAGATGGTGTTCACCCCGCGCGCGAAGCGCGTGATCGAGCTTGCGTTCGAAGAAGCGCGGCAGCTCAACCACAATTACATCGGCACGGAGCATCTGCTGCTCGGTCTTATCCGCGAGGGTGAAGGCGTCGCGGCACGCGTGCTCACCAATCTGGGTGTCGATCCGGCAAAGGTGCGCGTGCAAACGACCTCGCTGCTCGGCGCCGAAGGGCAGCCGCCTGCACCGAAGGGCAAGAGCAAGACGCCGACGCTCGATGCGTACGGCCGCGACCTCACGCAGCTCGCTCGCGAGAACAAGCTCGATCCGGTGATCGGCCGCAACAACGAGATCGAACGCGTGATTCAGATTCTCTCGCGCCGCACGAAGAACAATCCGGCGCTCATCGGCGAACCCGGCGTCGGTAAGACCGCAATCGCCGAAGGTCTCGCACAGCGCGTGATCAAGGGTGACATCCCCGAACCGCTGCGCGACAAGCGTGTGATCACGCTCGACCTCGCCGGACTGGTCGCGGGCACGAAATACCGCGGCGAGTTCGAGGAGCGCATGAAGCGCGTCATGGACGAGATCCGCGGCGCGGCCGGCGAGATCATTCTCTTCATCGACGAGCTGCACACGCTGGTCGGTGCGGGCGCTGCCGAAGGCGCGATCGACGCGAGCAATATCATCAAGCCGGCGCTCGCGCGCGGCGAACTGCAGTGCATCGGCGCGACCACGCTCAACGAGTTCCGCAAGCACATCGAGAAAGACTCGGCACTCGAGCGGCGCTTCCAGCCGGTCATGGTCGGCGAACCCTCGGTCGAAGAGACCGTCGAAATTCTCATGGGCCTGCGCGATCGCTACGAAGCGCATCACAAAGTCGTCATCACCGACGACGCGCTGGCTGCCGCCGCGAAGCTTTCGGATCGCTACATCACCGATCGCTTCCTACCCGACAAAGCCGTCGACCTGATCGACGAAGCGAGTTCGCGCGTGCGCCTGCAGGCGACGCTGCCGCCGCCCGAGATTCGAGAGATCGATGCGCAGCTGCGCCGCGTCATCGCCGAGAAAGAGTCGGTCGTCAAGAATCAAGAGTTCGAGAAAGCAGCGGGCATTCGCGACCGCGAAGAGAAGCTGCGCCTCGAAAAGACCCGGCTCGAGCAGGAGTGGCAAGAGAAGAAGGCGCGCGCCAGCGACAAACCGCTGCGTGTGACCGCCGAGAACGTCGCCGACATCGTATCGGCGTGGACGAAGATTCCGGTCGCGCGCTTGGCGCAGGCCGAGACCGAAAAACTGCTCAATATGGGCGCAAAACTCCACGAGCGCATCGTCGGGCAAGACGAAGGGATCAACGTCATCACGCGCGCCATTCGCCGTTCGCGCGCGGGCCTGAAGAACCCGAACCGTCCGATCGGCTCGTTCCTGTTCCTGGGACCGACCGGCGTCGGCAAGACCGAGGTCGCGCGCAGCCTAGCCGAGTTCATGTTCGACGATGAAGAGTCGATGATCCGCATCGACATGTCCGAGTACATGGAGAAGTACTCGGTCTCGCGTCTGGTCGGTGCACCTCCGGGATACGTCGGATACGAAGAAGGCGGACAGCTCACCGAAGCGGTGCGGCGCCGTCCGTACTCGGTCGTGCTGCTCGACGAGATCGAGAAGGCCCACCCCGACGTGTTCAACCTGTTGCTGCAGGTGCTCGACGACGGACGCCTGACCGACTCTCAGGGCCGCCAGGTCGACTTCAAGAACGTCGTGATCATCATGACGTCCAACGTCGGCGCGACCGGCATGCAGACCACCTCCGACATCGGTTTCCGCCCGCAGAAGACCACCGGCGAAGACGAAGCCAAAGCCTACGAGCGCATGAAGAACAAGGTGCTCGAAGAGGTCAAGCAGACCTTCCGCCCCGAGTTCCTCAACCGCGTCGACGAGGTCGTCGTGTTCCATCAGCTCAGTCGCGAACAGATCGAGCAGATCGTCAACCTCGAGCTGGCAAAAGTCGTTCGTGAAGTCCGCGCGCAAGAGATGGAGCTCAAGGTCACCGAAGCCGGCAAGTCGCTCCTTGCGAAGAAGGGCTGGGATCCGCAGTTCGGCGCCCGCCCGCTGCGCCGCGCCATCCAGCGGATGGTCGAGGACGAAGTCGCCGAGGAGATGCTGCGCGGCACCTTCGTCGCGGGAGATCACATCCTCGGCGACGTCAATCCGGACGATCCCGAGAAGATGAAGTACTCGAAGATCCCGTCGGTGGAGCCGCCGGCCCCGCCGCCGTCGGAAGCCTCGGTATCGTCGTAGGACGTTCGGACTAGGCCGCACAGGGGGCGGACGCGCCGAAGCCAATGGTCCGTACGTGCGTGCCGCCGTGATGGGTTCGCAGCGTTTGGCTCGTCTTGCGACGCTGACGAGCGCGCTGCTCGTGGCCGCCTGCCAGTCCGGCGCGATGACGCCGGCGGGCGCGCCGAGCGGGGGTTGGGCGCCGAGCGGCGGTTGGCCGCTCGCGAAACCGCACGGCTCGAGCGCGATGACGACGGTCTTCTCCGGTTTCCTGCGCCCGCACGCCGTGGCGGTGGATGCGGCCGGCGATCTCTACGTTGTCGACACCGCCCACAACGCGATTCGCAAGGTGTCCGCGTCCGGCGTGATTACCACCGTCGGCGGCACCTACATTCATCCGCAGGGAGTTGCCGTCGACGCGCTCGGAAACGCCTACGTTGCGGACACCGCGCACAGCGACATCGTGAAGATTTCGCCCCAAGGCGTGCAG
>DATJOG010000044.1:0-125481 GCA_035507275.1 Candidatus Acidiferrales bacterium
GCGTCGGTCATCGCGGTAACCGCGATCGAACTCGTTCCTATCGCAAACGGAAACGTGCCGGTCGTTCCGTTGCCCGTCGTAGCGCTGACGTTTTGCAAACCGAACGTCGCGGCACCGCCGATCACGAAACTCGCCGTCAACGTCGTCGAACTCGTCACGTTCACGCTGCTCACGGTAACGTTGGTGCCCGCCGCTATGCTCGTGCTTCCGCTCACGAAGTTCGTCCCGGTCACGGTCTCGCTTACGGTATTACCGGCCACACCGCTCACCGCGCTCAGCGCGGTGAGCGTCGGCGCAGGGAAATGCACGGTTGCGTTCGCGGTGGTGAATCCGCTTGCCGAGGCCGAGATCGTCGGGTTCGCATCGAACGCAGCGGTGTAGTTCAGCTCGATCCCGGTCGTGGGTTGCGTGATCGAGGTTTGTGAGAGCGTCGAATTTCCCGATGTGTCGGAGTTGGTCAGCGCGATCGTCACCGGAGTGCCGCTGGAATTTACGTACACACCGGGCCCGACGATCGTGTTGCCGTCGGCGTCGAGCGCGTTGACCGTTACGCCGACAGAACCGGCCGTGCCCGGCGACACTACATTAGCAATCGCGACGGCGAGCGAGGCGACCACGCCGTTGAACGTGACGTTCACGCTGTTGGCTTGTCCGGCAACGATCGTTTGCGTCAACGTGCCGGTCGAAAGCAGACTGCCGGTGCCGTTGGTTGCGTCGTACAGATTCACGGTGAACGTGTCGCTGCCGACTGGGGCGCTCACGGTTCCGCTGCACGTCGTGGTGCAGTTCACGGTGGCCGGCGTCGCGCTGCCGACCGCGATCGTGGCGGATTTCGTCGACGCGGAAACGTAGTTCGGCACGCGGCGCAGCTTCGCGCCGCTCGCCGTAGGTACGATGATGGTGAACGAAACGCTGACGTCTTGCGTCTTCTGTTGTGTCGATTGCGGCGCAGGGGAGCCTGTCGGCAGCGCAGGAAGCCCACGCGTTGATCCGCCGCCACCACAACCGGCGAGAAGCGCCGCGATCGCGACCAGTGCAAGCTTGCGCACTACGAGCCGCCAACCGTCGTGGTCGTGACACCGACCGTTAGCGTGGCACGTTGCCCGCCGCCGCCCGCGATCGTGAAGGTGCAGCTACCTGCCGCGACCGGCGTCACGGAAAACGACGTGCCGCTTGCGGGGGAGATCGTCGCGATGCCCGTGCAGTTCGTCGTTGACGGCGTGAAGGCGCCACTATAATTGACTTGCGTCACTGTTACCGATTGCGCGTCGCTCGCACCGGTCGCGGTGAAGGCCAGGCTGCTCGACGAGAGCGTCACCACCCCCGATGTGGACGACGGCACGTAGCCGCGCGACGACGAGCACGCCGCAAGCAAACTCAACGCGCAAAAGACAACGGCACCAACACGCGCACGCTTCGTCATCGTGTGAGAAATTGCAGAAAACGGGGGTTTCTACCTGCTTCCAAACAGCGGGCTGTGCGCAGTAGACTAGCGCTTCTCAGACATTCAGGAGGAACGAAGTGCAGGTCAACGTTTCCGCTACACCCACTCGTCGGGCGCTCGAATTCGGCATCTATCGCGACGGCGACAACAACTTGGACGCATCTCAATCGCTCACGATCGCGCAAGCACTGCAATCGAGCGAGCGCGATGGCGCGGTCGAGTACACGGTCGAAGATACCACCGGCTTGCGCGCCGACGGCGATGACATCGTCGAGGGCAAGCCGCGCACCGATTCGTTCACCATCGCCGACGGCGAGATCGGCGATCCGCAGATCGGCAAGGCGCGCAACATGGCGAGCGAATCGAATCTCGCGAAGTTCGCCGCGCAGACGCTCGATAACGCCGAAGCGTCAGGAGCAAAGCAAACGTGGATCGATCTCGTCGATCACGGCGGCGGCGACGGCGGCGGCCTCGAGACGCACACCGGCGCGGTCATGTCGATGCCCGATATGGCGCAAGCGATCGCCGACGGCATCGCGCTGCACGCCAAAGAGCACCCCGAAGACGCGAATCGCGGTATCGACGGCGTCGTCGCCAATCAATGTTTGATGTCGACGATGGGCTTCGCCGACGCACTCTCGCGCGCCGGCGTGAAGTACCTGGCCGCAAGCCCGGAGACGATGCTCTCACCAGGCGTACCGACGGGCATCGCCGATGCGATCGCGCGCGACACGAGCGATCCGAGCGCCATGGCGAAGCAGATCGTGAACGGCGCGATGCGCGAGGGTACCGCGGCGGCGTTCGACGTGCTGGATTGTACGCCGGGCAAAATCGCGAACGCGGAGCGCACGATCAAGGCGCTCAACGACGCAGTCGCCGCGGACACCGGCGATCGCGCGGAGATTCGCCGCGACGTCGCATCCGTCGACGGCATGGTGCGCTTCTC
The DNA here is from genome assembly GCA_035507275.1 of Candidatus Acidiferrales bacterium. GTDB lineage: Bacteria > Vulcanimicrobiota > Vulcanimicrobiia > Vulcanimicrobiales > Vulcanimicrobiaceae > Aquilonibacter. The sequence continues at coordinate 2,391 of DATJOG010000044.1, forward strand.
GGACGCGACACCCGATATGCCGTGGCACGCAGACCGTCCGGCGATTGCGGTGTACGGCGCAATCGCTTCGGATGCGAAGCTGCCAGCGCAGTTGCGCGAGCTCGCACGCTGCGCGGCCGGCGCGACGCAAGCACTAGTGCTTGCACACAAGGAATCGCGCGGCTTCGGTCCGTTCGACGGATCGGGCTACACCGACGCCGTCGGGCCTACGATTCACGCGCCCCTCTCGGCGAAGCAGATCGACCCGTGGGCATCGCACGGGATCAGCGAAACGCACAACGCCTTCTACGACGCCGTCGATCAAGCGAAGTTCGTACACGCCCTCGCCTAGCTGCGGCCCGCCAGGCGCTTCCCCCGCCTGGCGGGAAGAGCCGTCTATGGCACAGCCTTCGCTGTACGAGCGGCTCGACGCGTTCATGCGCGACCATGTGTACCCCAACGAAGCACGCTATTTCAGCGAGCTGGGAGCGGGCGAGACGCGCTGGACGCAGCCCGGCATCATGGAAGAACTCAAGTCACGCGCGCAAGCGCAAGGCCTTTGGAATCTCTTCCTCCCCGATTCCGAGCACGGCGCGGGGCTGGATAATCGCGAGTACGCGCCCCTCTGCGAACTCATGGGCACCTCGCCGATCGCGCCCGAAGCCTTCAACTGCAACGCACCGGACACCGGAAATATGGAAGTGCTCGCGCGTTACGGTACGCCGCAGCAACGCGAGCGCTGGCTCGCGCCGCTCTTGCGCGGTGAGATCCGCAGCGGCTTTGCGATGACCGAGCCGGGCACGGGCTCTTCGGACGCGACCAACATTTCGGCCTCGATCGTGCGCGACGGCGATCATTACGTGCTCAACGGCCGCAAGTGGTGGACGACCGGAGCGATGCATCCGCACACGCAGGTGTTGATCTTCATGGGCAAGAGCGATCCGAGAGCCTCCACGCACTTGCAGCAGTCGATGATCATCGTGCCGATACGCGAGCCGGGCGTGCGCATCGTGCGTCATCTGCCGGTCTTCGGCTATGACGACGCGCCGTTCGGTCACGGCGAGCTCGCGTTCGAGAACGTCCGCGTTCCCGTCGCGAACATGATTTTGGGCGAGGGGCGCGGCTTCGAGATTGCACAGGGGCGCCTGGGACCTGGACGTTTGCATCACTGCCTGCGTCTCCTCGGTCTGGCGGAGCGCGTGCTGCGCATGATGTGCCTGCGCGTGCGGGATCGTGTCACCTTCGGGCGGCCGCTCGCCGAACAAGGCGTGGTGCGCGAGTGGATCGCGCGTTCGCGCATCGAGATCGATGCCGCACGTCATCTCGTTTACGATGCCGCTGAGAAACTCGACAAGCACGGCAATAAACGCGCCGCGACCGCGATCGCGATGGCGAAAGTCACGATGCCGCGTGTCGCGCAAGAAGTCGTCGATCGCGCGATGCAAGCTTTTGGCGCCGAGGGTCTGCTCGACGACACCGGCCTATCGCACGCGTGGATCAACGCACGTTCGCTGCGTATCGCCGACGGGCCCGATGAAGTGCATCTGCGCAGCATCGCAAAGGCGGAGCTGGCTAAATACGATGCGTGATTTTCGCGTCGCCAACGGCGCGACCGAAATTCTTCTGATCCGGCACGGCGAAGCCGAACCGCTCCCGCACAACGAAGCACTCGAACCCAAGGACGTCGACATGCCGCTCACCGCCCGCGGGCGCGCGCAGGCCGACGCGCTCGCAACGCGCCTGCAGCGTCGCGAGATCGCCGCGATCTATCACAGCGGACTCCGGCGCGCGTTCCAGACGGCGGTCGCGGTCGCGGAGAAAACCCTCCTCGTGGTGCGCGAGGACCAGCGGCTGCGGGAAGTCGAGATCGCGGGTGTCGGACCGGTCGCGATGCACGATCTTGCCGAGATCGCGCTGGCGCACGGTGGATGGTCGCACCTTCCCGGCACGGAGTCTTCGCAAGCAATTCGTTCGCGCATGCGCGGCGCGATCGATGAGATCATCGCGGCGCATCCCGGCAAGCGCATCGTCGCCGTCTCCCACGCCGGCGCGATCAACGCCTATATCGCGGGTCTGCTGGGCCTTACGAGCGACTTCTTCTTCCCCGCCGGAAATACGTCGATCTCGATCGTCCGTGCGCGCGGGGACCGCCGCTTGCTCGTAACCGTCAACGACATCGCGCATCTGGAAAACGTGAAATGACCGAAGACCCCGAGGTCATCGAGGTTCGGCCCGAAGAGCAACTCGATGTGGCGCGGCTCGAGCCGTATCTGCGCGAGCACTTGCCCGGTGCAAGCGGTCCATTCGAGCTGCGCCAGTTCGGCGGCGGGCACGCGAACCTCACGTATCTCGTCTGTTTCGGCAAGAGCGAATACGTGCTGCGCCGTCCGCCGCTCGGCCCCGTACCCGAGCGTTCGCACGACATGAAACGCGAGCACGCCGTGCTCTCCAAGCTGTACGCGAGTTTTCCGCTCGCGCCGCGCAGCTATCTGCTCTGCACCGATCGCGACGTCGTCGGCGCGGATTTCGTGATCGAAGAGCGCAAGCACGGCATCGCTATCCGGCGCGATCTTCCTGAAGCACTGCAAGGCGATCTCGCTTTCGCGAAGCGCCTTGGCGACGCGCTCATCGCAACGCTCGGCCGGCTGCATCGCGTCGACGTGGCGACCGCGGGTCTTTCCGAACTCGGCCATCCCGACGGTTACGTGACGCGCCAAGTCGAGGGCTGGACCGCGCGCTGGGAGGCGGCCCGTACCGCCGGCAGCGCGGATGCCTCGGCGCTGGTCGACTGGGTGCGCGATCGCCAACCATCCCCACCTGCGGCGACACTCGTCCACAACGACTTCAAGCTCGATAACATGCTGCTCGATGCAGCGGATCCCGCCCGCATCACGGCGCTGCTCGACTGGGATATGTGCACCTACGGCGATCCACTGATGGATCTCGGCTACGTGCTCGCGCTCTGGCCGGAAGCAAACGATCCGCCCGCGTTCCGGTTGTGGGGTATGCCGACGTGGCGCGCCGGTTTCATGACACGCGAAAAGGTCGTCGCAGCGTACGCCAAGGAAACCGGTTTCGACGTCTCACACGCGCGCTGGTATCACGTCTTCAACGTCTTCCGCTTCGCAGCGATCATTCAGCAGATCTACAAACGCTACGACGCGGGGCAGACGCACGACGAGCGCTTCAAGGAGTTCGGCGCGCAAGCCAACGCGTTGATTCACGTTGCAATCGCCCTAGCTGCCCATTAGCGGGCCGCGCTGCAGGCGCTCCTCGATGCGCGCGCGCAGAGCATCCGCCGGATCACTCCACACCGTCACGAACGCGCGGAGAATGTGTCCCGTCAATCCCCAAATGTGTTTCTCACCGTACTCGAGTACCGGTGTTTGGATTTTGAACGCACCGATCGACGTCACGCCGTCGTGCAGATCGCGTACGACGCGCTCGAGCGGCACGGTGAAGACGCCGACCGTCTCGGTCGCGTCGATACGCAGCTCGCCGGGGGCAACCGTTGCTACGAAAGGGGTCACGGCATAGTCGTTGACGCGCGCGTTTACCGCCGGCAGTTCGCCGAGGATCGTCACACGCTCGGGCGCAACCGCCACTTCCTCCCACATCTCGCGCAAAGCCGTTGCGCGAAGATCGCCGTCCTGCGGATCCGCGCCGCCGCCCGGAAGCCCTATCTGCCCGGCGTGATTGCGCAGGTGCGCAGCGCGCTCGATGAAAATGACGCCGTGCGGCGGCGTCTCGATGATACCGAGCACCACGGCGGCCGGCCGGCGGCTCATCGCACGAGCTCGCTGCGCTGCGGATAGATCGGGCGATTGATGATGCGTTCCAAGTGTTCGGCGCGCGCGGTCAAGGCGAGGCCGCAGAACTCTTTGAAGCTTTCGCGCTCGGCCTCTCCTTCGGCGTAGCGCTCGTTGCGCTCGAGGTCGACCTTGCCGTCGACGTTGAGAAAGCGCGTGTATCGCCCGTCGTCGTCCTCGCCCATCTCGACCAAGCCTTCGTCGCTGAAGATGTGGAGCGCGCGGCTCACCGTTCGGTCGTTTACTTTGTCGAGTTCGAGCGTCCGCGCTATGTCGGCGAAGGTCATGCGCACGTAGCCGTCGCGCGCGAGGCCCCGGATGCCCTTATAAAGGGTGCGCAGCACGTTGAGGGTCGGCGCTTCGCGATCGATGATGAACTCGTTGATCGCGCGATCAGCCTGCCCGAAGAGCAGATGGATCTGCGCGGGCGCTCCGTCGCGCCCGGCGCGCCCCGACTGTTGGTTGAACTCGGTGAAATCGAAGTTCAGATGATAGAGCACGACGTGGCGTACGTCGGGGAGATCGATGCCTTCACCGAACGCTGAGGTCGCGACCACCACGCGCAGCTCTCCCTCGCGGAAGAACCGCTCCACCTCGTGACGCTCCGGCGTGGGCATGCCCGCGTGATAAAACATGACCGAGTCGCCCAATTTCTTGCGCAGACTCTGCGCGAGTTTGGTCGCCTCCTTGCGCGAGTTACAGTAGACGATCGCCTTCTCGCCGTCACGCAAGAGCTCGAACAGATACTCGAGGCGATCCTTCGTCTCGCGTGCGTCGGTGACGCGCAGGTTCTCGCGGACGCTGGGATCGATGACCCACGCGTCGATGCGCAGCTCACGGACGATGTGATCGAAGGCCTCGTCGTTCGCCGTTGCCGTGAGCGCGATCGCCTGCGGCGAGCCCAGCGACGCGAGCGTTGCGCCGAGGCGGCCGTACGCCGCACGGTGTTTCGATTCGTAGAGATGATGCGCTTCATCGACCACGACGAGCGCCGGCGTGCTTGCGCCGAGGAACTCGTCGCGATGGAACTCGAGAAACTCCGGTGTCGCGAGCACGATATCCCACGCGCCCTCGCGGAGCGCGGCAAAGAGTTCGTCGCGTTCCTCAGGTGATATCGACCCGTTCGCACGAAAAATCCGCAATCCCAAGGGGTCGAGTTTGCGCAGCAGTGCGTCGTACTGATCGTTCGCGAGCGCGCGTAGCGGATAGATGACGAGCGTTTTGGCGCCGGCTTCGAGTGCATGGAGCGCCGCAGGATATTGGAAGCAGAACGATTTGCCGCGCCCCGTGCCCATGACGACGAGGGTGTTGCGGCCGGCCTCGATGCGCTCGAGCGCCTGCTGCTGCGCACGGTGCGGCAGTGCATCGCCGATCAACGCTCTGCGAACGGCGTCGCCGGTGTCATCATCCGTCCCTCGACTACGGCGCTTGGCGCCTACGCTCGGGATGACACGTGCGTCGCGCGTCATCGAGATGTTGACGCCGCGGTGGCGATCGCCGCCGCCCGTGAGTGATTCGACGCGCGAGCGATAGCGCGCGCCGGCATCCATCAGCGGCGCGAGATGTTTCGCGATCTCTTTACGCACGAAGCCGAGCGGCAGTTCGCCGAAGCGCACCGCAATCGCGTTTGGATCGTAGGGATTCTCCGGCTGGCGCTCGAGCGTCAGCTCGCTGCCGACGCGCAATCCCGCAATCGTATCCTGGCGCCCCTCGAACGAGACGCCGACGAGCTTGGTGTGAAAGTGCGACGAGCCGCCGATGCTCGCGTAGCGATCCTGCTCGTATTCCTTCGCGTGCGCGAAAACACGCTCGACGAAGTTCGAGACGCCGGGACGGCGCGTTTCCGCCGCGGTGTCGTCGTTGAGGAACGCGCTGAAAGCGCGCTCGAACGCAGCCTCCGACGGGGTCGGAGGCGGGAGCGATTTACTCTTGGTGCGTGCCGTCCGGCTCATGCTCCGGGGAGGATACCTCGAAACCTTCGAGGTTCAGCTTGATCTCTTCATGTTCGAGCGGCTCGAGGTTATCGATCTCATCCGCCTCTGCCGGTTCGAGTGTTTCGACCGCGCCGCTCTCCTCGCGCTTGCGACGATAGCGCCCGGAGGCCGTCTGCGGATTGCGCGCCGACGTCTTCTGCGCGGCGCGGCGCGCACGGCGGGCCGCGACGATGTCCTCGCGCGAGCCGCGATTCGAGCTCGCGCCCTCGACGCGCGCGGGCGCCGGCCCCGCTACGCTGAGGGCGGCACGCCGTTTGCGCGCAGCCTGTTCGAGTTGACGCTTACGGAAGACCAGTACCAGAGGCGCCGAGTAAAAGATCGAGTGATAGCCGCCCGAGCAGATGCCGACGAGCAGCGCGAACGCGAAGTTCTTCAAGCTCGCACCGCCGAGCGCGAGCAGCGCGACCAGCGTGATCACGACGGTCGCGAGCGTGTTGAACGAGCGCGTCATCGTCTGTTTGATCGACTCATTGACGATCGTGTCGTACGAAACGCCCACCATCAACTTGGTATTCTCGCGAATTCGGTCGAGAATTACGATCGTGTCCATGACCGAGTAGCCGATGACCGTGAGCACCGCGGCCAGGAACGCGTCGTCGGCGGGGCGATCGGCGATGGCATAGATGCCGATCATCATAGCCGCGTCGCGAACGAGCGCGATGACGGTCACGAGGCCGAAGATGTAGTTCCAACCGAAGCGGAACGCGATGTAGACGAACTGTATGCCGAGCGCGAGGACCAACGCGTAGAGCGCATCGCGCAAATACTCGCCTCCGAGCGTCGGCCCGATCGCGGTGATGCTGAGCTGGCTCGGGTCGATCGTCGCGGCTTTGTTCAGCGCGTTCTTGAGGGGCACCGAGTTGTTCGCAAACGAGGTGGTGGTGTCGATCGTGAAATGTTTGCCGTCGCTGCCGACGGTATTGATGCTCTCATCGGCAAGGTTGAGCAAAGCGAGCGCATTCTTGACCGCATCGGTCGTGACCGGCTGCGTGAAAGCGACGTCGACCTCGGTGCCACCGGTAAAGGCAAGCCCGAGGCGCAGCATGTGCGAAGGCTGGAAGCCGTTCCCGCCTTCGAATCCGTGATAGACCATCGCGCCGATACCGATCGCGATGACGAGGTACGATATCGTCTGGATGGTGCGGAACCACCCAACGATGTTCCAGTTGAGTCTGCGGAAAAACATCGGTTACGCCTGCGCCCCCGCTTTGGCGAAGATCCCGATGTCGTCGGTCTGCACGCCGTAAAGCTCCGGTGCGGTGAGAAGATTGTTGTCGACCAAAACATCGACGAAGAAGCGCGTGATGAAGACTGCGGTGACTAGCGAGATCACGGTGCCCCAGAAGAGCGTGAAGGCAAAGCCTTTCACCGTGCCGGTGCCGAGCATGAAGAGCACGCCCGCGCCGACGATGGTAGTGAAATGACTATCGAAGACGGCTGAGAACGCGCGCGAGAAACCGACGCGCACCGAGGCGCGCATCGTCTTCCCGTTCCACAGCTCTTCCTTGATGCGCTCGAAGATCAGCACGTTGGCGTCGACCGCCATGCCGATCGAAAGCACGAAGCCGGCGATTCCGGGCAGCGTGAGTGTCGCGTGCGAGAGCGCGAGAATGCCGAGCATCACGAGAACGTAGATCAGCAGCGCGACGTCGGCGAGGAAGCCCGGCAGTCGATACACGACGATCATGAAGAGCAGCACGAGTCCCAGGCCCAGCATCGAGGCCTTCAGCGACTCGATGAGATCGATCTTCCCGAGCGTCGGTCCGATCGATTCCTTCTCGATGATCGTGATCGCCGCGGGAAGCGCACCGGCGTTGAGCTCGTTGGCGAGCGTCACGGTTTGATCTTCCGTGAACTGACCGGTGATTTGACCGCTCTCGAAAATCGGACTCTGAATCGTCGCCGCCGAAACGTAACGCTGGTCGAGGAAAATCGCGAGCAACTTGCCGATGTTCGCGGTCGTCATCTTGCCGAATTTTGCCGGATCCTTCGTTTGAAACGTGATGTTCGGATTGCCGGCCTGGTCGTAGCTGGCTTGCGCGCCTTTCAACTCTTTGCCGGTGTAGACGACCGGACCGCTCGCATCGTACGCGCCGTGCTCGACGTAGGCTTGCGCGGCAGCGCGCTGCTTGGCGGTGAAGGCCGCGCTCTTCGGGCTGTTGACGATTTCCAGCGCCTGCTCAGCCTTGACGTTCACGTCTTGCGGCATGATCTTGTAGGTCAGCACCGCGACCTGCTTGAGCAATTGCTCGGCTTGATCGGGATTCTTCAGGTTGGGAATCTCGACCAGAATCCGGTCGGTTCCGACATTGCTGATCTGCGGCTCCGTGACACCGAGCGAGTTGATGCGTTGATCGATGACCTGGCGCGTCTGCGCTTGAATCTCAGGTGTGATCTGCTTCACGTCGGCGGTCGGCGAGAGCTGGAGCAACAGACGCGAGCCGCCTTGCAGATCGAGTCCGAGATGAATTTTCTGATCGATCGGCAGGCACGCCCACAACGAGTAGGCGACGACGCCGACGATCACCAGCGCTTTGAGAAACGGTTTGACAGTATTCCAGCTCATGCGGCTTTCGGTGCAAAGAAAGGGCCCAGGCGAGGCGCCGGGGCCGGCAGGTCTTTAACCTTGAGACTGTATCAGCCTCTTCCCGGCCAGTCAAACCGCAGCCAGGCTACCATGAGTAGCCTCGACGATCCCGGCCGGGGCGAGCGGTAGCTCCGGCGGCAATTCGGCGTAGGCGAGCACGTCGACCCGCAGGCCGGAGCGCAGCAGCAGGTCGGCGAGCAACGGGCGCAACGCTGCGCCGCATAGCACCGCGGCGCGCTCGCGCGGCACGCGTGCGGCATAACCGCTCACCTCGTCGCGTAGCGCGATGGCTCGCGCCGGATCGGCCGCGCCCTCTCCGCCCGACCACTGCCGTGCGAGCTCGCGATCGTACTCCGCGTCGATGACGAGCGGCTCGAGCCGTTCGATTCCGCGGCGGCGCAGCAGATCGGGCAGAATGACGCGTCGCGCCGCTTCGGCAAGGTCGCGCGCATCGCGCGAGGGCGCTTCGAGCATCGCCTGCAGGACCGAGACGGGATCGCGCGGCCACGCCTGTTCCCGCAAGAGATGTCCGAAAGCTCTGTGCAGCGTGCCGAGAGGAAACGCGTCGGTGCCGATCTCGCGAATCAGGGCCGGCATCGTCGCGCGCAGATGCTCGAGCAGCGTCTGCAATTCTTGACGCCCCATCAGCTCGCTCGCGTGGCGGCGCACCGTCTCCGCTACGTGCGAGCCCAGGATCGAGATCGGATCGAAGACCAGCGCTCCGGCACTTGCGGCGCGCTCGCGCTCGTGCGGTTCGATCCATGCTGCCGGCAATCCGTAGACCGGCTCGCCTTCAACGCGCCAACCGAGCCGCGCGAGCGCCTCGCCGTCCGCAACGGCCATGACGCGAGCCAGGTCCAACCGCCCGGTCGCGACGACGCGATCGCGCACGCGGATAGCGTAGGTATGCGGATCGCGCGCCAAGTCGTCGCGCAGACGCACGCCGGGAAGCACCAGCCCAATCTCGCCCGCGAGCGCACGCCGCACTTCTCCGATACGATCGAGCAACGCATCGGCCAGCGGCGGAACGAGAAGATGAGCGAGTTCCGCACCGATATCGATCGCCATCGCATCGACGCCCACGAGCCCGAGCGCGAGTTCGGGCCGCCGCAGCGCTTGGCGCCGCGCCCGGTCGTTTGCCGCGCGCACGCTTTCGTCGCTGCGCTTCTTCTTCCGCACGGCGACCTGCGCGAGCACGAACGCGCTCGCACCGAGAATCGTAAAGACCGGGCGCGGCAGCGCGGGCACGAACGAGAGCACGAGCAGCAGCGCGCCCGCGCTTCGCAAAACGTCGGGACGCGCGAAGAGCTGCGCCGCCAAGTCCGCGCCGAGCGCGCCGTCCGATGCGACGCGCGTCACCATCATGCCCATCGCCGTGGAAATCAAGAAGGCGGGCAGTGTCGTAACGAGCGCGTTACCGATCGAGAGCAGCGCGAAGGTGTTCACCGCGTCGAGCGGCGAGAGCCCGCGATAAGCAATGCCCACAACGATTCCGCCGATCAGGTTGAGCGCGACGATCACGACCGCAGCGACGGCATCGCCCTTTACGAACTTGCCCGCGCCGTCCATCGCGCCGTAGAAATCGGCCTCGCGCTGGACCGCGGCGCGTTTGCGCCGAGCGCCTTCGGCATCGAGCGCGCCGGCGTGCACGTCGGCATCGATCGCCATCTGCTTGCCCGGCATCGCATCGAGCGTGAATCGCGCGGCGACTTCGGCTACGCGCTGCGATCCGCTCGCAATGACGACGAACTGAATCGTGACGAGAATCGCGAACACGATCAACCCCACCACCAGATTGCCGTGCACGACGAACGCTCCGAACGCCGGGATAATCGCGCCGACCGCTCCCGGCGTCGCACCTTGGGTGAGAATCAGCCGCGTTGCCGAGACGTCGAGCGCGAGCCGAAAGAGCGTCGCGACCAGCAACGCGGGGGCGAAGGCCGAGAATTCGAGGGGATCTTCGATCGTCACCGCGAGCAGCAGCACGAGCGCCGACGCGAAAATGTTGACCCCGAGCAGCACGTCGAGAAGCGCGGGCGGAAGCGGCACGATCAGAATGCCGACGATCGCAAGTAGCACGCCTGCAAAAGCGTAGACCGGCAGCCGCGTCACGTCAGTGCACCGCTGCGCATCAACGCCGCGACGATCTCGGCGACCGCGACGTAATGCTGCTGCGCGATCGGCTTCCCGACCTCGCCGTCGCGGTAGAGCGCTCGCGCGAGCGGCACGTTCTCGATCACGGGAATTCGCCGCTGCGCCGCCTCTTCACGCACGCGCAGCGCCATCTCGCCGGCCGCACGCACGAGCACGGCGGGTACCGGTACGGAAGGCGGCCGGTACTCGAGTGCGACCGCGACGTGCGTCGGATTGACGACGACGAACGCAGCGTCCTTGACCCTCGCGAGCGCGCCGCGGATGAAACTGCGATGCAGCGCTTTGCGGCGTCCGCGCGCGAGCGGATCGCCGTCGCTCTCGCGGAGTTCGCGCTTGAGTTCTGCGAAGCTCATGCGAAGCTTGCGCAGCCACGCGCGCCGCGCGACACCGAACTCCGCAAAGGCGAAGAGCAGGCCTACCGCCGCGGCCGCGAAGACGACGCGCCGAGCGCCGCTCCACGCAAGCGATGCCGCACCCTGCGGCCCGATCCCCGCGCCGCCCGCATCGGCGAGATCGCGCAACGCCGGCAGCATCGCCAGCGACGCGACGGCAAAAGCGGCCAGCGCTCGGGCGCCGTGTGTGACGGCGTCGCGCGAGAACATGCGTTTGAATCCCTCGACCGGCTGCAAACGCTCCAGCTTTACTGCGGGCGCGACCCACACGAACCCGCCGCTCTGGGCGAACGCTGCGAGGGCACCGCATGCCGCGGCACACGCGACCGGCACGAGCGCCAGCGCGACGAACGCCGCGCAGAGCGCCGCCGGCGCAGTGCCGCGTAGCGCCTGCGCGAGCGCGGCGCGCGCGAGCGCTCCGAACGGCGCAACGACCGCGCAGATCGCGACGGCGGCTGCCAAAAACGCGACGCTGGCGCCAAACTCCTGCGCGCGAGGGAGATTGCCTTCGCGACGTGCTTTCGCGATTCGTGACGGCGGCGCGTCGAATCGCTTCTCACTCTCGCCGCTCACGGGGCGTTTCCCGGGTAGAGCAGCACCGGATGCGCGGCGCGCGCCGCAAGAAGCGGAATCGCGATCGCACTGACGATTAAGACCGCGCCGAACACGAGCGGAAACGAGAGCGAAAACGCTGCGAACCGAGGAACCACGCGCGTCAGCGCCGCGAGAGCAATCTGTGCGACGAAAGCAAGGGTGATCGCCGGGGCAGCGACGGCAAGCGCGACGAGCACGATCGTCTCCGCGAGCGAAGAACCAAACGCAAGCCACGCGTGCGAATCGAAGGGCGAGCCGGGCACGATTCGCTCGAAGCTGCGTGCAAAGGCGAGCAGCGTTACGCGGTAGGCGCCAAGCAAAAAGTAGCCGCCGGTGAACGCGAGCGACCAGACGCGCCCAAACCCGCTGGGCGCAACGAGCTGCACGCTCGGCGCGATAGCTTTGACGCCGACGTAGTCGTCGAGCATGCGGCCGCCCGCGTAGGCACCGTCGTAGAGCAGCGATGCGCCGATGCCGATCGCGCTCCCGAGCAGAAACTCCACCGCCAACGCGACGATCAGTGCAGCCCCCGATCCCGGCACACTCGCGCGCACACCCGGCGCGATTGCGATGGTGAGAAAGAGCGCGACGCCGGCGCGCACGGCATGCGGCACGCTCGGGTGCGAAAACCCGGGTGCGCGCGCGGCGAAGCCCGCGCAGCGTGCAAAGACGAGCAGCGCGCTCGCGCTCACGGTCCGTAGACCAAGGCCGGAATCGCCGCGAGCGCGTCGGTGAAAAGCCGCGCGCACGCGTGCATTGCGAAGGCTCCGAAGAGCGCGACCGTAGCGCCGACGGCGAAAACCTTGGGTAGGAGCGTGAGCGTCTGTTCTTGCACCTGCGTGGCCGCTTGCGCGATCGCCACCGCGGTTCCAACCAGCGCGGCGATACTCAAGACCGGCAGACAGAGCAGCGCCGCCAACACCATCGCCTCGCGCAGCAGTCCGTCGAATGCGCCCATGCGCACGAGGCTACGCGGGAAATGTTAGCGCGTTGTTACACCACCATGGCCAGGGCGAAGCCGTCGTAGCCCTTCGCACCGACCGTTTGCAGAACCGTCGTACGCAAACGGCGTTCCCGCGCCATCATCTCGAGACAGCGCCGCGTGCCGACGACGTTGGGGTCGTCGCTCTTCGCGTCGACGACGGCGCCGTCGCGCACGACGTTGTCGACCACGATCAACGTGCCCGAGCGCGAGAGCTTCAACGCGCGCTGCACGTATTCGGAATTATTCGGTTTGTCGGCGTCGATGAAGATCAAGTCGAACGCTTCGGCCCCCTCCTCTATCATGCGATCGAGCGTGGTCAGCGCGGGCGCGACGTGAATCGTAACGACGTCGGCCAAGCCGGCGGCGTCCAGGTTTTTGCGCGCAACGGCAGCATGCTTCGCGTCGATTTCGAGCGAGATCAGGCGTCCTGCCCGCGGCAGCGCGCGACCCAACCAGATCGCGCTGTAGCCGCCGAGCGTACCGATCTCCAGTATCCGTCGCGCGGCGCACGTTCGCGCCAAGAGATAGAGCAGCTTACCCTGCATCGCCGAGACCGCGATCGGCGGAAGTCCCGCGGCGGCGCTCGCCGCAAGCGCTTTCGCAAGCACTTCGTCCTCGCCCACGAAGAGGCCGGCGAGATAGTCGTCGACCTCGACGGCACGGCCGGTCTTCATCGCACGGCTCCAAAACTCGGGCGCCACGCGCTTCCCGAGATCAACGCCGAGACGATCGCGCGCGTGGCCGGCGAACGGTTGAGCGTGTAAAAGTGGATGCCCGGCGCCCCGCGGCTCAAAAGCTCGGTCGCCTGCAGCGCCGCGTAGGCGACACCGAGATCCTCGACCGCTTTGGGATCGTCGCTGCGCCGTTCGAGCTCGCGCAGGAGCTTGGGCGGAATCGCGGCGCCGATGCTCGAGGTGAAGCGCGCTACCTGCGCGCTATTCGTGATCGGCATGAGGCCCGGAAGAATCGGCACGTCGACACCGGCCGTTCGCGCGCGCGCACCGAACTCGGCGAATCGCTCGTTGTCGAAAAACAGCTGTGAGATGAGAAACTCCGCGCCCGCGTCGACTTTCTCTTTGAGATGCATCAGGTCGCTCTGCACGCTTTCTGCTTCCATATGTGTTTCCGGATAGCAAGCAGCGCCAATGCAAAAATCGTAATTGCGCCGCAGCATGGCAATCAGGTCGCTTGCATGTGCGAAGCCGCCTTCCGCCGCGACGAAAGACGAGCTGCCCTTCGGCGGATCGCCGCGCAGCGCGAGCACGTTTTCGATGCCGCCGCGCGCGAGGTCGTCGAAGAGCTCGCGCAGCTCGCCGCGCGTCGAACCGACGCAGGTGACGTGCGCCATCACCGTCAAGCCGATCTCGCGTTGAATCTGTTTCGCGAGCGCCACGGTACGCTCGCGCGAAGAGCCGCCCGCGCCGTAGGTGATCGAAACGAAGGCAGGGCGCAACGGCGCCAAGAGCTCGATCGTCGAGAAAAGCGCGCGCGCTCCTTCGTCGTCCTTCGGCGGGAAGAACTCGAACGAGAAGAACGGGCGCTGCGTCGCTAGCGCGTCGGAGATTCGCACGATGCGAGTGCGTTAGCGAAAAGCCGCTTCAACGCCTCCGCTACCAGCGCCGGCGCGGGCCCGGTCTTAGGGCCCGTAGTAACGCAGGCGCGGCCAAAGATCGGAAAGCGGCATGACCGGCTCGCTGACGAGAAAGATCGGCAGCGTGCCTTCGATGACGTGACGATACGGATCGTCGAAAGCCGCGACTTGCCGCACCTTGTGAAAATACCGCATCAATAGCGGATAGTCGGTAGCGCCTACTGCGATCATCTGCGAACCGTCGTATCCGCGGGTGCCCCAGATGTAAAACGAATTATGCGCGGAGATCGGGGCCGGCAGACCATAGTACGGGCCGTAGAGATCGAGCGCCGACGCGTAGGCGTATACGTCGGCGAATATCGCCGTCCGGGCGCGCTGCGCGGGCGGAAGGCGATCGTACGCCGCGGCTACCACTCGCGTCGCGGCTATCCAGCCCAGCTCGTCCGCGTAACCCGGTTGTATCAACACGACGCGCGAATCCGCCGGGTTCGCGATGTGCAATATGCGGCTGTACCCGATGAAACCGCGCAGCGGCAGCACCGGCAGGATCAGCGGCATGAGCAAGAATATCGGCAGCGCGACCAGCACAACGGCGAGCGTGCGTTGCCACGACACGGTGAGCCGCTCGAGTGCGACGCTGCCCGCGCCGACGAGCGACGCGTATACGCCCATGATGTAGTAGCCTTTCGCAAGCTCGACGACCGCGACGAACACCAGCAGCAGATAGGCGATGAGAAACGCTCTGGACGCGCGACGCGCGAGAACGGCCAATCCGGCGAGCCATACCGGCGCGAGCAGCGGGTGCATGAATACGATCTGCTCGAGCAGGAAGGCCAAGCCGTTCTTCCAGACGTCGACGAAGTCGACGTCTACCCCGAACAACACGTGCTTGCGCATTTGCTGAGCGTGAATCACATCCAGAAACGGAAACCCGTGCGCCGCCTGCCAGACGACGTTCGGCGCCGCGAGCACGCAGAGAAGCGCCAAACCGCACGCCGCCCACGGGCTCGCAAGCACGCGCCGCTCGGGCGTGCACAACAAGCCGGCGACCAGCGCCGCGAGCAAGAACACGATCGTATATTTTGCGTTGAATCCGAATCCGGCGATGAGCCCGACCAGTAGCCACAACCGAGGGTCGCCCCCGCGCACGATCCGCAGCACGAGGTAGATCGTCGCCGTCCACGTCAGCGGCTCCCACGACGTCGTCGTGAGCCAGCTGCCGTAGACGAGATATGCCGGAATCAGAGCCACGCCGAGCGCAGCAAATGCTTGCGCGAAGAGGCCGCCGCCCAACTCGCGCGCAATCCGCGCGGCGATCCACGCCGCGAGTGCCGCTGCAAGCGAAGGCAATATTCGAACCGGAACCAACGCGTAATGAAACGGCGCTCCAAGTAATGAGACGAGCGCCACCAGCGGCGGCTGGTCCACGTAACCCCACGCCAGATGCTTGCCGCACGCAATGAAGTAGAGCTCGTCCTGGAAGAAGCCGTAGCGCGCGTCGCCGACGACGTGCAACACAAATGCGGCGCCGACAATCGCGGGTACTATCCACGCAAGGCGGCGAGACGGATCGCTCACGGAGCGCCCTTCTCGCGCCCCAACCTCAATTCATTTGCGCTAGCGTCTCGACCTCGAATACCACGCACGCTGCGATCCAGTCCCGTGCGTGCGACAGGGTATCCTCGTATGTCACGCTCGCTCCCTCCGCGAAGGCGTCTCCGTCGAGTTGTTTTGCCCAGATCAGCGCCCAGCCGTCGACCATCACGAAGAGCAGCAGCTTCACCGGCAAGCTCACCACGGGCGGCGAGAGCATCATCGTGCCGAGGCCTATGATACGAAAATGCTGCTTACCCTAAGAGCGCTCCGCCGCGCGGGTAAGCAGCGAAGTCGTGCGTTCGGGAACCGCACGATATGAAAATGTTACCTAACTTGAAGCCGCAGAGGGTGCGCCAAACGAGCCAGGAGAACGCCTTCCCATGCCGCCGCGCGTCCGCGAAGTCGTTGCTCGCCTACTGGGTTCCGGCTACGTCTTGAAATGACGCGGGAAGGGTGACCATTCGGTCTATTACAACCCGGAAACGGGGGACCAGATCACCATCGACGGCGGACCAAATCACGAGATGCCGAAAGCCGTTTGGCGGAAGCTCCAAAAGCGACTGGGATGGAGGGACGAATGAAGACCGTAGCCGTGCGGATTGACTACGATCCCGATACGAAGACGTATGGGGCCACGTCAGATGAACTGCCCGATGTCTATGCCGTGAGCGACGATCGAGATGACGTCCTCGCGCGGTTTGTACGAGCCGCACACCTCCATCTTGAAGCGCTCCGCGAACGCGGCGAGCAACCACGACCTCTCGCAAACGCCGAGTTCGTCACCGTCGCAATCGAAGTCGACGCGGCCTAACACTCCGATTAAGTTGAAACTTCTCGCGAGAGATCGCCCGCGCGGGATCATCCTCGCGGCAGTGCTGATGATCGTCTTTGGGTTAGCGGAAGCGGTAACTGGTTTCACTCATAAGTTCTTCGGCATTTCCACGTCAGCAGCTACGATCTTCACATGTGCAGCAGTGGCTATCGGCGCCTTTTATGTCGCCAGCGGATTGCTAATCCTGACGATGAAGAAATGGGCGGCAGCAACTGCCGTCATACTGCTCATCGCAGACGTCGCTGGACGGATTGTGCTCGCAGCTACTGGGCTATACCCTTTATCGTCCTTCGAACAACTCTTCGCCCTAGCCACGGGGACAACTATCGCAATCGTCTTCGCAATCTACATTGCAGCGAAGTGGAAACTCTACGAATAAGCCGCGCGTTTCACCGGAAGCTCGCCGCAACACCGCCGCAGATCAGTGCCCAGCCGTCGACCATCACGAAGAGCAGGAGCTTGACCGGCAACGACACCACCGGCGGCGAGAGCATCATCATTCCAAGGCCCATCAGCATGGCGGCGACGGCGAGGTCGATCGCTACGAACGGCAGATACAGCGCAAACCCGATTGCGAACGCGCCGCGTAACTCACCCACGACGAAAGCCGGAACCAGTACCGTAAGCGGCGCCGACGCCGGACGCTCGCTCCCGCGATGCGCGACGCGTTCGAAGAGCGCGATATCCGCAACACGCGTTTGACGCAGCATGAAATCGCGCAGCGGCTGCGTCGCGCGGTTCAACGCCTGCGACTGCGTCAGGCTTCCGCGCGCGTACGGCTCGACCGCGTCGCGGCTGATACGCTGGAGCGTCGGGGTCATCACGACGAGCGTCAACACGAGTGCGAGCCCGGAGAGCACGGCGTTAGGCGGCAGCGCCGAGGCGCCGATCGCCGAGCGCACCAGCGAGAGCACGACGACGATCCGTACGAACGAGGTACACATCATGAGAAGAAACGGGACGATCGCAAGCACGGTGAGCCCCGCGAGCACGTCGAGCGGGAGCGCCGCGTGACCGCGTGCGGCAACGTCGAAAAGTCCGTCCATACAAAAACGATGACGCAAATCCGTCATCGTTTCGTGGAAAAATGGTTGCGGAGTTTTGAACTAGGGGTTCGGATTGATCGGCGGACGCGAGATCAGCTCGGTCACGCGAACTCCGAAGTTCTCGTCGACCGCGACGACCTCGCCACGCGCGATCAACTTGTTGTTGACCATCAGATCGACCGGACCGCCGGCGAGCCGATCGAGTTCGATGATCGAACCGGCGCCGAGCTTGAGGACCTCAGCCACCGACATGTGGCAGGTGCCGAGTTCTGCGGTCACGCTCAGCGGAACGTGAAGCAGCACGTCGAGGTTGCCGCGATCCTTGAGTTTCTTGGCGTCGATCGTCATAGCGCCGGTGTCTCTCCTCCGCCGCAAGCGCGGTCAATCGAGAATGCATAGTGCGGCCCGCAGACACCGCATTCGCCGGAGGCCAGCGTCCTCCCGGCAATCCGCAACGTTCCGCGTAGCGGACCGGGCGGAAGCGGGAGCACGGCACCGGGCTCGAGCGAGCCCGCCTGCGCCGCCGAAAGCCGCCCGAGGTCGACGGCCGCGCAGAGCTCGAGGGTGAGGTCGAGAAGCTCTTCGAGTGTTACGCCGGGTCGCGCCTCGGGCAGCGGGTCATGACGTAGTGCCACGCCGATACGCGCTTGCACCGGGCGCTCGATCTGCAGTTCGAAAAAGGTCGCGAAGCCGTCGAGATCCCCGTGCTCCACGTCGACATCAATGTTCCCGGGCCCGCAGATCGGCGCGAACTGCGCAGCGACCGCACGCACGGTTCGATCGATCACGGTGCGTTCGATCGCCGAGAGCGGCGCGGGCCGCTCGCCGCGTTCGCCGAAGGCCGCGGCCGCAAGCATCGAAGCGTCGCGCGCCCGAACGACGACGGCCGCCTCCACGTTCGATCCGCGCACGCAATAGATCGCCGCGTCGCGCAGGATCGCGTTCCAAGCGCTACGCGACGGAATGACGGGCTCGTAGAGTTTGAGTGCGACCGCGTCGGCAAAGAGCGCGCTCAACGTCTCGCGCACGCCGTTTGCAACCAGACAGGCGGCGCTTACCGGCAGCAGCGATCGTTCCTCGAAGACGGCACGCCGTATGCGGCGCCCGTCGGTTCGTTCGCACGCGGGGGCGAATCCGAGCGTTTTCATTTGACGAGATCCATCGCCGCCTTGCCGGCGGCGCCGCGCGCCTTATGCGCGGCTTGGAGCGCGTCGAACGCCAGATACGCTTCCTCGAGGCGATCGAGGCTCCGATCGAAGTCGATACGGCTTTCCTCGCGTCGCATCGGCGCGAGATTCGCGAAGTTGCCGTCACCGGCGCGTCCGATATGGGGCACCACGCCGGGCGGTGCCGTCGCGTGATTTGCGTCGACCGCACCAAGCTTCGTAGCCGCCGGAAATCGGGCAAGCGCGATCCGGCCCACGACCACACGCTCGCGTTCGCGAACGCCGCTGCGCGGGTCGACCGAGAGCCGATCGTAGGCGAGCGTACCGTCTCCTTCGATATGCAGATTGCTCACGCGCCCAAGCGCGTCGTCCACGCTATCGACACGCAGCGGTTCCGTCGCGCCGTTGGACGTGGTGAATCCAAGAATCGCGCGGCCGTTTTCGCCGATCAGCGTTCCGCGATCGAGCGCGAAGCAGCCGTCACGCGTAAACACCGTGCGCCCGCGCTCGTCGGTGGTGAGGAAATACGCCTGGGGCGGAGCGGCGACGCTGAGCGGATCGAACGAAGCTCGCGAAC
The DNA here is from genome assembly GCA_035507275.1 of Candidatus Acidiferrales bacterium. Classification (GTDB taxonomy): domain Bacteria; phylum Vulcanimicrobiota; class Vulcanimicrobiia; order Vulcanimicrobiales; family Vulcanimicrobiaceae; genus Aquilonibacter. The sequence continues at coordinate 21,693 of DATJOG010000044.1, forward strand.
CCGGTGCGCCGGTCGCGACGTCGCCGAACTGCGGCAGCGCGCCGGGCGTAAATGCGTGCTGCACGTCTTGCGCTCGCGCGGCGATGCGGTCGAGCGCGTCTTGCATAGCCGCGTTGATCGTCATGTCTCAGGCCTCGCTGACGTCGACGCGCAGCGCGATTCCGCGCGCCGCGAGCGCGTAGCGTGCTTGTTCCAGCGCGCGCGTCACGGCGGCGCGTGCCGCAGGCGAGCAAACCGCCACGATATGCGTCCCCGAGGCATTCGATTGCAGCGTGACGTGCACGCGCGCGCTCGTTCCCTCGAGCGTGAAGCTCGCGCGCTGCGTCCGGCGCGCCGGGTCGCAGAAGACGCGCTCGATGCGACGCGCGAGCGATGAACGCTCGGCCCGCCGTTCCGCGGCGACCGTTACACCGCCGCCGCGTTCTTGCAGCGGACGCGCGGCCGCGTGCGGCTCGGCGCGCCCCTCTCGAGCGGGCGAAGCGACGAGCTGAAGATCGCGGCCGGGCGCGTCCGTATGCGCCACCGCGCGCGCGAGATCGCTCGGCGCCGCCGGCCGCGCGGCCAGGTGCAGTGCCGAATACCATGCCTGCGAGAGCGCGCGGCGATCGACCGCCGCGAGCGGCGCGGTGAGAATGCTGAAATCGAGTTGCTGCGACATCATGCCGCTATGGTGCGCCGCTCCCGTCACCGGCGCGTCGCCGTCTCGTTACCGGATCATGTCCACGCCGCGCCCGTGGCCGTCGTCGAAATCGCGCGCTTCTTGTAGGTAGAGCGCGCGATTCGCGAGATCGAACGTCACGACGAACTGCCGCAGCGAGCCGTAGCCGATGTTTCCGCCGTCATTACGATCCGCGAACGCGCCGGTCGTGCCGAGCACGACGTTCGCATAGCGATTGAAAAGCCGGTAAGGACCGAGCTGAAGCAGACCGACGATCGTCGCGACGGCATCGACCGATCCGCCGATGCCGCGGTTGAGGGTCGGCCCGAGCATCGCGACCCGAATGAGCCCCGGATGCTGATCGACGAAGCTCTTGAAGATCAGCAGTTCGCGCACGTCGCCGGTGTCGACGATCAGCCGTGTCGATGCGCCCTCGACCTGCGCGACGATCTCCGGTAACTCGCGATCGGTGTCGACGTCGAACTTCACGCCGTCGCGCGGGAGTGATCCCGGCGCGCCGAAGGTCATCGTTCCCTGCGTCGGATCGAAGCGCAGTTCCGCGGCCGCGAAGAACGGATAGCCGAGAATGCCGTCGGCGTGCGCGGCCGGAAAGTCCGGAAGATCGAGGACGGTCGCGTAACGCATCGGGAAATTGACCCCGCCCACCGAGATTGGCGGCGACTCGATGACACCCGGACTCGTGGTGCGTCCTGCGCCGCGAATCTCGATCGCACCGCTGGGATGCAGGCCGAGTGCCGCCGCAAGCCGCGTATCGAAGACGTCGCCTTGCGCGGCGGAATCGACCAGAAACGTGTAAGGTTTTCCTTCGATCATCACTTTGGCAAAGAGCAAACCGCCGCGCTCGATGATGGGCACGGTGACGGCTGCATTCGTCGCGATGACCGCGGGCGTGAGCGGCGCGAAGACCGAATCCGCGATCGGCTCGTCGACGATAACCTTCGTTACGCGCGACGTCACGTCGAACTCGTGCTGGCCGTCCGTATCGACCTCGGTGTATGGAATCAAGAATCCGTCGACGACGCGATAGTCGCTGAAGATCGCCGTCTGCATGCCGTCGTGATCGACGTACGACTTCTCGTCGATCAGCCAGTTCTTTGCGTCGATGCCGACCTGGTACGTTTCGCCGCCGGGCGGTGCGACGCGCAGCAGATAGATCTCGCGGCCGTCGGGAAGCGTTTCACGATCGATGTAATGGACGACCTCGGGATGCTCCGCGAAGAGTCCGCTGTCGATGAAATCCTCGGTGATCTGACGGCGGGCCAAAATGCCCGTCAACTCGCGAACTTCGCCGCTTCCGTTCTGTACCCAGAGATGATCGCCCACGCGCAGCATGCGATCCTCGCGGATGCCGAGCTGCTCGTCACGGCGTTGGCTATCGCCTTTCTGCCACTCGTGAAAGACGCCCGAAACATTCTCTTCCGCGAGCGTACCCAAGGTTTCGTGCGTGGCCGGCTCGCGCAAATGCAGCGCTTTGAGCGCGGCGAGATGATTAGCGAGGATCGAGGAGAGAGGCGGAACGGGCGGCGGGCTCTGCGCGCACAGCGCAAAGCACGCGAGAAGCAGCGCGCTACGGCGAATCGCTCGTACGATACTTCGCGTAGCTGGCCAAGACGTTCTGCACGTAGTTCTGGGTTTCGGCATACGGAGGGACGCCGCCGTACTTCTCCACTGCGCCTGGACCTGCATTGTAGGCTGCGACTGCGAGCCGGACGTCTCCGCCGAAGCGATCGAGCAAGCCTTTGATGTACTTCGTCCCACCTGCTACGTTCTGCGCGGGATCGTACGAATCTGTGACACCGAGTCCGGCGGCCGTGCCGGGCATCAGCTGCATCAATCCCTGCGCGCCGACGTTCGAGGTGGCGTTGGCATTGAACCCGGATTCATTTGCGATGATCGCCTTGATCAACGCCGGGTCGACGTCTTGGGCTTGCGCGTTTTCGTTCACCAGCGCGTCGATCTGCGCGGGAGGAAGCATCGCGGGCGCGTTCGGAGCCTCTGCGCCGCTCTCGCCTTCCGACGCCAGCTGCGCCTGCAGCACCGACGCAAACGACCCGCTCTCTTGCCCTTGGCCGGGTAAGCCGGGTACCTGCACGGGCTGACCCGTGATCTGTTCGATCCGGGCGGCGACGGCGGAAAGCTCGCTAGTGATGTCCATGGGGTACTCCCAACGTATCGGCTATTCGGCGTAAAGCCTCCAGGGCGGCGGCCGGCGCAACCGGCTCTCTCCCTTGGCGCAGCAGCGCTTCGAGCGCTTCTTCTGCGTCGATCGCCACGCGGGTCGCAGCGTCGACGGGTTCGATTCCCAGCGAGCGCGCGTCTTCGCTGCGCTCGAGCCGCGCGAGCGCCGCCCGTACCGCTGCGGCGGCGGCGAGGTGACCGGGCGCAACGACGGCATCCATCGTGCGGCTTGCGCTCGCGAGCACGTCGATCGCCGGAAAGCGGCCGGCTTGCGCGAGCCGCGGCGAAAGCTGGAGATGACCGTCGAGCAACGATCGCGCCGACTCGCTGACGGGATCGTGGTCGTCGCCGTCGTTGAGCACGGTCGCGAGCAACGTGATCGAACCGAATTGAAACGCGCCGGCGCGTTCGACCAACTGCGCGATGCGCGCGAAGACACTGGGAGGAAAGCCTCCGCGCCCGACGCTCTCGCCGCGTTCGACCGCCACCTCGCGCAACGCGTTTGCATAACGCGCCAAGCTATCGAGCACCACGAGCACGTGCAGGCCGCGACGCGCGAGCGCACCGGCATGCATCATCAGCATCTCGCCTGCGCGCACCCGCTCGAGTGCTGGGCGATCGCTCGTGGCGCAAATGACGGTCGTACGATCGTCGCTCGATGCAATCCATCGCTGCGCTTCGCGTCCGCGTTCACCGACCAGACCGATCGCGATCGCATCCGCGCGTGTTCCGCGCGCAATCGTCTCGAGCAACGTCGACTTGCCGGCCCCCGGCGCGCCGAAGATCCCGACGCGCGCACCACGGCCGATCGTGAGCAGCGTATCGATACAACGCACTCCGGTCCACAGCGGTGCGTCGATCGCACGCCGCCGCGCGGGCGACGGTGCGCCGGCATCCAGGAGATTACCCTCGGCATCGATCGCGCGGCCGAGCGCCGCGCTCCCGAGCATCGGGAGTTCGATCAAATCGTCGAGCAGCGCACGGAAGCGCCGCAGCCGCCCGCAGATGTCCTCCATCAGTTCGTCGTCCGGCCGCGCCGGCGCCGGCTGCGCGACGGGCGGCGGCGCAGCAGCGGCCGCGGGCTCGACGAGAGCCGGCGACTCCTCGCCCTTCTGCCGCCACCGCGCAAACGTCTGGAATTCAGCCATGGTGCCCCAAGAACTCCTCGGCCGACGGAATCACCGCGCCGTGCGCGCGTGCCATGCGTTTGACGATCGCCTCGCGTTCGTGCGGCGGATAGAGTTCCAGAACTGCCGCCGCGGTCGCGGCCGGCAACGCGCTGATGATCGCGGCCGCTGCGTGCGGCGGCTCGCCGGCGAGTGCGCCGCGCACGCGCGCCGGCGCATAGCCCGCAATCGTGCGCGAGGTTCGCGCGATCGCGTCGCGCTCGATCGCGTTTCGAACGAGCGCGTCGACACTGGGCAGCAGGTAGCGGCCGAAGAGCAAGAGTCCCGCGACGATCGCGACGGCGGGCAGCAGCGGCACGATCGCGCCGTAGAGCAGGAACCAGCCGTCGCGCTTTTGCTGCGGCACCCGGTGGAAAGGAACCGCTTGGACGGTCAGTTCGTCTCCGCGGCGCGCATCGTATCCGACCGTCGCCGCCGCGAGTTCGCGCACGCTCGCAACGTCGACACCGCGTTCGGCGTCGACGAAGACCGCGGTCGAAAGGCGCGCGATCGCGCCGGGATCCGCATGCGTCACGCTCTCATGCGTCTCGCTGCCGCGTTCATCATGCTCGATGTTCTTCGTGTAGCGCTTGCCGCCGCCGTCATACGACTCGCTCGAAGCGGTGCGATCGATCGGTTCCCCGCCCGAGGTGCGCCGCGTGTCGCGTACTTCCGAAGTCGCGTGCGTGTATTCGGCGTGCACGCGCACGATCGCGACGCCGGCGCCTAGCGAGGCGTCGAGCGCTGATTGCAGCGCGCGCTCGAGCGCATCGGGATCCTCATCGCCGCTCGCATCGTTGCCGAGCGCGACGCCGCGATCGTCCAGCATCGTCACGTTCGCCGGATCGAGGCCGGCAACCGATGCGGCAACGAAGCGTCGAATGCCGTCGATCGCGCTGCGGGAAAGCACCGCACCCGGATGCAGCTGCAGCCGCACGCTCGCCGTTGCCGGCCGCGCGCTCTGATCGGCGAACTCTGCGCTCTGTGCGGGCGCGACGATCACGCGGGCGTCGTCGATACCATCGACGCTGCGCAAGGCGACTTCGATATCGCCGGCGAGTCCGCTGCGAGCCTGCGCGTCGATCACGGCCTGCGGCGTCAGCACGCCGACCGCTGCGAGCGCTTCTCCCGTCGTCTCGACGTGCGCGTGGGGAACGCCGGCGAGTGAAAGACGCAACAGCAGATCGTTGCGGCGGCCGGCCTCGACGATTACGTTGTCGGCGGCGGGAGAAAACGGCACGCTCCATGCAGCTAGCTGCTCTTGTACTTCCTGTAGCTGTTCGGCGTGCAGCGGACTTGCAAAGAGCGCAACGCGATCGGGATGAGCGACCATCGAAGCGACCGCCGCAAAGCCCGCAAGCAACACGGCCAGGACCGCGATGAGCACGCGTAGCGAGAGCGGCAAAGCGCTCGCGCGCGCGAGTAGCGCCTGCAGTTGCGGCACCCTAAACCTGAAGGTTCAGGACGGTTTGCACGGCTTGCGCGAGGCGCTGCGCAGTCGCGGCCGCTACCGAAAGCGCCACGTCGGCCTCGCTCCGCCCGTAGACAGCATCCTGCAGCGAACCCGTGCCGGAAGCATATGCATCCTCGGCGCGCGTCGCAGCAGCGAGAACCTTGCCGACGCCGTCCAGCGCCTTGCCGAACGCCGAGTCATCCGCACGCGGAGAGGACGAAGGCGCGGCGTCGGGTTGCAGCAGCTCGACCCTCATGAGAGGCGCCCCATATCGATCGTATGCTCCTCCAGCGTCTTGCCGACGTCAAAGAGCGACGCATCGGCCTCGTACGCGCGGGACGCGTTCATCACCGCGATCATCTCGACAATGACGCCGCTGTTGCTTTCCTTCTCGGAACGCGCCCCGGTGAATCGAACGGCCGTTGCGCCGTCCTCACCGTCGAGTGCGAACGTCGGAACCTCGCGTGCATACGTTCCGCGAGGCCCGGCGGCTTCGGCCGCCGCGACGTTGCGCGCGTAGACGTCGAGCGCGGCGCGCTGCGCGTCCATCGCGCCGGCTGCCGCCGCGAGCAGATCGATCATTTCGACACCATTTTGATTTCCTCGAAGCGCGCGTGTACGGCTCCGAGCAGTGCTTCATCGAAGATCGCGGCCTGTGCGGTCTGCGCCATCGCAGCATCCGCGCCGCGACCGCCCGCACCCGCATTTGCTCGCGCGACGGTCGCTTGCGCCTGTTGCAAGCGTGCGGCGGCGCTCTCCAGCCCGCCGCGCAGGGAATCGGCTCCATCGAACATGGCGATAGAGTAGGGATGGACGATGGCCGAGGCGCATCTGCGGTGTGTCGAAATTATGAACGAAGCGCAGTGACGACTTTCAGTTACGGATTCGGTCTAGCCATCTCGATCGCGCTGACGCTCGCGATCTCGAACGCGTGGGTCAAAGAGCACCGCAACGGCGTGTGGACGCTCGGCATGATTGCGGGTGCGTCCGCGATCGCCCTCGCACTCGGCGCCACCGTCGGCTGGGCGCTGCAGCAGTATCTTGCCTTTTACGCCGCTTCCGCGACCGGACGCATCTAGTGCCCGGCGAGCGCCGGCTCGGGGCCCGTCGGCGGCTGATGTTCGATGACGCGGAATTTGTCATCGGAGGGTGAGACCCACATATAGACGTTGGGAATCAACAGCAGCGTCAGCACGAGCGAACTGAGGACGCCGCCGATCACCACGATGCCGAGGCTCGAACGCGAGATCGAGCCCGGGTCGAGCGCCAGTGCCAGCGGAACGTTACCGGCAACCACCGAGAAGCTCGTCATGATGATCGGCCGGAAGCGGGTGTGCGCGCTCTGCGTGATCGCCGAAAGCTTGTCGTACCCGCGCCTGCGCAGCGTGTTGGCGTAGTCGACCAGTAGAATTCCGTTCTTGGTTGCGATACCGATCAACAAGATCGTGCCGATAAGGGAGAACAGGTTGAGCGTGCGGTGCGAGAGCACCAGCGCGCCGATCGCTCCGATTGCGGCAACCGGCACCGAGAAGATGATGATGAACGGTGAGAGATAGCTGTTATAGAGTGCGACCATCAATAAATAGACGAGAATGACCGAGATGATCATCGAGGTTCCGATTCCGACCAGCACCTGGTGCATGAAGTCTTGCTGACCGAGCGGTGCGGGGCGCACTTCGATGTTCCGCGGCAGGTGCAGCGCCGGCAGTTTCTTGATGAGCGCGCTCTCGACTTGCGAAAGCGACGAGTCCGCGGCGACGTTCGACTCTACGTGAATCACCGTATTTCGATCGGTGCGCGTCATCAGCGGCGGCGTGGGCGTCGAGACGAAAGTCGCGATGTCACCGAGATAGACGATCGATCCGTTCGACGAGCGTATCGGTACGTTCCGCAAGATGTCGAGATTGGTTTGGTCTTGCGGCGGATAGATGACTTGTACTTCCTCGAGACCCTCGGTGGTTTCGAACTGCGTGGCGACGTTACCGCCGAAGGCGGCGCCCGCGGCTTCCGCGGCCTGCCCGACGTCGACACCTAGCGCCTGCGCCTTTTGGCGGTTGAAGATCACCGAGATTTCCGGCGTGAGCGCGGTCCCCGTGCTGTTGGCGCTGGTCGCTCCCTTCACGCTGCGCAGCGCATCGAGCACTTTTTGCGCGTATGGGGTGGGATCGCCCCCGGTGAGATCGGTGACGAGAAAATCGACCGGCTGCGCGTTGCCGCCCTGCACGCCGGTTGCGGGCACCACCACAACGCTGATGCCTGCACCGAAGTGTTGATTCGCGAGTTTTTGGAATTCGGACACCCAGTACGACGTCGGATGCTGACGGTTGTCCTTGAGCCAGACGTGCACTTGTCCGACGTTCTGCTGCGACACGAAACCGCCGAACGGCGCGGCGTAAGCGCCGGCGACGGCCGTGTTCGCGAAGATGTCCTTGTAAGACAGAATCGTTTTCTCGAACGCGAAGATCCCGGTTTCGACCGTGGTCAGCGGCGTTCCGATCGGATACGAAATTTGAATGAATATCTCGCCGCGGTCGGTCGCCGGGATGTACTCTTCGCCGACGATTCCGAGCGGAATCATCGAGAGCGCGAGCACGAAGCTTCCCATGCAGATAACGGCGACGAGTTTACCGTGATTCAGCGACCAAGGCAGCGCGCGGTGGGTATACCAGCCGCGCAGCGCGTCGAAGCGCTCGCCGAACCAATCGACGGCTTTCCAAGGCTTCCAGTGCGACTTGAGCGCCCAGAGACCGGCTAGCGTCGGGGTGATCGTAAACGAGACGAAGAGGGAAGTCAGCGTAGAAATCACGACGACGACTGCAAACTCGGCGAGCTGCCGTCCGACCTGCCCCTGAATGAACGCGATCGGGAAGAAGACGACGACGTCGACCAGCGTGATGACGACGGCAGCAGCGCCGATCTCCTCTCTTCCCTGAATGGCCGCCTCTTCGGGCGTCTGCTTCAACTCGGTGAAGTGGCGCTCGATGTTCTCTAAGACGACCGTCGAATCGTCGACGAGGATACCAATCACCAGCGACATCGCGAGCAACGAGATCGTGTCGAGCGTCAAGCCCATGAGCTTCATGACCGTCATCGCGATCGCGAGCGAGGTCGGAATCGAGACGCACACGACGATTGCGCTGCGCCAGGAGCGCAGGAAGAATATCATCGCCAAGCACGTCAGGAGAACCGCCGCGCAGAGCGTGCGCACGACGATCTCGATCTGCTGCTCGGTGAATGTCGAGAGGATGTGAATGACGCGGAACGAGATCTCGGGGAATTGCCGTTCGATCTTCGGCAGCGCCGCCAGCACCGCGTTCGACGCATCGACCTCGCTGGCGCCGGCCGCCTTTTGCACGCCGATGAAGAGCCCCAATCGACCGCTGATGTGCGCGATCTGCAAGCGCGGCTCGTAGCCCGCGGTCACGTTGGCAACATCGCCGATGCGAACGACCGCGTTGCTCGCCGTCCACGGATTGACTTGACCTGGAAGACTCGCGAGGCCGCCATTGTAGTTTTCGACCTGGCCCGGCAGTTGGTTGGCCTGGCTCGTGGCTCCCGAAACGATGATCGGAAGATTACGAACGTTGTCGAGCGTCGTGATATCGCCGCGCACTTCGATCGTCGTTTGCCGGTTCGGCTCGTAGGCGAAGCCGCCGGGAACGCGTTGGTTATCGGCGGCCACCGTATTGATGACATCGTTGAGCGTCAAATTGTTCGCCGCGAGTTTCACGGGATCGACTTGAATCTCGTACGCCGGCGTAACCAGGCCGCCAACGTTTGCGAACGAAATGCCCGGGACTTGTTCGAGCTGCGGCGTGATGACGTTCTGCGCGTAGAGCGCGAGCTTGTTGAGCGGCAGCTTGTGTGAATAAAGGGCCAGAAATACGACCGTCGACTGGGTTGGGTCGTAAAGGTTGACCGTCGGCGGCGTCAGGTTTGCCGGAAGATATTTCTCCGCAGCCTGCACCGCCTTGTTCGAGAGCGCCAGGTCGGTGGCGGTATCGGATCGGATATCGAAGATCGCGGTGATCGACGCTTGGCCTTGCTGTACGACGCTGTTGATCGTCTGCAGGTCCTGCGTGCCGGCGAGATTCTGCTCGATCGGCTGTACGATCTCGTCGCGCATTTCGGTGACCGATGCGCCGTTGTACTGCACGGAGATCGTCACCGTCGGTTGACTGACGTCGGGGAAGAGCTCCTTGACGATCGTCATCGTGCTCATGATGCCCGCGAACATCATGATCGAGATGATCACGAAGACCAGCGTCGGGCGATTGATGAAGAGCCGGGTCAGCGAGAACTTCACTGCTTGTATGAAACCTTCTCGCCGTCGCCGACGCTTGCCTGACCGTTGCTGATCACGCGCGCGCCCGCGCCGATACCGGTTACCACGCTATGCATGCCGTCGCTCGCGACTTCGGTGACCGTCATGGTTTTCGCCGTATCGTCGGATTGAACGATCTGTACCGCGTCGTGATTGTCGTCGGTAAATGCGGTCGTCGGAACGATGACGCCGCGTACCGACGGCAGCTGCACTCCGCCGCTCACGGCCATGCCCGGCCGGAGCACTTCACCGGGATTTGCAAGCACGACTTTCACTTCGAATTGCGTCGAGCCGGGCTGGATCTCGTTGAGCACGCCGACCACGGTGCCGGTAAACTTGCGGCTGCCGGTTGCTCCGTCCGTTTGAATCGTTGCAACGGCGCCGTCGTGAATGCCGGCGACCTGATCGGCCGAGCCGCGCAAAATCGCGAAGACCGGCGCGACCTGCTGCACCGTGAAGATTTCTCGCGTACCGGGATATTCGCCGGGGTTGAGATTGCGGTTGACGACGATGCCGTCGATCGGTGAAACGATCGTCGCCTTGTCGATCGAGACGCGAATCTGATTGGCCTGCGCGAGTGCGACTTGTTCCTCTGCTTTTGCTTGGGCGACCGCCGATTGCTGTAAGCCGGGCGCGTTGAGGCTCGGCCCGTTCGCTTGCACGGTGGCCTGCGCGCTCTGCACGGCGGCTTGATCGTCGCGCACCGTCGCTTCGTCGGCATCGTATTGCTGCTCGGAGACGTAGCCTTGTGCCAAGAGCTGCTTGTCGCGTTCGGCAATTTTCTGATCGCGGGCGAGGTTTGCTTGCGCGGAGCTCAGCGTCTGATTTCCCTGCGTGATCGACTCGCTGCCGGAGTATACGGTGTGCGTGGTGTTCGCCGCGTCGCTCTGCGCGGTTGCGAGATCGGATTGCAGCGTTGCTTCCAAATCGGCAACGTCCAACTGCGCGAGCACCTCGCCTTTGCGCACGTGATCGCCCTCCTGAACGTAGACGCGATCGGCGGGCTCGGTAAGCGACGACTGAATCGCGACGTTTTGATAGGGGGCGATCAGCCCGGACATCGCCGACGAAGGAACGACCGTACCGACCTGCGCGATTGACGTATCGACGTACGGCGGGGCGGCCTCCGGCGCGTGTTTGGGCGCGCAGGCCGCGAGTGTCGCGACGAGCAGGGCTGCGATCAGACGTTTCACGCTAGGGAGCGCCTCCAACGCGCGCTTTGGGAAGACCCGCCGCATCGCGTTCGATCCCCAGGTAGAGCCGCGTAACTTCATCGTAATTTTGCACACCCGAAGCGACATGATTGCTCTTCAAGTATGCGTTGTAGGTGTGCCATGAGAACGTGGCTAGCGACACGTTGATCCGGCGCCGGTCGCGCTCGCGCATCGCCGCGAAGTCCTGCCACACTTGTGGCACAAAGGTCGATTTCCGGTATCGAGCTTGGGGTGGAAGGTATAGGAATAGCTCGAGCCAGCCTGAGTACTGCACCACCGGATCATTAGAGCGAGTGCAGCTGACAATTGCCAGAAAGTTGGCTTCATCTTCTCTGGCATAGCCGGCAATGTGGCTCCATTCGTGCGCCAGGGAAAACGGGCGCTCGAACCAGAGCAAGTCGCTCGCCAGGTGCACGTCGAGCGCGAGCGGATTGATATAGCCGCTCGTTCCCGTCGCCGCCATGAACGGATCGGCGAGCGTCGGCTTCGGCGCACCGGTGAGCGGTGTCCACGCGTCACCGCCGGCTTGAACGACCGGTACCCAGGCCGCGCGCAGCGCTTCGAGGTTCAGCGATTCCCCAGCGTGCGCGTGTGCGAGCGGCGCGAGGCGGTTCATCTGCGCGATCGCGCGCGCGCGCAGCGCGCCGATCGCGCGCGCGGTAATGCGACCGCGGTCGTAATCGGTACGCGTTTCGATCGGCGCCCGATCGTAATTCCATCCCCATCCGGCCTCGAACCAGCATGCGTAGAAGCCGGCGATCGCGAGGGCTCCGAGCCAATCGCGCCGCCATAAACGCCACGCGATCGCAGCGAGTCCGGCGATGACGAGCAGATCGCCGAGCGACCACGGCAGGCGCGAGCTCAGTGCGAAGAGCGCGTGCTCCCAGACGGGATAGACACCGTTGACGTAGGCGTGCTCGACCCAAGCGGGTGAGGGAGCAAATACAAGCGCGGCGATGCCGAAGGCAATCGCCGCGATGCGTAACCAGAAACCGTAGGTAGTTTTAGCGCTTCGAGAACTGGAAGCGTTTGCGCGCACGTTTGCGCCCATACTTCTTCGATTCTTTTTCGCGCGGATCGCGTGTCAGGAAGCCGCTCTTACGCAGCACTTCTTTGAAGGAACCATCCATCTCGACGAGCGCGCGGGCGATGCCGTGGCGCACGGCGCCGGCCTGACCCGTGACTCCGCCGCCCTGCGCTTTGACGATGACGTCGTAGCGTCCGCCGCTCTGCGTGGCTTCGAAAGGCTGCCGCACGATCTGCTGCAGCTGCGGGCGCGGGAAATATTCTTCGATCGGCTTCTTGTTGACGGTGATGACGCCCTGACCGAGGACGAGCTTCACACGTGCGACGGCGCGTTTGCGGCGCCCGGTGGCTTGAATCTGCGTGCTATCCACGTATGCTCCTAAAACAGCGGCTGCGGCTTCTGCGGCTCGTGCGGATGCTCCGCACCGGCGTACACTTTGAGGCGGCGCAGCTGCGCGTCGCGCGTGCGATTGGTCGCAAGCATGCCGCGCACAGCCTCTTCGATCAAACGCTCGGGGTGCTTGGCGTGCACTTCGCGAGCGGTCTGCTCTTTGAGTCCGCCCGGAAATCCGCTGTGACGGCGATAGACCTTCGCGTCCCACTTGCGGCCGCTGAGTTCGACCTTAGCGGCGTTGATCACGATCACGTGATCGCCGTTATCGATGTGCGGCGTCCAGGTCGGCTTGTGCTTGCCGGAAAGCGCGCGCGCGATACGCACGGCGAGCGTGCCCAGACGTTGTCCGGCCGCATCGACGATGTACCAGTCCGCTTTCGTCTCCGCCGTCTTTTGCAAAGTGGTTCGCATTGATAATCCTCTTGATGAACTTCCGCATCGTACAGGGTGCCGGGAGTGCCGTCAAGCGCTTTGGCGATCTTTGTTTTTCTTTGACTATTACTTGACTACTCAAGTATACTAGCGGCATGCCGACCGACGCCGTCGAGACCCTCCTCGCCCTCGCGGCCGCTCACGCCCGCGCCGTCCGCCTGCTGGAGGTGCACGGCTTGAGCTTTGCCGAGATCCGTCTGCTGGTGCCGCTGCGCGGCGCCGGCCAGGGGCGGCGCCCGACCGAACTTGCCCACGAGCTTTTCCTAACGGCCTCCGGGGTGACGCGCGCGCTGCTTCCGCTCGAACGCCGCGGCATCGTCGAGCGCCGCAAGGACCCCGGCGACGCCCGTGCCTCGCTCGCGCGGCTGACCCCGGCCGGCCGCACCCTGCTCGACGAAGCGCTGGGCGAAGCCGGCGAGCGCGCCAGCCGTCTGCTGCGCCGCCTCAACGTCGGTCAGGCTCGACAGCTGCAGCGTCTGCTCGACGAGATCGGGCGCTAGCTCGCGAAGATCGCGGGCTCCGCGAACGAGTCGTAGTCGTCGTAGCGCACGCCGGCAAGGTAGAGGCCGTGCGCAGGCGCGGTGAGACCGGCCGCGCGACGGTCGCGCGCCGCGAGAATTTCGCGAAGCGATGACGGATCGCGCCGCCCTAATCCGCATTCGACCAGCGTACCGGCGATGGTTCGCACCATCCGGTGCACGAATCCGTCGGCGCTGATCGCAATGCGCACCAACTCGCCGTGACGCGCAATCGTGAGCGAACGCACCTCGCGCACCGTCACACCGTTCTCGGGTAGCACACCGCAGAACGAGCGAAAGTCGTGTTGGCCGATCAGCTGCGCCGCCGCGTCGCCCATCGCATCGAGATCGAGCCGGGTGCGATAGACGTGAAAGGCGCGGTGCGCAAGGAGCGCGCTGCGATCGGCACGGTTGAGAATCGCATAGACATAGGTGCGTTCGCGCGCCGAAAATCGCGCCGAAAATCCCTTGCCGGCGATCGCTGCGTCGCGCACGCTGATGTCGTGCGGCAACGTGCTGTTGAGTGCGATCGCCAACCGTTCGAACGGGAACGAGCGGGCCGTGATAAACGAGATCACCTGCCCGCTCGCATGAACGCCGGAATCGGTCCGGCCGGCCCCCGTGATTTTGACCGGTTCCTCGAAGAGTTCGCCCAGCGCGCGTTCGAGCTCGCCGGCTACCGTGCGGCCCTCGGCCTGCACCTGAAAACCCACGAACGCCGTACCGTCGTATTCAACGGTGCAGCGAACCGTGTGCTCTACGCGCTCACCGTCTCCCGCTTCGGGACGCTCCGCTTCTCGTCCAGATCCAATAGATCGGCCCATGCGGTTACGTCGGTCCGTTCCGGCGCGACCTGGTCGCGGAGCTGATTGAAGTATGCCTGCGACTGCTCATTGCCGGGTTTCTGCGTGATCCATTCCTGGTTCCACGCTTCGATTTCCGCCGGCGTCTTCTTGTCGACGAAGGGTTTCACGTAGGCCTCGATGACGGCGTCGCTCTTCGCGTGCTTCACCACGTCGAGAAACGCTTCGTGATCGATGCCCAAAAACGAGAAGACGTGCTGGTCCATCGGGCAGTTGTAGTCGTACTCGCCGAGCGTCCCGCCCGCCGCGCCTTTGGCTTTATCGATCGTGCGTGCGATCTGCACGACACCAAAGATCTTCTCGTGCACGCTGCGTGGATAGGTCTTCGTCAAGTCGAGTTCCATGAGAGGTTCTCCTAGCGTAAATGGCTGATAACGTATCCCGTGACACCGCTGGTTTCGCGCCGGTTGCAACTGGGCGCATTTGCAGTCTGCTGGCTGGTTGCGGCCGGTTTGCAGGTTTACGCATCCGACGTCGGCTCGCACGGAGCGCAAGTCGGCGCTTACGTTCCCGGCTGGCTGCTCGCCGTCGCGGCGATACCCTGGTGGGCGTTCCTCGCGCCCGCTCTCGTCGACGGCATCGCAGCGCTCGCGGGCGCGAGCCTGACCCCGCCGGTCGTGCGCGTGCTCATGCTCCTCAACGCGACGGGATTGGTCGCCTACGCATTCGTCAGCGTCGCCACGATCTTTTACGTCGCTTTCTCCGGGAACGGAATCAGCTAGGCGGCGTTTTCACACTCTTCGTGGCGGCAGTTGCAGTGCGCGTGCGGACCCGCGTCGGGATCGGCCTGCGCCTGCGCGCGGCAACGATCGCTGCAATAGAACGCACCGAGTTCGACGTAGCACGTGCACTGAACGTGATCGCACTTCTGTCCGTCCATGATCCTATTTTATCCGTGTTGGCGCTGCAAAGGGAAGAGCAAGACGTCCCGGATGGAGGCGTTATTGGTCAACAGCATGACGAGGCGATCCATCCCGATACCGATCCCCGCCGTCGGCGGCATCCCGTACTCGAGCGCGCGTACGAAATCCCAATCGGGCTGCGGGACTTCTTCATCGCCTTGGGCGCGTTCGCGCACCTGCGCTTCGAAGCGCGCGCGCTGATCGTCGGGGTCGTTGAGCTCGGTGAAGGCATTCGAGATCTCCATGCGATTGCAGAAGAGCTCGTAACGGTCGACCAGCTCGGGATCGCCGGCCTTGCGTTTTGCAAGCGGCGAAATCACGACCGGATAGTCGGTCACGAAGGTCGGCTGAGTGAGGTGCGGCTCGAGCACGCGCTCGAAGATCTTGTCCAGCGCATGGCCGTGCGTCGGCGAAGGCGGAAGCCCGAGCTCCTCGAGGATCTTCGCCGCGCCCTTGGGGTCGAGCAGTCGCTCGCGCGAAAACTTCCCGTGCGAGTAGATCCCGATGCCTTCGAGATACCCGACCTTCTCGAAGGGGCGCTTGAACGAAATCGTGTGCTCCCCCACCGTAAGCTCCTCGCGGCCCCCGCTAACCACGCCCGCCAGATGCGCGATCAAGGCTTCGTTGAAGTCCATCATGTCGTGGACGTCCCAGTATGCGGCGTACAACTCGAGCATCGTGAACTCGGGATTGTGCGTCGTATCGATGCCCTCGTTGCGGAAGATGCGTCCGATCTCGTAGACGCGCTCCATTCCCGCGACGATCAAACGCTTGAGGTTGAGCTCGGTCGCGATGCGCAGGTGCATCTCTTCACCCGAAAGCGCATGCACGTGGGTAACGAACGGGCGCGCGGAGGCTCCGCCCGCGACGTGCAGGAGCGTGGGCGTCTCGACCTCGTAGAATCCGCGGCTGTCGATGAAGCGGCGCGTCTCGGCGATGATCCGGCTGCGCAAGATCATCGTGTCGCGCACGTCGGCATTGACGATGAGGTCGACGTAGCGCTGACGGTAGCGCTTCTCGACGTCCTGCAGGCCGTGCCATTTGTCGGGAAGCGGCATGAGCGACTTGCTCAATAGTTCGAACGACTTGACGTGCAGCGTCAAGTCGCCCTTTTTCGAGCGGAACATGAAGCCGCGCACGCCGATCACGTCGCCGCGTTCGATATCGCTCCACGTTGCAAAGGACTCTTCGCCGAGATCGTCTTTGCGCACGTAAATCTGCAAGCGGCCCGTGCGATCGTGGATATCGGCAAAGAGCGTCTTCCCGGCCGTGCGGATCGACATGATGCGACCGGCGACGTTCCAGCCCTCCGCTTCGGCGTGCTGCCCGGCTTCGAGAAAACCATAGCGTTCGGTAAGTTCGCTTGCGGTGGCATCGACGGCATAGCGCGTCGCGGCGAAGGGATCGAGCCCACGCGAACGCAGAGCGGCCAGATGCTCGCGCCTGGCCGCTATCAATGCTGCTTCGGTTTTGCCTAAGTCCTGGTCCAACACTTCCCCTTAGGAAGCTTTTTTCGCGGCCTTCTTCGCGGGCGCTGCGCTGCCGTTCTTGATCGCTTCGATCTTGTACTTCACGACGCCGCGCGGTGTCGAGACGTCGACCGTCTCGCCTTTTTTGTGGCCGAGCAACGCGCGGCCGAGCGGTGATTCGTTCGAGATGCGCTTCGCCGTCGGATCGGCTTCAGCCGAACCCACGATGTGAAACTCGTAGTTCTCGTTGTTCTTGAGGTCTTTCACCTTGACGGTCGCGCCGATGTGAACTTCGTCGGCGGCGTATTCGGACTCGTCGATGATCCGCGAATTGCGAATCATAGCCTCGAGCTTGAGGATGCGCCCTTCGATGAACGCCTGCTCTTGTTTGGCGTCTTCGTATTCGGCGTTTTCACTCAGGTCGCCGTACTCTTTGGCTTGGCGAATCCGGTCGTTGACTTCTTTGCGGTGGACCGTCTTGAGCTCGTCGAGCTCTTCCTGGAGCTTAGCCAGCCCCTCGGCGGTCAGGATGATCTCTTTGTCGTTCAAGGATAGACCCAGCGACCCCGTAGCAAACATAATTTTGGCGCCCCCGAGGGGACGCTGGCGCGGTTTGTTTGGGGCGCCCGAAGCGTTCCCCTTCTCTAGCCCGGGCCTGCCTCGTGCCGCGCTCTGCCGCGCCAGAGCGCAAATGGTATACCCAAGACGACTCCGGCGCAAGCATAGGCCGCGAGCACCGGGTCTTCCGTCGCGACCGTCGCGGCCAGCACGCCGGCAAGCGCGAGCGCGCCGATCAGCGGCACCAACACGCCGCCGAGGCGTGCCGTCCGATCGTCCCAAAAGCGTTTGGCCGCAGCGGCAGCCGAGAGCACGAAGAGCAGACCGAGAAAAACTGAGCTCGCGTTGAGGACGAGTTGCAGCTGATCCGCGGCGCTCTTGGAAAAGCCCGTTATGAGCTCGCAGATGGTCACGAGAACCGTCACTGCGGCCATGGACCAGAACGGCTCGTTGCGCGTGTCCAGCGAGCCGAGAATGCCCGGCAGCACCCCGTCACGCCCCATCGCGAAGACCGAACGCGAAAGGTACAAAATCGTCGTCCAGAGCGTTGAGAGCGTCGAGAGAAGCACCGTTACGACGATTGCGATCCGCCACCAGCCGCCGCCGAGCAACGAGCCGACGTAGGCCAGCGCGTCGGCCTGATTGTCTGCAAATCCCTGCAAAGAACCGAGATGCTGGAAGGCGTACATGCACGCGACCAGCACGACCGTCGAAACGATCAAGCCCGCGATGCCGCCGCGTCCCGAGGCGTTCGCCGCATCGTCGACCTCTTCGCTGGTCGAGGCGCTCACCTCCCAACCGTCGCTCATCCACACCGCAAGCGTCATCGCCGTCACGAAGCCGCCGATTCCAAACGCTACCGGAAGCGGCGTGGAAGCCGCGCCGGCCGGCGCCGGAACCGGCGCGTGCAGCGCCGCCGCGGCCGCCGCGACCAGCAACACGACGATCTCGAGTGCGAGGGCGAGCAGCGTAACGAGCGCAGTCGGGCGCACGCCCGCATACAACAACGCCGCGCTGCCGACGATCCACACCGCGCCGACGAGCGCCGCCCATACGGGATCCTGTTCATGCGCGGGCGCCGCGAGCGCGAGCGTGTAGATGCCGGCCGGAACGGCGATCGCCATCGTCGCGAAAAAGTTCGAGAGCAAGAGCAGCCACGCGCCGTAGGCGCCCATACGCAAACCGAACGCCATCCGAATCCACGAATAGGACGAACCGGCGTTCGGCGCGACGCGCGAAAGATACGCGAATGAGATCGCGATGCACAGCATGATTGCGGAAAGCGCGAGCAGCGCGACCGGCGCTGCAAATCCCGCCGCGACGACGATCGGACCCATGGTCGACGCGAGCGAGTATGCCGGTCCCATCGACGCCGAAGCCAGCACCGAAATATCGAAGAAATGCAAGACGCGCGGCAGACGACGCGTCAACTGAGCGCGATCACCCGCGGATGCAGATGCAGCTCGTGCAAGACGCGCTCGTAGTCGGCTGCGCCAACCTCGTCCCAACGCTTGCCCAAGAGCGCGAGAAGCGCCGCCTCGACGACGTTGGTACCGAACGAGCGTCCTTGAAAATCCGGTGTCGTCGTGATCAGCGTCTTGACGCCGCGCTCGCGCAACTCGTCGACGTTGCGTTCGGTGACGGTATTGGTGAGCACGATCTTGCCCTCGAGGCGCGCCGGCATGAACTGACGCATGAAGTGGAAGTCGCCCGCGATGACGTCGGCTTCTTCGTAATACTGCGGGTATTTCGGATCGGGCTCTTTTTCTTGCTTCTTGCCGGTTGGATAGAAAAACTGAAACGGAAGCTTGCACGCATCCGGCAGATATTTCTCCGCCATCTCTTCGAAGGTATGCAGGTCGCGCACCGCCATGTCTTTGTCGAGCGCGAAGATGAAATCGCCGAAAAGCACGTCGGCGCCGGCGTCGACGAGGGCTTGCGCCATCCCGAACCGATCGAGCGCGCTTACCATGAGCACGCGCTTCCCGCGAAGATCTATGCCGAGCTCGTCCTGCATGTAGCGCACGGCTTCACGCTCGAGCGTGTTCTTTAGGCCGCTTCCGTCGACCACCGGCGTCGTCTTGGCGGCTTGCAGCAGACGCAGCCCGTCGCGCAGCGCATAGCGCTTCGCCCCCGCGTAGAGATAGACGTCGATCCCGCCCAAGCCGATCGCGTCGACGTGCCCGTCGAGCTCCGTCACACGCGCAATCGCCTTATCGAGTTTACCGTCGACGCCTTCGCGGGTGATATCGAACGTCTCGCCGAGCAGATCCACGACCGCGTGATGATCGCGCGTCGACGAGCCGAGTGAAACGGAAACGATGCGCTTCACGCCCTGTCATCCCGAGCGCAGGCGCGCAGCGCCGTAATCGACCTGTCATCCCGAGCGTAGGCGCGCAGCGCCGTAGTCGACCTGTCATCCCGAGCGTAGGCGCGCAGCGCCGTAGTCGAGGGACGCACCAATTCTCGTTGCTTAGCGAAGGCTCGAAGTTTTGCGCCATTCGCAGGATGCGAACTTCCTTTGGTCCTGGCGCAAAACTCGCGCAGCAGGAGCGGCACAGGAGGTGCCGCGACGAGCGTCTTCGCGGGCAACGAGAGTTGGTGCGTCCCTCGACTACGCTTCGCTACGCTCGGGATGACATAGATATGCGTCCCTCGACTACGCTTCGCTACGCTCGGGATGACATAGATATGCGTCCCTCGACTACGCTTCGCTACGCTCGGGATGACATAGGTATGCGTCCCTCGACTACGCTTCGCTACGCTCGGGATGACATAGGTATGCGTCCCTCGACTACGCTTCGCTACGCTCGGGATGACAAAGGTATGCGTCCCTCGACTACGCTTCGCTACGCTCGGGATGACATAGGTATGCGTCCCTCGACTACGCTTCGCTACGCTCGGGATCACAAGGCTCATACGGCGAGACCGCGGCGAGCTTCGGCCGCCGCGCGCGTGGCAGCGATCTTTTCGGGCGTGATTGCGGTATCGAAGGCGCGCATGTCGGCAAGCGTGAAGCCGGCGCGCGTCGCGAGCTCTTCGATCTCGCGCACCTTCTCGATGTCGATACCGCGGCCGAGCGTGTAATTCTCCGCGCGATTTTCGAGTGCGAGCACCATCGTCTCGCTCATGCACGCGAGCGCCGTGCGGGGCGGGAGATTCAGATCGAAGGCGGTACCGGGCTCGCGCACGCGCTCGAAGAACGGATCGCCCGGCACGACCATGTTGCCGCCTTCGGTGACGAGCACGTCGGGCCGCTCGAGCGCGACGCGCCGGCTCACGTCGTGCGGGAGCGAGAGTTCGCAGACGACCGCGCCGGGCAATAAGTCTTCGGGTTGAATGATATCTTGCGTCGAGCTGGTCGCGGTGAGAATCAACTGCGAGCGGCGCACAGCGCTCGAGATATCGGTCGTGCAGGAAACCGCGCAGGGCAGCTCGGTTTTCATCTCGTCCGCAAACTTCGAGAGGCGCGTATTGTTACGCGCGACGAGCACGACCTCGCGCACCTTCGGCGCGATGAGTTTCACGCAGGCACCGCCGATCGATCCCGTCGCGCCGACGACCGTCGCAGTCGAGACGGACGGATCGACGCTCATCTCACGGGCGCCGCGAAACAGCGACTGAATTCCGGCGGCAATCGTGAGCGAGTTGCCGGTCGTGACGGGAATCGGCGAACGCTCCGCGACCGTGATCCCGCCGTCGCCGACGACGCCCGTGAAGGCGCCGAGTCCCGCGACCTCCGCCCCGAGTTCCGCGCCGATCTCGATCGCGCGCACGATGCGCTTGTAGACCTCTTCGCGCGGAAACTCGAGCATCTGCTCCGGCAGCAACGGCGCGGTGACGAACCATCCCTCGGTTTCGCGCCCGTCGGGCGTGCGCACGCCGGTGACGTGCACCGCCGCCCAGGGCGGCATCCACTCCATGATCTTACGGACGATCGGCGCGCCTTTGCCTGCCGCGCCCGGTTCGTAGCGCGCGACGTCGTCGAGCGAAAGCGGATGAATCACGAAGACGAACTTCACGAAAGCTCCGCCTGAGACTTGAGGGCGTTCAACATCATCTCGCTGTTCTCGAGAACCTTCTTCTGCAGCGTCGGGCCGATCAGCTCGGCGAGCGTGGGGACCCCGAAATCATACTCCACGGTGAGGAGCACGTGCGTCAAGCCGTCCCGCTCCTCGAACGTCCAGCTTCCTTCGAAGGTATCGAGATCGCCTTCGAGCAGCGCGTAGTCGATGCGCAGTGCCCCGTCGTCGAAGCGATCCTCTTCGGTCCACTCGATCGGCGCTTCTTCAACCAGCGTCTTCCAACGCGAAATGACCCGGTCCGAATGGCGCTCGATCACCTGTACGGTCTCGACGTCGGGCATGAACTCGGGGAAGCGCTCCTGATCCTTTGCAAGCTCGTAGACCGCGCGCGCCGGAGCAGCGATCGCGATCCGTGATTCGACGTAGGGCATCAGACGATTACAAGCGCCCGAGCTTCGCGGCGGCGGCTTGCACCCCTGCGGAAAACGCCGACAGCGCGATATCCACCTCGCCCTCACTCACGATCAGCGGCGGTTCCAACCGAATCACGCGCTGTTGGTTGAGTGTCCACGCGGCGGTGACGCCCGCCTTGAGCATCTCCGGAATGATCCAGCCTCCGTAGCCTTCGTTCGTGAGCTCGACGCCCACGAGCAAGCCGAGTCCGCGCACTTCGCGGATCACTTGCGGATACTCGAGCGCAATCGCTTTGCACCCGTCGAGCAATTGTTCGCCGCGCGCGCGCGCGTTGGCAACGAGATCGTCTTCGAGCAACACCTCGATCGCGGCCAGCGCGGCGGCGCAAGCGATCTCGCTTCCGCCGAAGGTCGAGGTATGAATCAGCGGCTGCTTGGCGTAGGCGCGATTCCATGCCTGGGGCCGCGCGATGAACGCACCGACGGGGATGATGCCTCCCGAGAGGCCTTTCGCGAGCGTCATCACGTCGGGCACAACCCCGTCGCGTTCGCAGGCAAAGAGATAACCGCAGCGGCCGAGTCCGGTCTGCACTTCGTCGGCGATGAAGAGCGCGCCCGCGCGATCGCATGCCTCGCGCGCGGCGCGCAGATAGCCCGCCGGCGGCACGTTGACGCCGCCCTCGCCCTGCACCGGTTCGACGACGAACGCCGCAGCGTCGCGCAGCACTTCATCCAAAACGCTCGCGTCGCCGAACGGCACGTGTGCGACGTCGGCGAGCAACGGACGAAACGCCGTTTGAAACGCCTCGCGTCCGCTGATCGAGAGCGCGCCGAGGGTTTTGCCGTGATACGCGTCGTGGGTGGCGACGATCTTGGCGCGGCCGGTGGCGGCGCGCACGAGCTTGATGGCGCCCTCGAGCGCTTCGGTCCCGCTATTGCACCAGAACGAATACTGCAGATCGCCCGGCGCAATCTCCGCGAGGCGCTTGGCCGCGCGCCCGAGCACGAGGTTGAACATCGTCTTTCCCGAGAGCGACATCGCCTCCATCTGTTCTTTGACGGCCGCGATCACGCGCGGATGCGAGTGCCCAAGCGTAAAGACGCCATAGCCGCCTGCAAAATCGAGATAGGCTTTGCCGTTTTGATCCCAGATCGTCGTGCCCGACGCGCGCACTTCGACGGGCGAACCCGAGAGCTTCATCACCCGCGCCAACGGCGGATTTATGAAATTCTTATAGTTCTCGAACGCTTCGGCTGCGAGACCTTCGATATCGACGGCCACGTTACGCCGCGATCATCGCCGCGGACTCCAGGCGCGCGATCGTCTCCTCGAGCACGCCGATTGCGTCGTCCGCCCGCGTGATGTGCATGATGCGCTCGCGCAGCGCCGCACCGCCGGGAACTCCCTTGAGATAGAGTGCGACGTGTTTGCGCATCTGCGGGACGGCACGCGCTTCGCCGAGCTCCTCGACCATCGTGCGGTAGTGCACGATACAGAAGCGCAGACGATCGGCCGTCGAAGGCGACGGGCGCATCTCGCGCCCTTCCATCAGATCGGCGACCTGCGCGATCAGCCAAGGATTTCCGAGCGTGCCGCGGCCGAGCATGACGGCGTCGACGCCGCTCTCGCGCATGCGTTCCATCGCAACCTGCGGATCGTCGAGATCGCCGTTTCCAATGACCGGTATGTCGATCGCCGCTTTGAGTGCGGCGATGTGCTGCCAGTCGGCACTGCCTTTGTAGAACTGGCGGGCGGTGCGCGCGTGCAGCGTGACGGCTTGCACGCCTACCGCCTGCGCGCGCTTGGCGACGTCGATGTAGACGAGGTCGCTCTCGCTCCAGCCTAAGCGCATTTTCATCGTGACCGGACAATCGACCGCGTCGACGACCGCCTTCATGATCGCTTCACAGCGATCGACGTCGCGCAGGCACGCGGAGCCGCCGTTGGTTTTGGTGACTTTGGGCGCGGGGCAGCCGAAATTGATGTCGACGATGTCGGCGCCGCATTCGCGCACGACCTGCGCCGCCGCCGCCATGGTGGCCGGATCGTCGCCCCAGAGCTGCGTCGAGACCGGCTTCTCGAGCCCGTGTTGATCGATCATCTCCATCGTGCGCTTGCTGCCGTACTTCAGCGCGTTCGACGAGACGAACTCGGTGACGGTCAGTCCGAGGCCAAAGGGCTTATAGAGCGCGCGCATCGTCCGGTTGGTGACGCCGGACATGGGCGCGAGCACGAGAGGAGGCCAGATCCGATGGCTGCCGATCTGCAGCGGCGATACGGTGGGATTCATCCGCCGCAGAGTATAGCATGAGGGCCGGGGCAATGCCCCGGCCCGTGCGGCTTTGGATTCGCTTTGCGAAGCAAAGTCCGCCTATTCGTACAAATTGCAGCTCGTGCCGGCCGCGTTGCAGACCACGACGTAGCCGGTGTGCTCCCAGTTGCTATCGGTGTCGTCCTCGGTCCAGTCGATACCCTGGCTGCTGGAGCTGTCATAGTAGTAGCGTCCCTGGACGTAGACGTAATCGCCTACCGCAACCCACGGCCAGGTGGTGGGCGGCGGATTGGGATCCTCACCCATCGCGGTCAGGTTGGAGACGATTTCGATCGTACCCGGACTCGCCGAGCCCGGAATCGAGACGTAGAAGTACCCGTGCGTTCCGCTGCTGGTCGTTTTCTTTGCCAGCACTTGCGTCACTTGGCCGCAGACGTCAACGGGTTGATCCGCCGAGATCTTACCGCTTGCAAACTCGGATTGATCTGTGACGAACCCGGCATCGTTGCATGCATACGCCGGCGACGGCGACGCGGTCGGCGACGCCGACGCGGAGGCGCTCGGCGACGGCGATGGCGACGCGCTCGACGTGCCCGTCAGCGAGACATCGTCGAGATACTCGTAGACGTAGTCTTTTGAATAACCGTTGCCCTTGACGCCGAAGTACAGCACGACCGTTTCCCCGGCATAGCTGCTGAGGCTGAACGACTTCTCTTCCCAACCGTTGCTCGTGTCCGCTTCTTTATAGAGTTGCGTCAGCACGGTACCGCTCGTGCTTTCGACATCCGCTTCTTGATCGACATAGGAGATCGAATCGGTCGTACCCTCGTAGACCCAGAAGGTCAACGTACCGCCCGCGGGCACGGTAACGGTCTGGCATACGCCCGCAGTGCCGTTCACTTCCGGCTTCGACGTCGTGCCGATCAGCGCACTGTAACTTCCGCTGTGCGCTTGCGCCGTCGTGACGGTGACGTCGTTGACGCTGCCGCACGACGTCCACGGTGAGAGCGACCCGGTTTCGAATCCGGGATTGGTGAGCGCGTTGCTCGCCGGCGCGCTCGTTTGTGCCGTGCGCACGGGAGACTTCGCGGTATCTTGGGTACTCGTTGCGGCGTTCGGCGCGATACCGCTGCCAGAACCGCCGCTGCAGGCTGAAACGACTAGCGCAATCAATGCACCCGCCGCATAGAGACGCTTTTGCATGTAACGTAGTGTAGCGTTTGCGCGTTAAGCCGTTATAAACGTCGCCGCGTAGCGTTTGTACTATGATTGCGCAAAAATACGCAAACCATAAAGGCTTAAATGCGGATCCACCGCGCCGATCGAGGGCGTGTGCGACGCCATCACGTTTGCCAACCCGCCGGTCGCTACCACGTTTGCTCGAACGCCCATCTCATCGCGCATACGCGCCACGATTGCTTCAGTCTGTCCGACGAACCCGTAGATGAAGCCCGCTTGCAGCGCTTCGATCGTGTTGCGGCCGATCGCGTGACCGGGCGCGTCGAGCGCGATCTGCGGCAGTTTCGCTGCACGGCCGACCAGCGCGTCGATCGAAATGTTGATGCCGGGCGCAATCGCGACGCCCAAATATTCGCCGGCCGCCGAAATCGCCATGAAAACCGAGGCCGTGCCGTAGCTGACGACGATCAACGGCGACCCGTGGCGCGCACGGCCGCCGATCGCGCACGCGACGAGGTCCGCACCCACCTCGGCGGGACGATCGGTCTTTACCGGGATGATCGTCTGGCTCTGCGCTTCGAGCACGCGAGGCTCGACGGCGAAGAACTTCTCGCAAACCTCGATCAGCGTGTGGTCCAGACGCGGGACGACGCTTGCGACCGCGACGGCACTGATATCGCGCGGACGCATGCCCGCCGTCGCAAAGAGTTGCGTGAAGAAGACGCCATACTCGTCGGCGGTGCGGCGCGACTCGGTCGTCACGCGCCAGTGGCGCACCAAACTATCGGCGCCGTCGGTGAAGCAGCCGAGCTTCGTCTCCGTGTTCCCCACGTCGATTGCGAGCAGCATCAGCGCAGCTCCGCGATCGCGTCGAGCAAGCGGGCTGCAAGCTCGGCCTTACGCGCCGTACCGAGCTCCTTTCGCCCATCCTTCCACAGCAGCGTCAACGTGTTTTCGCCGGCGCCGAAGCCGCGTTCGCCGCGCACGTCGTTGACGACGATCGCGTCGAGACCCTTGCGCACGAGCTTCTCCCGCGCGTTGGACTCGTGTTCGTCGGTTTCGGCGGCGAAGCCGACGAGCAACGCTTCATCGTTGCGTTCGGCGATTGCGGCGAGCACGTCCGGATTACGCACCATCTGCACCGTCAAATCATCGTCGCCTTTCTTCAGCTTCGACTCTGCGCGCTGCGCCGGGCGCCAATCCGCAACGGCAGCCGTCGCGATCACGAGATCGGTTCGCGCGCAGTTCGCGAGCGCGAGATCGAGCAGCTCGAGCGCCGTGCTGAAGCGCAGGGTCGTGACGCCATGCGGCGGCTCGAGCAACGTCGGCCCGAGCAGCAGCGTCACCTCCGCGCCGCGCCGCGCAGCTTCGTGCGCGACTGCGATGCCGGTGGATCCGGTAGACGCGTTGCTCACGAAGCGAATCGGGTCGAAAGCTTCGCGCGTCGGCCCGGCGGTCACCAGCACGCGCTTGCCGGTCAGGCTTTGCGTCCGCGCGAGCACGCGCTCCAGCGTCTCGAGCAACGCGTCCTCGCTCGCCAATCGTCCGACACCGCTTTCGCGCTCGGCAAGAAATCCGCGCTCGGGATCGACGAACTCGTAACCGCGCTCGCGCAGTACCCGCAGGTTCGCTTGCGTCGCCGCGTTTTCGTACATCGCGTCGTTCATCGCCGGAGCGATCACGACCGGAATGCGCGCCGCGAGCGCCGCCGTCGTCACGAGGTCGTCGGCGATACCTTGCGAGAGTTTCGCGATCGCGTTCGCCGTTGCGGGCGCGATCAGCATGACGGCAGCCTCGCGAACGAGCCGGATGTGCGGAATGCGTTCGGGCGCGTCCCAGAGCGACGTATATACCGGACGCGCGGTCAGCGACGAAAACGTCAGCGGGCCCACGAACTGCGTTGCCTCCGGCGTCATCACGACGTCCACGACCGCTCCGCGCTGGACGAGCGTGCTCGTCAGCGCTGCGATCTTGTATGCCGCGATGCCGCCGCAGACGCCGAGCAGAATGCGCGCGCCGTTCATCGTGTGCCTATTCGATCCAAAGGTTGTCGAGCAGACGCGTCGAGCCGAAGCGCGCTGCGCCGATGACGAACGCCGGCGGTGAGAGCGAATCGATCGGCGCGAACGTATTGGCGTCGACGACGTCGAGATAATCGAGCTGCGCGAGCGGATGCACACGCGTGCGCGCCGCGGCAATCGCGTCGGCCTTCGAGCGTCCGCTCGCCATCGCCAGCCGCACCGCCTGGAGCGCGTGGTGCAGCGAGGGTGCGGCTTCGCGCTCTTGCGGGGAGAGATATGCATTGCGTGACGACATCGCAAGTCCGTCGTCTTCGCGCTCGGTGGGAACGATGACGACGCTCGCCGGAATCTCGAGGTCGCGAATCATGCGCCGGATGACCGCCGTTTGTTGCGCGTCCTTCTGCCCGAGATAGAGTACATCGGGACGCACCACGTTGAGCAACTTGCAAACGACCGTGGCGACGCCGCGAAAATGCCCCGGCCGAATCAGGCCTTCGTAGACTTCGGCGATTGGGCCGACGTCGATTCCGGTGCTGAAATCGGGCGGATACATCGAGAGCGGACTCGGCGCAAAAAGCACGTCGACACCGGCTTGCGCGAGCTTGGCGCGATCGCCTTCCGGATCGCGCGGATAGCGTCCGAGATCTTCGTCGGGCGCGAATTGCAGCGGGTTGACGAACACCGATGCCGCCACGGCGACCGAATCGATGCGCGCCCGGGTGACCAGAGCGAGATGCCCGGCATGCAGCGCCCCCATGGTTGGTACGAAGCCGAGGGGACGCGGCAAAACGTCGAAGAGCGCGCGCGCTTGCGAGATCGTCGAAGCGATTTGCACGATCTTAAATTCGCGTCACACGCAGCACCGTGCGGCCGACGATGAATGGAATTCCGATCTCGATGCTGGCGTCCCCGGTTACGAGCTCGCCGTTCACCTTGGTGCCGTTGCGGCTCTCCAGATCGGTGAGATGCAGAGTCTCCCCGTCAATGCGAACGTGCGCGTGCTTGCGCGAAACGTAACGATCGAGGGCTATACACGCCTGCGCAACCGAATCATCGCGCCCAATCGTGATCTCGCTCTCGAACGTCCAGCTCTTTCCGTCGAGTGGTCCGCTCAGGACCTCCAGTAGGTACACGCAGCGAGCCCTTCTCTGGTGCGGCCGCCCGGCTCCTGGTCGCGGGACCGGCCAGTGTTAAGCCGGCGCTAACAAAACGGCCCATCCGGACGATTACTCATAGGGTGACGATGAACGACCGGATCGACGAGCTCCTCGAGCTCATAGAAGTGGAGCCGGACGCCCTGAGAGAGGCGGAATTCCTGCAAGCGCAGGCTATTCTCGAGACCTTGGTGGGCAAAACCGTGTCGGGCGCAGCGGTCGAGGACACACGCATCGTCATTACGACCGGCGACGGGAACCGCTATTACTTCTACGGATTTCTCGGCGAGGCAAAGACACCGGTTTAACGCTTCGGCGTAGACCGTCTTACGTGGGTTGGTGGGCGGTGATGAACGCCGCGATCCTTTCATGATCGCCGGACGTGTATTGCGTGAACGCCACGCCGTGCGCGTAACACTTACTCGCATTATCGAAGAACGTCAGCGCGATCTTCGCACGCACCAGCATCTCGCGCTCCTGATCCGGCAGGGTGAAGCGCAACACGATCGGCTGTCCGGCCGGTAAGTCGGTAGAGGTGGTGAGGCGCATGCCGCCGCGGCTGATATCGACGGCCGTTCCGCTCAATACCAATTCATGCCCGGGGACGATGATGGTTACCGGGAAATCAACGATCGCGCGAAAGAACCTGCGCTCGTGCGAGCGATCTTCTTGCGTACTCACCGACGACGTTCTTTCTCTGCTGCCCCCGCCCGGCCTTCATTACAAAGACCCGCATACGACCGCTTGCGCGGCTAGCAGCGCGCCAAGCATCGCGTGTTCGGCGACGATGCCCCCTTGCAGATAGACCTCGAACGGCGAGCGCAGCGGAGCGTCGCAGGAGAGTTCGATGGTTGCGCCTCCCACGAACGCGCCGCTCGACATGACGACCGGATCGACGTAGCCCGGTACGCGCCCGGGCTCCGGCCGGAAGCGCGCGTTGAGCGGCATCGCCGCCTGCAAACCGGCCGCAAAACGCAGCAGCAGATCCGGCTTTCCCAAGCGTATCGCTTGCACGATGTCGGTTCGCGCCGCGCCCGGTTGCGGATCGACCTCGAATCCCAGCTCGGCAAAGAGCGCCGCGGCAAAGTCGAGCCCGCGAAGCGTCGATTCGACGACCGACGGCGCGACGAACAGCCCTTGTACGAACGCCCGTCCGAAACCAAACGTCGGCCCGAGTCCGCCGCTCAATCCCGGGGCGTATAAGCGTGCGCTCACACGCTCGACGAGATCGGCGCGCCCGGCAACGTAGCCGCCGCCTGGCGCAAGCGATCCGCCGACGTTTTTGATGAGCGATCCCATCAGCAGATCCGCGCCCACGTGCGTCGGTTCGCGCTCTTCGACGAGCTCGCCGTAGCAGTTATCGACGAGGATCGGGACGCGCGCGGTTACCGCTTTCACGCGCTCGACGAGCCGCGCGCACGCCGCAACGTCGAGCGAGGGACGGGCGGCGTAACCGCGCGAGCGTTGCACGAAGATCGCGCCGGCGTCGGGCGCCGCGGCGGCGGCGGCGATCGCGTCGAGATCGAGCGAGCCGTCATCGCGCAGCGCGATCTCCTCATAGAGAACGCCCTGCGCGACGAGCGAGTGCTCGGCATCGCAGATCGCGTTGCGCAGCGTATCGTATGGACGTCCGGCCGCGACGATCAGCCGCTGTCCCGGCGCGGCGCACGCGGCAAGCGCCGCGACGATCGCGTGCGTTCCGCTGACGATCGAGAGGCGCGCCAGGACTCGCTGCGCACCGAAGATCCGCGCAAGCAAGGATTCGTAGCGTTCGCGCGCGGCATCGTCGTAGCCGTAGCCGCTCGTGCCCGCGAGATCGCTTTCGTTCACACCCTCGTCGATGAACGCGCGCAGCACGCGCGCCTTCACCCGATCCTGCGCCGGATACTCCAGGCCACGCGTGCGCGCATACGCGACGCGCGCGGCGCCACGAATCCGCGCATCGATATCGAACGCATCGCAGAGCAACTCGATCATGCGGCCGCCTCGAGCCCGGCACGTTCGTGCCGTTCGTACGCGCGAACGAACGGAAGGTAGATGACGCTTGCGATCGCGACGTTGACGGCGACGAGCGCGAGCGCTCGCGGATCGAGCGTCGCGAGATACGTCGAGATCAGCGTGGGAACCGACGAAGGCACGTAATAAATCGCGCGCCCGACCCATCCGAGCGCAACCGCACAGTAGGTGGTCGTAGCGAGGACGAGCGGCGCGAGGAGAAACGGCGGAACCAGAAACGGATTGAGCACGACGGGAACCGAGAAGAGTAGCGGTTCATTGGCGTTGAAGATCGCCGGCAAAATAGTCGCTCGTCCTACCGTGCGCAGACGGCGCACGCGCGAGAGCGCGAGCAGCGCCGCGAGCGGCAGCGTCGAGCCCGCCCCGCCCGGAAATATAAAGAGGAAGAGCGAGACCACGACGATATGCGGCAGCGCGGCATGCTGTTCGTAGGCAAGCGTGTTCTGCTGCTGAAGGGCGAGATAGACGGGCGTCACGACGGCTGCGAGCAGCGCCGGCCCATGCATGCCGATCGACCACAGGAGCGTCTGCGCGAGGACGATGACGAGAAGCGCGGCATACGTGTCGCCCAGACGTCCGAGCGGCTCGAGCATCGCCGTAAACGCCGCGACCGTTGAAACGTGCAAGTCGCGCAGAAGAAATGCGAGCGCGACCGTCAGGAACGCACCCGCCCACGTTATTCGCGTCAGCCAGGCCGCAAAAGCGAACACGCCGCACGACGCGATCGCGACGAAGATACCGGTCGGACCAACCGATTGGAGATAGGCCAGCGGCGTGCCGTGATAGGCGGGCAGCGCGAGCAGAAATCCGCACGTCGAACCCGCGATCGCAGCGACCGGATCGACCCGCGCACGGCGCGCGTAAAACCACCCGAGCGTCGGCGCGAGCACGAGACCCATGATGCCGAAGGCCGGAATCATCGCGCCCGGGATACTGCGAACGAAGGGAAAGATTGCGAGGCCGCCGGCGATGAGCCCGATGAAACTCCAGGGCAGCGCTTCGCGAATGGCGACGAGGAAGGGACTAGAGGCGGCGGACGACAGCTTCGACGCGACCGATGATCTCGACATCGCTCGCGTAGATTGGCGTCATGTTGCGATTCTCCGGCTGCAGCCGGATTCGCCCGTCTTCACGGTAATAGCGTTTGACCGTCGCTTCACCGTCCACCATCGCGACGACGATCTCGCCGTCGCGCGCGACGCGCTGCGGACGGACCATGATCAAGTCGCCGTCGAGAATCGCTGCATCGATCATCGAATCGCCCTGCACGCGCAGCATGAACGCATCCGAGGTGCGCGGTACGAAGGAGGCAGGCAGTACGAACTCGCCCTCCAGATGTTCTTGCGCCGTAATCGGTACGCCGGCGGCGACCTTGCCCACGATGGGCATGACGATGCTCTCCGGCACCGGAGTAGTCCCCAGATCCGAACGCAGCGCGCGCGGCTTGGTGGGGTCGCGCGAGATGAGGCCGCGGCGTTCGAGAGCCTTGAGGTGCGCGTGGATGGTCGACGAGGACGAGAGCCCGACGCGCTCACCGATCTCCCGAACCGAAGGCGGGTAACCGCGCTCGGCGGTGAAGGCCCGGATCACGTCGAGGATCCGCTGCTGTCGCTCGGTCGCTGGTTTGTCGGTCAAGGGCTCCTCCCGGATGAGCAGCGCAATGCCACCCGTATGGCATGGCTTTGCTCTACAACCCTAGCACAGGCGTTCGAAAAAGGCAAACATACGTTCGAATCACGCTTGACAGCGCTTCGGCGCAGTGTGCTAAAATCTAGGGGACGAACAGCTGTTTGGCACAAAATGTAGGCACATTGGTAGTCGAACGCTCGTTTGCCACAAGATATGGAAGGAGCTACGACGTTGGTCTCGCGTAAACGGTTCACGCTCATGCCGGCGATTGCGCTGGCGGCACTCAGTCTCATCGTGACGGTGCCCGCGCTCTCGAGCATACACCTCTACGCCGCGACGGCGCAGCGCTACGCGCTCGTCACCGTGCAGCCCGGCGACACGCTCTGGTCGATCGCTGCGAGCCACACGAGTTCGAGCGGCGACGTGCAAGAGACGATCGATCGCATCAGCGCGACGAATCATCTGCAAGCTTCGACGATACTTCCGGGCGAGAAGCTCCGCGTTCCGGAATAACGCTTCCTCATACCAGCGTAAGCAAAGGACCGCATCGTGCGGTCCTTTTCAATTTCTTCTGCTCACGAGCACGATCGAGTGGCCGGTATGCTCGTTCAAAAAGTCGAGCCCTTCCATCATCCACGAATCGAGGCCGCCGCTCGAATGTTTTGCGACCTCGCGCACGACGTGCACGCGATCGCGCAGCCATGCAAGCTCGGCGCGCGTGGTCGTGGGGAAGATTGCAATCTCGCAATCTTCGCATTGATACCCGTATTGCATCGCGACTGCATTCGGTGTACGCAAGCATGAAGGCCTCCGCTTTCGCGGAGGCCTTCACGTTCGCGTTCTGCGAGGTTATGCCGCTCGAACGACTAGATGCGAATCCGGAAGTCGAGGTAGGCGTTGAAGGGCAGCGTCCCGAGGCCCGGCGCATACGCTGGGATACGGAACGGTTGCACCGGAGTGCCCGGGTTGTAGTTGTTCGCGACCGGCGGGTAGCCGACACCGGCATCGCCGGCGCCGTACGAGCAGATCATCTTTTGCGAAACACCCGGGAACCCGCTCCACGGCTCCGTCGAGCCGCCGAAGCAGCCGTCGTAGAGGTTGGCTAGCGTGAGCACCGCGGTGATACGCGGCGACATCTCGTAGCTCAACTGCGTCGAGAGCGTAATACGGTTCGGACCCGTGAACGCGCCGATGCCGTCGAACTTGCCGGTATCGGTGTTGGGGATCGGAATCGCGTATTGCGCGCAGGTCGACGCATCGTACGAGCCGCCGTAGCCGCCGTACGGATAGCGCGGGTCACCCGTCACGCCTGCGAGGACGCCGGTGCAGGTCGACGGGTCGATGCCCAGCTCGTTGATCGGGTAGCCGTACTTGGAACCCGACGAGAACTGGAGCGCCGGTGTGATCGCGAACTTGTCGTGCTTGTAGTTCAGCACGCCCGTTATGACGTTGGGTACGATGAACGTGCCGTAACCGCCCGCGCCCGGCGAACCGGCCGGGAAGAGCGAGTACGGAACGTACGATGCGTTGGGGTCGAAGAAGCCCTGCACCGGAGCATTCCAGTACGGGTTCGCGACGTCCGCGGCTGTACAGTTGGCAGCGACCGGAACGGCCGCGCCGCCGGTCGTGTAGCACGGAGCAGCCGTCACGCCTGCGGCGCAAACCGACTGACCGTACGACGACTTGCCGGCCGAACTGCCGCCGTTACACGCGCTCGTCATCGCGTTGTATTGCGAGATTGCTTGGTTGATCGACGTCACCGGCGTCGTACCGTTCGACGTCGGCTTGAACTTCACATATGCATTCGTATACGCATAGCTCAAGAGACCCGAGAAGCCGTTCTTCGAGAAGTCGCCTTTTTGCAGTTGGAACTCGACGCCTTCTGAAGTCTGCGACCCGATGTTCAGGCCCGAAACGAAGTTCGTCTGGACGTCCAGATAGAACTCTTCGATCTGGTCTTGCGTCTGGCGGAAGAACGGCGTCACCTTCCACGAGAGATCCGTGCCCTTGACCTGGTGTTCCCACGAAAGGTCGTAGTTCCACGAGGTCTCCGGATAGATCGGGTGGGTCGGATTGGTGAAGCCGAGCGTGTAGAAGTTCTTCAGGTTGAAGATACCACCGCTAGGCGTGTTCTGGTCGAAGTAGGTGTACTGCTCGAATGCAGTGTTTGGCGCCTGATCGTATTTGCCGACGCTGAAGCGCAGCACGTTGTCAGGATTGAGCGTGAACGTTGCAGCGACACGCGGTTGGAAGACGGTGTAGGTTTGCGTGTTGCTGACGTTGCTGATCGTCGCCGGAACGTAACCCGCACCGAAATCCGCGGTGCACGTATCGGTCGGCGCGGCCTTTTCGACCGGCGCAACCGACGGTGTCGACGGGTTGGTGCAGTACGAGTTGTTCCATGCCGAATACCAGAAGTCGGAGGCTCCGCCTTCCGTATTTTGCGGCACGAACTGGAATGAATCGAAACGCACGCCCAGGTTGATGTGTAGGCGGTCGCTCGGATCCCATTCATCGGTTATCGAAGCCGAGCCGAAACGCGGTTGGACGGTGTTGTTCTCACCGCTCATGCCGGTATCGACCATGTCGTATTCGCAAGCGCCGCCGCCGCACGTCGTTCCCGGGGCGACCGTTGGGATCGGACCGTAGAACGTAGCGACGTCGGAACACGGCAGCGGGTAGTTGCCGTTGGGATTCTGCGCGCAGGCTAGCTGCGTGTTACCGAACGACGCAGCACCCGAGTCGCAGTTCGCAGCCGCGCCGGCCGCCGTATAACAGATGCCGGAGTTCGGATTCGAACCGTTGACGAGCACACCTATCGGATAGTTATAGCCGCCCAAGAGCGGAGTAACCAGATAGACGCGCTGCGAGTTCGCCGTCACGTACGAGCCCTGCACTTGCAAGAGGTTGTGCGTGTTCAACTGATCGGCGAAGGTTCCGCTGAAGCCGTAGCTGTGTGAATACACATCGTAGGCCGGCGGGATGCCCGTGCAGCAGAGATAGTCCGAAACCGGGCCGTAGTCGAACCATCCCGAGTACACGGTGTAACCGTAGACGCGGAGATAGGCGCTGTCGCTGAAGTTCTTCTGATACTGCAGCTTGACAATGCTCTCGACGTTGTCCTCGGTATCGTCCTCCGAAGACGGGATCGCGCCGCCGCAGCCCAGCGCCACCGGATTGGTATCCGGGAAGCAGTAGTTCTGGACCGGAGCGAGGCTGTTCGGGGTTCCGGTAACGGTGGCAGGCGAGAAGAGCTGATTGAGCCCGCCGGTGTAGACCTGGCCGTACGGGAACGCGGCGTACGGATTGCCGTACGCGTTGTACGCGGTTCCGACCGCGCCGAGATCGCCTTGCTGTGAGTAGGTGTAGGTCACGAGGTTTTCCGACTGCCACAGCAACTGTATGTCGTCGCGTCCCGAATCATGATGGTGCGGGATGCCGAAGTGGAAGTTGATGATGTTGTCGCGATCCGTGATGCGGCTCTCGTCGTAGAAATTGAACGGCCCGAGCACGTACCACGGTGACGCGGTGTTGGCGCCCTGCCACGCACCGGTGCTGTCGAAACAGCTGGCCGGAATGTTCGTGGTCGGTTCGACCGTCGGACACTGCGAACCGGTCATGTAGCCGAGCGTCGAACTGTATGCCGCGCCGTTGAAGTTGTCGAGGGCGCGAGCATCCTGGTTGTAGCCACCGAAGCCCGCATAGTATGAAAAGAGCCGGTCGGGCGAAGCGCCGCCGACTTCGATGTTGGCTTTGTGGTAGAAGGTGCTGCTACCGATGCCGAGATCGCTCGAGGCGTAACCCGGATAGGTGCCGGTCTTGATCACTTGGTTGATGAAGCCCGAAAGGCCCTGGCCTTCGGCGTTCGACGGCGCCGCGCCGGTGTACACCTGGACTTCTTGCTGTCCAAGCGACGATGCGGTGTTCGCCGGATAGTTATCGAACGAGCGGTTGACCGGAACGCCGTCGACTTCGTAGCCGACTTGGTCGTAGTCGCCGCCGCGGATGTACACATCCTGGTACCAGCCCATGCCGCCGACCGGCACGTATGCGCCGGGCATCGTCGCGATGGCCGAGTAGGCTTGATCGAGGCTGCCGCCGCCGCCGAGACCGGTGACCTTCGCCGCCGTAGCCGCGTTCACCGAGTACACGTCGGAGGTGGTGCCGGCTTTCACGAGCGCTCCGGGCGCCGTCGACGTCACCCTTGCGATCGTCTTCAACGCTTTTTGCATCGTGAAGGTCAGCGTTTGCGTTTGGTCTGCAAAGACGGCAACGCCCGCGTAAGAGAGCGGGCTGAATTCGTCTTTTTGCACCGACACGGTGTACGTGTCGGGTACGAGACTGAGAAACGTGAAGTGTCCACCGTTGTCAGTCGTCGCCGTCGCGGACTGCGACGGAGATGAAACCTTGACGATGGCACCTGCAACAGGTTTCCCTGATTCGTCATTCACCGTACCGCTCAATCCGCCGGTTGTGCCTGCCAGTGCCCATGTTCCCTGGAGCAGGAATGCAACCAACATCATAAGCGCCACGGCCACCTGACGGATGGTCCGTTTGCTAGTCATTGATAGCCCTCAATTGATGGTGAGTGACAATGTCACCCCGCAATAGCGGGATCGCCAACATGGGACCATTTCAAGCTCCGCATTTCGCGGTCTCAAACGAGTCTCAAATTGACGTGAGGGACGGATTCTCTCGACTAAGGTCGCATCCTTTAAGCTAGCTTAAAAAATAAGGGGCCGCTTGGACTAGCAGACCCCTCCAATTCTTAAGCTTTCGCGGCCCGCGCCGCCGCTCGCATCTCAGGAAACGGTAGCGACCATTCGCTCGTGCAGCAGCGCCGGTATCTGCGAGGGCCGATCGGCGACGGGCACGCCCGCCGCTTGAAATGCCGCGATCTTGCTCTGCGCCGTTCCGAAACCGCCCGAGATGATCGCGCCCGCGTGGCCGAGCGACTTGCCGGCCGGCGCGTTGCGCCCGCCCACGAAGGCCACGATCGGCATTCCGGCAAGATGATCCTTAATAAAGGCGGCCGCATCTTCTTCGTCCGACCCGCCGATCTCGCCGCAGATGACCACTGCCGTGGTCTGCGGGTCGTTCTTGAATTCGCGCAGGCAGTCCACGAAGGTCGTCCCGATGATCGGATCGCCCCCGATCCCGACGCAGGTCGACTGGCCGAGGCCGGCCCGGGTCAGCCCATCCACGACCTCGTAGGTGAGCGTCCCCGAGCGGGAGATCAGGCCTACGTTGCCCTCTTTGAAGACGTGTCCCGGCATGATCCCGACCGAGGACTTGCCCGGCGAGATGAGCCCGGGACAGTTCGGACCGATGATGCGCATACCCGGAGTCGTTCCGACCACCCGCAGCATGTCGTGCACCGGGACCCCCTCGGTGATGCAGACCGAGAAGCGTATCCCCGCCTCGTAGGCCTCGAAAAGCGCGTCCGCGGCGCCGGCCGGCGGCACGAAGATGCATTGGTGTGTGGCGCCGGTCGCTGCGACGCACTCCTGCACCGTGTTGAAAACGGGCAGGCCGTGGTCGGTCTTCTGTCCGCCCTTGCCCGGCGTCACGCCGCCTACGACGTTCGTGCCGTAGGCGAGCATACGCCCGGTGTGATAGGAGCCTTCGGCGCCGGTGATGCCTTGCACGAAGACCCGGCTGTTCTTATCCAAAAAAATCGACATGTGATTTGATCCTTCGCTACGCTCAAGATGCCACGGCGGCGAGTTCCACCGCGCGTGCCGCGCCTTCGTCCATGGTTTCCACCGGTGTCATGCCGGCCTCTTTGAGGATGCGGCGTCCCTCTTCTTCGTTCGTTCCGGTCAAACGGATTACGAGCGGAATCTTGCGCGCCTTGGTCGTCTTCAACGCTTCGACGATGCCTTTCGCGACTTCGTCGCCGCGCGTGATGCCGCCGAAGATGTTGATGAAGAACACTTTCGCGCCGGTGTGGTTGACGACGAGCTCGTAGCAGTTACGCACGCGCTCCGCGTTAGCGCCGCCGCCGACGTCCAGAAAGTTCGCAATCTCGCCGCCCGCGTTTTTCACCGCGTCCATGGTCGCCATCGCCAGCCCCGCACCGTTGGCCATCGTGCCGACGGTACCGGGGAACGTACGGAAGTTCCGAATGCCTAGGCCCGCTTTGGCCGCGAGCTGCTCGTCCTGGTCGAGCGGCAGCGTCTTCTCCCACTCTTTGAATTCGGGATGGCGGAAGAGCGCGTCGTCGTCGAGCTCGACTTTCGAATCGGCCGCGATCACGCGGCCGTCTTTGGTGAGAATCAACGGATTGATCTCGACCAGCTTCGCGCCGTAGCGAAAGAACAGATCGTACATACCGGCGACGATCGCCGGAAATTGCTTTCGATAACCCGCGTTGAGATCGGCTTTGAAGGCGAGTTCGCGCCCGATGAAGGGCGAATAGCCGATTGCGGTGTCGACGTAAAACGTGTGAAACGACTCGGGATGTTTCTCGTGCACCTCTTCGACGTCCATGCCGCCGAAGCGCGTCACGATGATCGCCGGCTTCTTCGTCGTGCGGTCGATCGAGATTGCGCAGTACGACTCGAGTTCCTTATCGAGCGTCTCTTCGACGAGCACCGAGTTGATCGGCTCGCCGTCGGGGTTCTGACGATTCGGCGGCATCGGTGTCGCCATGATCTCGGCTGCGGCCTTGCGCCCTTCTTCCGCGCTCGATGCGAACTTGATCTTGCCGGCTTTACCGCGGCCGCCCATCAGCACTTGCGCTTTGACGACCCACTTGCCGGGGTTCTTTTCGATGAAGGCAGCGACTTCATCGGGCGTGCTGCAGTGCTGCGAGCGCGGCACGGGAATGCCGGAGCGTCGAAACAGCTCCTTGCCTTGATACTCCATGAGGTTCATTTTGAAGGCGCTCCAATCGAGATGGACACATCCCCCGAGGGCGGCCCTATTGGACCAATCGGCGCGTGCATACGTGTATCGAGACTCCTTCTAGCTAATCGAGTTTGCCCAGTAGAGAGCGAGCGATGATGATCTGCTGAATTTCCGAGGTGCCTTCGTAGATCTCGGTGATCTTGGCGTCGCGGTAGTAGCGCTCGACCGGAAATTCCGTCGTATAACCGTATCCGCCGTGAATCTGTACGGCCTCGGCTGCGTGTTTGCGTGCCGCGGCCGATGCAAAAAGTTTTGCTTTGCTGGCCTCGACGACAAACGGACGGCCTGCGTCGGCCAACGCCGCCGCGCGGTAGACCAGCAGCCGCGCTGCGTCGAGATCCGTCGCCATCTGCGCGATTTTGAACGAAACCCCTTCAAAGGCGCCGATCGCGCGGCCGAAGGCGACTCGATCCTTCGCAAACGCAACCGAGTGCTCCAGGCAAGCCGCGAGAATCCCGGTCGCTTGCGCGGCGATGCCGATGCGCCCGCCCGCAAGCGCAGTCATCGCGGAGCCGAAGCCGTCACCCTCGCGCCCGAGCAGCGCGCCCGCCGGCACGCGCGCGCCGTCGAAGGCAAGATCGCACGTGTTGCTGGTGCGAATGCCGAGCTTCTCCGTGAGCCGCTCGACCGTGACTCCCGGCGTCGTATTGTCGATGAGAAACGAACTGACGCCGCGCGCACCGCCGCCCGCCGTACGGAACATGCCCATCGTCACGCCCGACACGCTGCCGTTCGTACACCACTGCTTGCGGCCGTTCAGCACGTAGTCGTCGCCATCGCGCGTCGCCGTCGCGCGAATCGACGCTGCATCCGATCCTGCGTCGGGCTCGGTGAGTGCAAAAGCGGCGATCGTGTCGCCGCTTGCAAGTTTGGGAAGCCACATGCGCTTCTGTTCGTCGCGTCCGAGTTTCACGATCGCTGCCGCGATCATCGAATGGACGGAGAGCGTCACCGCGCTGCCCGCGTCGGCACGCGCGAGCTCTTCGACGGCAAGCGCGTAGGCAACGTAGCCTGCGTCGACGCCGCCGAATTCCTCGGGCACGAGAATGCCCATGATGCCCGCGTCGTTGAGCGTCGTGAAGAGCGCGCGCGGGAAGACGTGTTCGCGATCCCACCGCGCGATGTGCGGCGCGATCTCGCGGCGCGCGATCTCGCCGGCGAGCTCGGCTATCTGCCGCTGCTCGTCGGTGAGATCGAACTGCGCGCGCGTCGAGGCGTCGATCAAACCTTCACCAGCAGCGCATCGCCTTGCCCGCCGCCCGAGCACAGCGTTGCGATACCGTAGCCGCCGCCTCGCTTACGGAGCTGGTTGATCACCGTCGCAACCAAACGAGCGCCCGATGCCCCGACGGGATGACCCATCGCGATTGCTCCGCCCCACGCGTTGATCGCCTCTTCGCCGATGCCCAAGTTACGCGCCGAGGTGATCGCGACGTTGGCAAACGCCTCGTTGATCTCCCACACGGCAATATCGCTCGCGCGCAAACCGTACTTGTCGAGCAGTTTCTGCGACGACATCGCGGGCGTGTAGCAGAGGTAGGGCGAGTCCCAGCCGGCGGTCGCATGGCCGACGATCGTCGCCAGCGGTTCGTAGCCGCGCTCGCGCGCGTAGCCGGCATCGGCGAGAATCAGCGCCGCTGCACCGTCATTGACGCCCGGCGCGTTGCCTGCCGTCACGGTGCCGTCCTTTTCGAGCGGTTTGAGTTTCGCCATCGCCTCGAGGCTGGCGTCGGCACGTACCGGCTCGTCGCGATCGACCAGCGTCGACGGAACATCGCCGGTAACGAAGGGTGCCCATGACGCATAGTCGAGCGTGAAGCGCGCCGACGGCTCGTGATTCCACACGTTGTCGCCGCTCGAGGCGGCGGCGGCGGGGACGCGCACCGCCCCGCGCCGCGGCAGCTCGTCGAGAACGAGCTTGCCCTTGGCTTTGGTCGCGATGCGAAGCGGCACGATCTCGCCGGCGAAGTTGCCGGCTTCGTGCGCCGCGTGCGCGCGCCGATGGCTCTCGTATGCGAAACGATCCTGATCTTCGCGCGGAAGACCGAGTTCGTTTGCCACGATGCCGCCTTGCTGCGCCATCGTCATCGGAAAATACTGATCCCAGAGCGCGTCATGAACCATCGCGTCGATCAGCGTGCCGTCGCCGAAACGATAGCCGCTGCGCGCTTCCTTCAGCAGATAGGGCGCGTTCGACATCGACTCCATGCCACCGGCCGCCACAACGCGGTTCTCGCCCGCGTTGATCAAGCGCGCCGCGTTCGCAACCGCGAGCAGCCCCGACGCGCAGACCTTGTTGAGCGTCTCGGCGGTGACGGTCTTGGCAAGGCCGGATTTGAACTGCACTTGCCGCGCAGGATTCTGCCCCACGCCGGCTTGGATCACCTCGCCGAAAATCACGTGCTCCACGTCGCTGGGATCGATGCCCGCGCGGCGGAGCGCTCCGACTAAAGCCGCAGCGCCGAGGGTCGTCGCGTCGAGTGAGGCGAGCGCGCCTCCAAGTCTGCCGAACGGCGTGCGCGCGAGGGAGAGAACGACTGTTTGTGAGTCCATGTTGCTCATAACCGGAGCAAGATTCGGGAAGGGTGCAGCCCGGTCTTTCCTTTTTCGAGCCTACGCCTCGTCGGAGGGGCAGATGATGATGCCGCCCGGATCGCAGTGCTCGCTCTCGAGCTGAATCGTGATGTGGCCGATGCCGTAACGCTCGCGCATCGCCGTCTGGAGCGCGCGCAAAATCTGCGGCCCCTGCATGACGCGCCCTTCTTCGAGCAGGAGGTGCGCGGAGAGTGCGTGCGAGCCGCTGGCGATCGTCCAGACGTGCAGGTCGTGTACGCCGACGACGCCGTCGATTGCCCGGATGCGCAGCTCGACGTCGACGGCATCGACGCCGGCCGGCGCTCCCTCGAGCAAGACGTCGCTCGCATCGCGCAGCACGCCTGCGACACCTACGACGATGATCGCCGCGACGAAGAGCGAGAGCAGCGGGTCGATCCACGCCGCACCCGTGTATGCGATCGCAATGCCGCCTACGATCACAGCGAGCGCGCCCAGCGCGTCACCCGCGACGTGTGCGAGCACGGCGCGCACGTTGTGATCGTGGTGGCGATGGTGGCCCATGAGCGTCAAGCCGATCGCGGTATTGACGGTGAGGCCGATCGCAGCGACGGCCGTCATCACGAAGCCGTGCGGCTCGAGCGGCGCATGAAACCGCTGGATCGCCGCATACGCGATAACGCCAGTCGCAGCCAGCAGAATCGCGCAATTCAACAATGCGCCGAGCACTTCGAGACGGCCGTAGCCGAACGTTTTGCGCCGGTTGGCGCGGCGCGTCGCGCCTATCGAGGCAAGTAACGCGATCGCTAGCGCAAGCACGTCGACGCAAACGTGCACCGCGTCGGTCGTCAACGCGAGGCTGCGCGCGACCGCCCCGCCCCAAAATTCGAACGCGGCGACGGCAGCCGAGAGGAGGAGCGCTAAACTGAGACGGCGGCGCGCGGACATGGCACGCGCGCTAGGCCTTGAGGCTCTTTACGAACAGTGTCGCGAGCATCGCGCCAAAAGTGAGGAACGTACGCGTCTCCGCGTCGCGAATGACGCTCGGATTCCATGTTCCCTCGCCGCCGGGCGCGGGCTGTGCCCGCGGGACGACCGGCGGAACCTGCTCGCAATAGCGATCGAATGCTTCGCCGAACTCCGAGCGCAAGAATTT
Source organism: Candidatus Acidiferrales bacterium (assembly GCA_035507275.1). Taxonomy (GTDB): domain Bacteria; phylum Vulcanimicrobiota; class Vulcanimicrobiia; order Vulcanimicrobiales; family Vulcanimicrobiaceae; genus Aquilonibacter. Next base: position 64,200 of record DATJOG010000044.1, read on the forward strand.
TTCTTCGTGCGGCACGATCGTTTTGTATACCGCCGCCATCGCGGCCAGCGAACCACCGGCGAGCGCGAGTTTTGCGGGCAAAGTATTCTTTCCGGTAAACGCGATCGCGAAGCCGAGCGCGGTGATGAAGTTGCCCACGTAGAGCGGATTGCGGACGAAGGCGTAAGGACCCGCCGTAACCAAACGCGGCGCTTCCACGCGATCGCCGCGCGTCGTCACGCCGGAGTATCCGACCGCCCAGCAGCGCACGAGCTCCCCCGCGATCGCGAGCGGAAGTCCCAGTGTCACGCTCGCCGCGCTGGGCTTGCCGAAGGCCGCGAGCACCGCGGCGGGCAGCGCGAGCAGCAGGCCGCGATTCTTGAAAACGAGCGCTTGCAAATCGTCGTTGGTGTCGTCCATCGCGTCCTAGCTGTTGGCGGCAGCTCGATAGATATCCCGTATGGACGCGGGAAAGGGAATGCGCGGCTCCCAACCCGTCACGCCGCGAAGCTTCGAAGCATCTCCGACAAAAAGTGGCACGTCGGATGGGCGCAGCCGCGCTGGATCGTCGCGCACCTCGACGGGAACGTGCGCCGCGATGATCAGTTCGCGCAGCACGTCGCGAATCGAGCGCGCGACGCCGCTGCAGACGTTGTAGATCTCGCCCGAGGCGCCGTCGCGTGCGAGCATGACGTAGGCACGAACGACGTCGCGAACGTCGGTGAAATCACGCTTCGCGTCGAGGTTACCCACGTAGAGCTGCGGCGGCCCGCCTTTCGCAATCGCGGCCAGTTGCGCGGCAAAGCTCGCGACCACGAACCGGTCGTTCTGCCCGGGGCCGATGTGATTGAACGCGCGCGCGATAACGGCGTCGAGCCCAAGGCTGCGTGCTTCGCCGAGCAAAAGCATTTCGGCGGCGGCTTTGCTCGCAGCGTACGGATTGGCCGGTGCGGGCGGGCACGTTTCGCGCAGGGGAAACGCCTGCGGCGGCTGCGCTCCGTAGACCTCGGCCGAGCTTGCAAAGAGCAGGCGCACGCGCGCACCGGTCGTGCGCTCGTAGTCGCGAATCGCCTGCGTGAGATTGGCGGTCCCGCGTATGTTCGTTACATAGGTGGCCATCGGCGCAGCGATCGACTCCGGCACGAACGTCGCAGCGGCGAGATGGAAGACCAGATGCGGCCGTCCGAGCTCGAGCGCGGCGCGCAATGACGGCAGCTCGTGCAGATCGATCGGCAGCGCGTCGCTATCGTGCGGACCGCCGCACGCAAGCGTCTCGTAGCCGGCTTCTTGAAGCGCCGCAATCAAGTACCGGCCGACGAATCCCGTAGCGCCGGTGACGAGCGCACGCATGACGTTCAGCGGTGCGTAAGCGTCGAGAGGCGATCGATATCGGCGCGCACCATCATCTCCACGAGTTCTTCGAAGCTCACCTCCGGCTCCCAATCCAGCACCCGCTTGGCTTTCGCAGGGTCGCCGATCAAGAGATCGACCTCGGCCGGACGCACGAAGCGTTGGTCGATCGTAACGAATGGCTCGTACGATCCCAAACCCGCAACCTCGAACGCGACGCGCACGAGATCGCGGACGCTATGCGTGCGTCCGGTAGCGATCACGAAATCGTCGGGCAGTTCCTGCTGCAGCATCAGCCACATCGCGCGCACGTAATCGCCGGCGAAACCCCAATCACGCTGCGCGTCGAGATTACCCAGGCGCAGCTCTTTTGAAAGCCCGAGCTTGATGCGCGCCACGCCGTCGGTGATCTTGCGCGTAACGAACTCTTTGCCGCGGCGCGGGGACTCGTGATTGAACAGTATTCCGCTCACCGCAAACATGTTGAACGATTCGCGGTAATTCACGGTGATCCAATGACCGTAGACTTTTGCGACGCCGTACGGGCTGCGCGGATAAAACGGGGTGTTCTCGGTTTGCGGCACTTCGCGAACTTTTCCGAACATCTCGGAGCTCGAGGCTTGATAGAAACGAATCGACGGATTCGTCGCGCGAATCGCTTCGAGGACGCGCGTCACGCCGAGCGCGGTGAACTCACCGGTGAGCACCGGCTGCTGCCACGACGTGGGCACGAACGACTGCGCCGCTAAGTTATAGACTTCGTCGGGCGCGATGTCGCGAAGAATCGATGTGATCGACGTTTGATCGAGCAAGTCGCCCGACACGAACTCGATGTCGTCGATGAGGTGTTGAATGCGCTCGTGAACGTCGGTCGACGTACGGCGCGTCATCCCGGCAACGCGATAGCCTTTGCTCAGCAAAAGCTCGGCGAGATACGAGCCGTCCTGGCCCGTGATGCCGGTGATGAGCGCGGTCTTCTTCACAGCGCGCTAATTGAGAACTTGTATCGACGTTCCCTGGTCGTCGAAGATGAAACGCGTCTCGTAAATCTCCGCGCCTTCGGGACCGACGACCTTCGATTGAATCGTCAGCCGGTGTACGAGCGCGTTGTTATGGCGCACGACGCCGGAGTAAAAATATTGCACGAGCGGCGTGACGTTCTCTTGCAGCGGCGCGAGACGGCGGCGCTCGACCAGCATCGAGAGCAAGCGTTCTTGCAGCGCGACCGGGAGCAGGCGGTTCGCGTCGTCGGGCGTCATCCGCACCGTGACGAGCTCTTCTTGCGCCTTATTGGCCTCGGCGACCGGCTTATCAGTGGTATAGCGAATGATAGCATCCCAGTCGTCGGCGGAGATCCCGGTGAAACGCATGCCGTAGCGCCAGACCGACTTGCCCTGATGCGAGACCGTGTCTTGCCAGACCGCTTTGGCGCGCATGCGTATCACGCGCGTCTCGATGGTTGCGCGGATCTCGAATTCGTCGCGTCCTACCGGCTCTTGCGTGAGCACGCACAGGCCGCCCCCGCTGATATCCAATCCGATCGCGGGCTTCTGCGTCAGCCCGCTGTCGATGGAAACCGTCGCCCGATACGGTTTCCGCTTTCGGGGATACTTGCGGCGGTTGGCATCCTTACCGGTAAACCAGCCGAGAAGGTCGCTGAACACTGCGCCTGCCGTATTGGCTATCGTCCGGCGCGAACCATGCCGGCAAGCGACGTCGCCACGAAGGCCGCGACCTCACTCGGAACCGTGCCGCGGCCGAACCCGGCATCGTAGCCGAGCTCGCTCGCCATCACGTTCGTCACGCGCGGACCGCCGCAAATCGCCACGATGCGGTCGCGCAGACCTTCGGCTTCGAGTAACTCGACGAGCGCCGTGAAATTCTTAATGTCGCTACCCTTCTGCGTCACGACCTGGGAAGCAAGAAGCGCATCGATCGCGTTCTCTTTGGCAAAGCGCACGAAATCCTCGACCGCGACCTGACTGCCCAAATTGAACGTCTCGAACATATGGTAGCGCTCGAGGCCGTAGTCGCCCTTATAGCCCTTCATGTTGAGGATCGCGTCGATGCCGACGGTATGTGCGTCGGTGCCGATGCACGCACCGGCGATACGAATTTTGCGTCCGAGATGGTCGCGCACGTACGCGTCGATCTCGTCCATCGACATCGCGTGCGATTTCACCGACGGCGCCTTGATCGCGTCGGCATCGATCGACTGCGGCGTGCTCGCATAGACGACGAAGGCCGAAAACCCGGATGCGATCGGCCGGCCGTCGGCAACCTGTACGTCGGTGAACCCCATCTTCGCGACGAGCTGGCGCGCGGCTTCGTCGGCGGCTTCACTCCACTCGATCGGCAGCGTGAACGAGAGCTGAACCTTCCCGTCGTTCATGGTGTCGCCATAAGGCTTGATCGAACGCGTCATGCGTATACGTCGCCTCGAGCCGCACCTCGAAGCGGAGCTTGCGAGGGTTCGAAGGGATTCCAGTACTCATCCGACCGCGCGAAAACACCGTCGAAGCCTCGACCGCCTTCGGGTGGGCGCGAAACATCGGCGAAGACCGCGGCCTCGATCGCATGCATCAAACCCAAATCGGCGACGCGTTCGAGTAATTTCTCGCAGTCGGCCAGCACCGCTTGCGCGCGCCGCTCGATCGCGCCATTCGGCTTGAACGTGATTTCGTCGCCGAAGTGGCGCGCGGTGTTCATGACGTAGCGCGCGTTCTCGATCGAAAGTGCGCGATCGCCGAGGAACGGCGTATGAATCGCTTCGGTGAGCATGCCGCAGAGATGAATCGTCTGGTGCGTCATCACCGACGTGAGGTTGAACATCGCGTCGATCAGATGACCTTTGAAGATATTGCCGGTCATGTGTTTGGTGGGCGGCATGTATTTCAGCGGCGCGTTCGGGAAGACTTGTCGCGCGAGCTGCGCCTGCGCGACTTGATAGAGGAAGCCGTCTTCGAGATCGGGATCGATCTCGTAGGCATCGCCCAGGCCAATCTGCGTGTCGGGCATACCGGCGCAATGCGCGAACTCTTCGTTGATGAACTGCGAAGCCAGGACCGCAGGCGCCTGTTCCACCGCGTCGGCGGTGGTGAGATAGTTGTCCTCGCCGGTGTTGATGATGATGCCCGACTGCGCGTTGAGCATTCGGCTGAAGTGCTGATCGATGAAGGTGCGCTTCATGTTGATGTCACGGAAGAGAATGCCATACATCGAATCGTTGAGCAGCATGTCGAGGCGCTCGAGCGCCGCCATCGATGCAATCTCCGGCATGCACAAGCCGCTGGCGTAATTCGTGAGCATCACGTAGCGCCCGAGCCGCTCGGAGACCTCGTCGAGCGCCTCGCGCATGATGCGAAAATTCTCTTGCGTCGCGTAGGTGCCGCCGAAGCCCTCGGTCGTCGGGCCGTACGGAACGAAATCGAGCAGCGATTGGCCGGTCGAGCGGATGACCGCGATGATCTGCGCGCCGGCTTCGGCCGCGGCGACAGCCGCGGTTCGATCCTCGTAGATATTGCCGCTGGCCACGATGACATAGAGCAACGGCGGCGGCGACATCGGGATCCGCGCCAAGCGTTCCTCGCGAGCCGCGCGCTGGCCGCGCACGCGCGCGAGCGCCGCGTCGACGAAGGGACGCAACGCGCCGCGGGCCGCGGCGGCGGGCGTGCCGGCGAACTGCGCGAGCGTCAGGCGCCCGGCCGCGATCTCAGCGCCGAGCGCATGCGGCGTGAGCCCCGTCTCGGCAAGCCCCCTTCCGAAGGGAAGTGCAACGCCGCCGGCCCGTTCGTGCGGATCGAGCGCGTCGACGACGACGTTGGGGACGGGAATCTCGTCGGCGCCGACGCCGTCGACGCCCAAAAGGCGGAGAACGGCGCGTTCGACGGCCACGGTCGAATGAGCGGCAATGAAGTCGCTGACCGGCGAGGCAATGGCGGCGGCAAGCTCCCGGCAGCGATCGACGCGGGCAGGGTCGATCTGCAGTTCCATAGCTGCTATCTTACGGGCGGCTTCCGATTTCTCCTCAGCGCGACGCGATCGCGAAGGTAGGCGGCGATCCCCTCACGCCACGGCGGCATCGCGATCCCGAGCGCAGCGAGCTTCGGAATGGCGAGCGCGGAAAAGGCCGGCCGTCGCGCCGGCGCCTTCCATTGCGACGCCGAGATCGGTTCGATCCGCTGCGCGACACCGGCGAGCTCGAGGGCGGCGCTCGCAAAATCGTACCAGCTCACCGGCCCGGGGTTGGCCGCATGATAGAGCCCGTACGCGCCGGTCGCGATCAGCTTGCGCAGCGCCGCCGCGAGATCACCCGCATAGGTCGGCGAGGCGATCACGTCGCTCACGACGCGCGGCGTTTCGCCCGCGCGCGCCTGCGCGATGATGCGATCGACGAACGTGCCTTTGCTCTTGGAACCTGCAACCCCGTAGACGCCGCACGTGCGCACCACGTAGGCCTTCATGTCGCGGCGTAGCACCAGCTGTTCGCCCGCGAGCTTCGATGCGCCGTAAGCCGAGACCGGATTTGGGCAATCGTTTTCCGCGTACGGTCGCGACGCGCGGCCGTCGAAGACGTAATCGGTGCTTATCGTTACGAACGCGATATCGCGTGCCTGGCAGAGCGCCGCCGCACGATCGACCGCGAGCGCATTGACGGAGAAAGCGGCCTCGGGCTGCGACTCGCAGAGGTCGACGTTGTGAAATGCCGCGCAGTTCACTACCAACTCCGGCGACTCGGCATCGATGGCAAGCTCGAGATCGCCCGTCTCCTCGAGGCTCAGCTCGCTATGCGGCGGAGCGACGATTTCATCTTGGCTCCAGCGCCCGCGAATCTCCGAACCGAGCTGACCGGAACCGCCGACCAGAAGAACCTTCATGCACGCGCCTCGCGCAAGCCTTGCGCGCCGAGCGAGACAGCGACCGCGCCGAGCATGACGAGATTACCGATCAGCAGCTCACCCACAACCGCTGCGAGCGATGGATGCACCGCCGCGATGAGCGCGAGCGTCGCGAGTACGGCGACTAAGAGCGGAACGGCGAATGCGAGGCGATGCGTCGCCACACCATATGAGGCAAGGCTGTTGGTGACGGCTAGCGCCGCCATCGCGGCGGCGTACGTCGGCAAAAGCGGCAACGCTGCGTCGAAGGCGCGCCCAACCAGGAGATGCAGGAGCACGATGCCCGCGACCTTATAAGCGAAGATGCCGATCACCGAGACTACGCCGATGAACAGAACCGCCGCCCAAAGAATCTTACGCGTCTGCTCGCCCCGCGCGTGCCGATGCGTCGCTTGCGGAATAAGCACCGCCGGCACGAAGCCGACGAAATACATCAGGATCTTGCCCGAGAGCGAAGCCGCAGCATAGAGACCGGCTTGCTGGGGATCGAAGTAGTGCTTCACGAGCAGCACGTCTGCGAACCCGATGCACGTCATCGTGACGGTGAGCACCAAGGCGCCGCCGATCGTCGCGAAAATGCGCGGCCAATCGAGCACCACGACCTGCGCCGCAATGCCTTGGTAGCGGCGAAGGAGCGGCAGCGCAACGACCACCGCGCCGGCGGCCAACCCGCACAGAAAAGCGAGCGTTCCGCCGAAGAGCGTGAGCCCCCCAAACGCAATCGCGCCAAGGCCCAAGACCTTGGTGATGCCCTCTCCTGCCATCGAGCTTGCGTAGGTGCCGTACGCGTGCACGCCTTGGCTTATGGCGCGCAACGTACCCGATGCGATACCCACGGCGACCATGACGCCGACGATCGGGATCTCCCAGGTCGCAACGTGGAGGTAGCTGGCCAAGGGTGCCGCGAGGAGCACGCCGGCAATCACGTAGACCGCCCCCACGACTGCGAAGACGCGGACTATGAGTTCGATCAGCCCGCGCACGTGCCCGTCGTCGTGCAGCGCCGTGAACTCCGCCGAAAACTTGGTGATAACGGGGGTGAATACCGCGACGGGCATTCCGGCGATTCCCATGAGCGAGATCAGAGCGTAGAGCGCACCGTACGCGTCGACGCCGAGGCAACGGCTGGCTATCGCGTGAAAGACGAAGCCGCAGATGCTCAGAACCATGCTCGCCGCAAATACCAACGCACCGGCGTTGACGACTGCATGAGATCCAAAGAGGGCCGGAGCTTGCTTCGCCATTCTCACGGAGCCCTGGGTTACGACAACCGCACGCCCGGCACCGCCCAAACGGAGAGCCCCACGGCCGCTGGGCAGCCCGGCCCTGCGGGAGCGCGTCCTGCTGTAACTTAAGAGGTAGGCCGGAAGTAGCACCCGCCAGAGCCACTGTAAAAGAGAGAGGGACGGCCATCGAGGCGCAGAGCGACGAAGCTCTGGTCCGGCGCATCCGCGACGGCGAGCGGGATCTGTTCGCCGTGCTGGTCGACCGGTACAAGCGCGGCATCGCAAATTTCATCGGGGCGAGCGTACGCAGCGCACCGGATGTGTCGGACCTCTCGCAGGAGACATTCTTGCGAGCCTACGCGCACTTGGAAACATTCAACCCGCAGCTGGGTCGATTCTCGACCTGGATCTACCAGATCGCGCGCAACGTGGTGCGCACGCATCTGGGCAAATCGCTGCGCCGTCCGGCGACGCAAGAGCTTCCCGAAGATCAGACGCTCGAAAACACGCTGCCGGATATCTCCACCGAGGCCAACCCGGCCGAGGGCATCCTGCGCGCGGAGGCCGAGCGCGAACTGCGCGAGGCGCTCGCCGAACTGCCCGAACGCACGCGCACGGTACTCGCACTCCGCTACTTCGATAATATGGAATACCACACGATCGCAAGCACGCTCGGGCTCTCGCTCGGCAACGTCAAAACGCTGATTCATCGCGGCAAGATCGCGCTCGCACGCAAGATGCAGGAGCGCGACACGCGGTTGCACGCGCGGACGCGCGAGAAGGGAGGCACGCGTGCGCTGCTCTTCGTGTGAACCGCTGCTCGACCGCTACGTCGAGGGAACGCTGACGCCGCGCGAGATGCTCGCGGTGAGTGCGCACCTTCGCACGTGCCCGCATTGCGAATCGCTTCTGACCGAGCTGCGCGTCATCGACGCCCTGCTCGCGACCACCAAACCGGCCGAGCTCGCGCCGAATTTCACTTTTGCGGTGATGGCCGAACTGAAATCGACGCCGATGCGCAAGCATCGCCGGCTTTCGGTGTGGGCCGTGCTCGCGTTCTACGTTACCGGCGCGTGGATTGCGTCGAGCGGCATCTTCGCCGCACTCGGGGGACGCGCGGGCTACCTCGGCGGCCTCGCGCACGCATTCTCGCAGGCCGGCTCGCAAAGCTTCGGCGCGCTTTCGGCGATCGCGACGGCCTTCAGCCCCGCAACGCCGCTGCTGCTCGCCGGCGCGGTCGGGATTCTACTGCTCGACGCGCTGCTGGTGGCCGGCGCCGTCATGCTCTATCGTTCTTTGCGCTCGGAGGCCGTATGAAGGTCGTACTCGGATTCTTGGTCGCCGTGCTCGCGACGACGGCTTTCGCACTCGCCGATCCTGTGAGCGTCGATCACGGGGGAACGTATGTCGGTTCAGTCGTGGTCGAACCCGGACAAGTCATCGACGGCGATCTGGACGTCGTGCTCGGAAATGCGACGATCGAAGGTACGGTCGACGGCAACGTCAACGTCGCCGGCGGCAACGTGATCTTCCGCGGCGGACACGTCACCGGGCAAGCAAACGCAGTCGGCGGCGAAGTCGTTCAAGACGTCGTACCGTGGGCGCCGAGCATCGAAAACTACGGCTACTTCACATCGAATCGCCGTTTGTGGTGGACGATCACGTGGGACGTCATCGTGCTCGTGATGTTCCTGATCTTCCCGGTGCGCGCGCGCATGGCTCTCGACCGGCTCGAGCAGCATCCCGGCGTGTCGACGCTGGCCGGCTTGTGCGGATGGGTTGCCGTCATTCCGATTGCGGTGATGCTCTTCGTGACCTTTATTCTCTGGCCGCTGATTCCGGTCGAGTTCGTGCTCCTGGCGGCTGCGGTCTTCGTGGGTAAGGCGGCGCTTGCGCTGCTCGTGGGGCGCCGGTTCTACGAGCTGCTGCAGCCCAGAACGACGCCTGCACCGCTCTTGGCGCTCGTGCTTGGACTCGTGCTCTTGACCGCAGCCGAGCTGGTGCCGGTTCTCGGCGTCATGGTGACGTTGCTCATCATGCTGGTCGGGCTCGGCGCCGTGCTCTTGACCTTCGTGCCGGAGCACAGCATGGCGGGCACGATGGGCACCCCACCGCGCAGCGCGATAGGCGGACCGCCCATGCCCCTCGGCTAATATAGCCGACGCCATGACGACCCACATCTCGCGCGGCGTGAAATTCGCGCAGCGTACCGCTCGCCTCCGCGCATCGACGATCCGTGAGATGCTCAAGGTCACCCAACAACCCGACATCATCTCGTTCGGCGGCGGATTACCGGCGCCCGAACTCTTTCCGACGCGCGAGATCGCCGAGTGTACGACGGAGGTCATGGAATCGTACGGGGCAGCGGCGCTGCAGTACGGCGTGACGGAAGGCATTCCGGAGATGCGCAACTGGGTCGCGGCGCGTCTTTCGCATCGTCTGCACAAGCTCTACGATCCCTCGGAGATTCTCATCGTCAACGGATCGCAGCAGGGTCTCGATCTGATCGGTAAGATCTTCATCGACCCGGGCGATCACGTGCTGATGGAGCACCCGACGTATCTCGGCGCGATTCAAGCGTTCGACGCATATCAGGCGCGCTATCTCGCGGTAGAAACCGACGAAGACGGCATCGTGCCCGAGTCGCTCGAGCGGGTGCTCGAGCATGCCGATCCGTTTCCGAAGTTTCTGTACATCATTCCGAATTTTCAAAATCCGACCGGGCGCACGCTGGCCGGCCACCGGCGCGAACCGATCGTGCGCATCTGCGAACGCTTCGATCTGCCGATCGTGGAAGACGATCCCTACGGGGAGCTGCGTTTCGAGGGCAGCGAACTTCCCTCGCTCGCGTCGTTCACGTCGACCGGTTGCGTGATCTACTCGGGTACCGGCAGCAAGATCATGGCGCCCGGCATGCGCGTGGCGTGGCTTGCGGTTCCGGACCACGACGTGCGCGACAAGATCGCGCTCGCCAAACAGGGCACGGATCTCCAGACCGGGTCGCTGGCACAGTACGTCTTCCACCGCTACGTCTCCAAAGCCGATGCCTTCGAGGCACATGTGGCCCAGATTGTCACAACCTACCGGCGGCGGCGCGATGTAATGGTCGAGGCGCTGCGCGAGCACATGCCGGCCAGTTCGCACTTCAACCGGCCTGCCGGCGGCATGTTCCTGTGGGCGAGTGTCGACGGTGTGGACACGACCGAATTACTGAAAATCTCGGCGCGGGAGAAGGTCGTCTTCGTTCCGGGCGTGAGCTTCTATCCCGATCGTGACGTACACGACGGCATGCGGCTGAACTTCTCGAACGCATCGGAGGAGAAGATTCGAGAAGGCATCGAGCGCCTTGGTGCCGCAGTACGCGCGTTCAAAGCTTAAAGGAGAATTTCGTGGCTGCTTTCGTGACCGGTATCGCGCAGACGCAAGACGTGGACGCGCTCGAGAAGCTGATCGGCAGTATGGGACTCGAGCACGATAAGTTTGTCGTGATCACCAAAGCGGACCGGACCGACGAACACGACGAGTCATTCATAAACTTCGTGCACGCGACGACCGGCGGCGACGAGATCATCACCGGCGGCGGCGGCACCGGCGTTCCGGATCTCAATCCATCGGGCGGGCTGGCTTATCTCAGTCATCCGCACGTAGTCCAGCACGTCGGCAACCTGCCGATCCCCGAAGACGAAGCCGACAACTACAACGACGCGATCGACAATGGGCGCACGGTCCTGGCCTATCCGGTCGACGGCGGGAGCCAAGCTTCAATCGAAGCGGCTTTTCGCTCGGCCGGAATCGTGCACGTCAAGCCGTTCTAGACGTTACCCCGAAATCGGTTTGCGTAAAATCACCGCGAGCGTCTCGCGCACCGCGGGATTGGGATGTGCACGTCCATCATTTTTCGGTCCGTGAAATAGCGTCCAAACCGCTTTTGCTACTGGAAGCACTCCCAGTGCAGCCGCCGCACGGCGCAGGCGTGACGACGGGCGTCCCTCTTCGTTCAGCATCGGCGTGCGGAAAGACGCCACGGGTCGATCGCTATATGGTTGCGCGGGCGCGAAGTCGCAAGCGCTAAAGTCGACGACCTCGATTTGCGCGCCGATCCCGTCCGTCAGCCGCGCAAAGGAATGCTCCGAAAACCACCACAGATGGACCGGCGGCGCCTCCGTTGCCCAAACACTGCCGTCGGGGTAATAGTCGCGGTTGGGCGTCGAAATGATAAGCATCCCTCCCGGCCTCACTAAACGGAAGGCCGCGCGAACCCAGTCAATCGGATTCTCGACATGCTCGATGACCTCGAGCAGCGTCACGGCATCGTATGTATTCGGGTGGTCCGACGACCACGCGAACAAATCCGCGACGACATACTGATCGCCGAAGCGCGCGCGCGCCGCCGCTACGGCGTTTTCGGAGATATCGAGCCCAACCGCATCGTAGCCCGCGCGCCTAAGCGCGTAGGCGACATACCCGAGACCCGAGCCGATATCGAGCATCTTCGCACCGCTAGGGAGACCGGCGATCGCCTTTCGAACGGCCCAGTAGGGCTCCATACTTTCGGCTAAATAATCAAGCGGGTTGGGCGAGCGCTTTGCGGACCTCGCGTAGTCGTAATAGCGATCGTAGCCCGGGACCAGTGCCGGCCGGCGATATATTGCCTCGTATACTGCCGAGTCGCTTTCCAATGGAAGCGCGAACTGAAGACGGCAGTCGTCGCATTCCATGATCGCAAAGGTCGCAGGAAGCTTATAGCCTGGGTACGAGCGCTCGATCTCCCGTGCAGGTTTATTGCACAACGGACACGCGACCGGGTTCAAACGATGGACTCCTTATCTGCGCGGCGAATGAGGAATCTTGTTCATGGCACTGAGCCGCCCTTCATTTCTATCTGCGTGCTTGTCGCTCGGCATATCCGCCGCGGCTTATCGCGTTCTTCCTGCAATTGCATCGGCGACCGAGTTCGAGCTGCTTCGACGCATCTCGCCGGTGATTCTCGATCGCACCAATGCCAACGCAATGCCCGATGCCGAGGGGAACATGCAGCTGAACCAGGGGCACTGGACGGCGGTCGTTTTCCAGCGCGTTGCGATGCCGCTGTTCTGGGTTGGCGCGGTTGAGAACGACCAGCAGAAAGTCGATGCGGCATGGCGCGCCGTGGATGCGGCATTCGCGCACCAACAGCCCGACGGCAGTTTCGCCACGGGTGACGGAAGCCCCATGCCGCCGACCGACATGGCGTTTTGGCTGGACGCACTGGGCCACGGGCTGATCGTTCTCCAGGAGAGCCCGCTCGGCGCGACCAGCGGAAGGCGCATCGCCGGCGTGCTGCCGGGCATCGCGCGCGGGGCTTCGTGGCTCCAGCAACCCGGCAAACTGGCGGTGTTGGAAAAAGGCGACCTGCTTGGGACCAACCGGGTCCTCATCGACGCGAATGCCTTCGCGAGCGTTGCTGTGCTGCTCGGCGATGCGCGATTCATGACGATCTCCGACCGCTTACGCGATGAGGCGCTCGCGCGACTCACGCCGCAAGGGGTGCTGCCGGAAAACGGCGGCTTCGATTCGAGCTACCAGGCGGTTTCGCTCTTGCACGCGTCCTATCTCTACTTGCGCGCACCGAACTCTGGTCTCTTCAACGGCCTAACGATCGCGCTGAACAGGGAACTCGAGGCAATCGACGCTGCCGGAAATGTGAGCACTGCGGGCAACACGCGGACGGGAGGTCAGGAGCGCGTTTTTGGGCAGGTCAAAAGACTCGACTACTCGTCCGTCATTCTCGGGTTACTCTATAGCGGTCTCGTGTTAGGCCGGCAAGACGGCGTTGACGCGGGAACGCGCGTCTTCCGGCACGCCTACCACTACAGCGCAAACTTATAGACGTTCCCGGCAAGATCGGCGGTGTAAACGCCGCTTTTCACGACAACCGGTGACGCCGCAATGCCGTTTGGCATGCCGTATGACCACAAGACGTTCCCATTCGCGACGTTGAGCGCCTCGATCGAGTCGTTGATATCGGCAAAAGCCACGCCGTCGTCGATCGCAACACTTGAGTTTACCGTAGAATTCGTCGGGATCGTCCACTGCACGTCGCCGTTCAAATCGAGTGCCAGCAGCTCTCCTCCGGTTGAAGACGCATCACGCTTGACTCTACCGAAATACTGAACGGATTCGTCATCCGATAACGACGGAGACGGCGCGGAACTCGTGCCCAGGATTATCGTCGAGCCATCCGTGGCCGGCGTGGAAAATCCGCCGTTGAACGGACCGGTGTTCGTCTGAACCGTGTGAAGAACGGCGCCGGTCGACTCGTCCAAGTAATAGATGATACCGTTCTTGCCGACTGTGACCACCTCGCCGCCGACGATCAACGCTCCCGCGCCAACGTCGGCATCGCTCAATTGCGGAGCGGTATTGAGTTGCCAGTCGATGCTTCCTGATTGCGGATCGAGCGCCACGATCGCGTTCGCCGAGAGCGGCGTCTGCGTGCAGGTATTGCCGGTTCCAAAGATCAGGCGCGTTCCGTCATAGGCGACGGGAGACCAGACGGAGCCGCCGTCCGCGGGCGTGGGATCGACGAAGAAGTTCCATACGGGCTGGCCGGTCGTCTCATTGAATGCCGAAATGCCGCCTTGCAGACAGAAAGGCAGGTCGCCGCCCGCGACGGGCACGTATACGTCGCCATTGGCGACAGCCGGTGAGGCACGAACGGCCCCTTGAAGAAGCGCGGACCAGACGACCTTCCCAGTGTCCGCATTCAGAGCATAAATGCTCGAGGGAACTGGTGGGAACTGACCAAGCGCGTTCGGCGAACCAAAACCGTGGACGCCGACAAACAGCAGCCCTTGGTCGTAGACGGGCGTCTGGCGAATTTCGCCCATGCTGTTGCCGATCGTCGTTGACCAAAGTTCCTTCCCCGTCGTCGCGTCAAGCGCGATGACGGTTCCGGGTTCCATAGTGGCAACGAAGACTTTCCCCTCGACTGCAATCGGACTCGCAAATATCTCCTCCGATTGCTTGAACTCCCAAACCTTGCGCAAGCCGGCGGCGTCCTGTGTCGAGATTTGCGTGTTCCCCAGATCGCATCCGGTGTGATCCTGATCGTGCCCAAACGTGGGCCAATCGTCATAACCGGGAATTAGCTCGCTCCCACCGCACGATGAACTCATCGTTTGCACGGGCGTGCCCTCGACCGGCGGGGCTCCAACGGAGCCGGTAGTCCCCGTCGAGCCTCCTCCGCCGCACCCCGAAACGACAAAAAGAATAGCCGCGAGGCCGATTTCCCGAATTCGCACAATCATTATTTTAAGAAAAAGGCTAGGTTAAAAAGCTTAACAAATCATTAGAGCAAGGTCTCGCTCTTGCCTGCTCGAAACGGAGCGCCGGTGGCACTGCTCGCAGATCGTTACCAAGAGTTAATGGCGCTCAGGCGCGAAGGGCTGCGGCGCTACCGAGCCAACGAAGCAAGCACTCTCGCCGGTCCGCGCGCGACCCTCACCTTCCCGCGTTTCGCCTTGCGCGAACGCGAAGGCGCGCGGCTCTCGCTCGGTCCCCTAGCCGTACACGATCGCCCACCTATTTGGGCCTTCGTCGAACGCGCTTTGGCCGGATTGCAGCGCGCAGCACATGTTCTGGAGATCGGTCCCGGCGCGGGCGTACTTGCGAAGCACCTCCGCGCTCGCCTTCCGTCCAACATCGCCTCGTACTCCGCGCTCGAGCGCGATGCGTCGTTCTGCGGGCCCTACACTCGCATCGAATCGGTGAGCGAACTCTCGACTTCGGTCGATCTGGTTATCGCGAGCGAGGTCGCCGAACACATGACGGCGGACCAATGGCTGCGTGACGTCGTCCTCCCGGTGGCGGAGGTCATGTCGTCCGATGCGGTCCTCGTTATGTCGGTTCCCAATCCCACGAGCCCCGGCGGAATCGCTCGCGACTTCACACACGTGCAGAACTATCCCTGGTACGATCTTTACGCACTGATGCGCCTCGAGTTCACCGCGGTAAACATCTACCGGGCCTACTACGCGTACTCCGCGCAGCGCGTCGCTACGCTGCTGCCGAGAATCCTACTCTGCCCTCTCGTCGAACTGGACTGGTGTGACACTCTCGTCTGCACGGCTTCCAAGCGTCATAACGCGCATTAGGCGTCTGCCCAAAGAGCAGCAACTGCTCGGGGTGGTCCTGATCGTTTTCCTGGCAGCTGCGTTCGCGCGCGCTTGGGCATTTTATTGGTTTCCCGGCCTTCCGGCGCTCTATGCAAAGGATCTCGGCGTCAATTACATTACCGCGGAGTACATTCGCGGTAACATTCACAGCCCGCGTGACTTCTTCGACATGCTCGGTTGGAGCGTCTGGTGGGATCAACCAATGTTCCTTCTCAACGGGTACGTGTCGTACGCCATTATCGTTCCGCTCGATTTCCTCTTTCGCAACACGTGGTCGAGCATCAAATTTCTCGAGATCGCCCAAACCACGACGGCGTGCTTCGGAACATTTTGGCTGTTACGCCTGTTCGGGAGACCGAAGGTCTGGGCGCTCGCAGCAGGCGTACTTTTCGCCGCGGTCCCGATCATCGCACTCATACCTCGCGGAAACCTCGATCTCGGCTGGCCGGTCACGTTTTCGCCGTTGTGCCTTGCTCTCGGTGTCGCGGCGATTCGGCGCTACGGTGCCGCCGCGCTGCCCGTAATCGGCGCGCTCTGTTCGCTCATCGGTCTTTGCGCCGCACTCGAGTACGGACTTTTCGTTTCCATGCCCCTCTACGTTGCGCTTGCCGCTTACGCTCTGCGTTTGCGAAGGAACACGCTGTCGTGGACGTGTGCAGCGCTGAGCGGACTCATTGCGCTCGTAGCACTCGCGAGCTATTTTCTCGTCCCGACGTTCACCACGCACATCGGGACGGACTCGGCGGCCCGCTCGGGCTTCTTGACCGACGAGAGCTTTGCGCCGTATTTCAGCCAGGACATCATAGCCTGTCTCGGATTGATTCAAACAGAGTTTTTGCGCTCGCCGAATCCTCTGTATAACGCGACACCTCAGGTTCCGTACTCGCTGATTGGCGGTGTCTTGCTATGGACGTTCGCGATCGTCGGCTTTTTGAGGCGCCGCAGTGCGATCTTCGGCTCACCGTTTGGGATCACGTGTTTCGTGCTCTGGCTGGCTCTGATAGGGATGAGCGTATCCGCTCTCGCGCCTGGCGGCGAGGCCCTCTGGCATTTCTTCGGAAGCGTTCCCGTGCTACGCGCAATTCGTACGCCCGATCGCTACTTTACGCTCGCGGTGCTTCCGGTCGTCATTCTCGCCCTCGAGGGAATACGCGCCTGCGCCGAAGACGCGCCGTCGCAAAAGAGTATCGGAGCTATCGCCGTCGGCATCAGTCTCTTATCGTTTGCGTACGTCGACGTTTCGCAGCAGTTCTGGGGTAACCAGCAGGATTATGGATATGAGGAGCCCGCGCTCGAGCAAGTCAACGCCACCGTAGCCGCGATCGGTCCGCGTACGGTATCATTTGCGATTTTGCACGACGGCTCGAAGGAAGACTATCCCGCGTACGGTGTTCCGACGCCGACGTTTTCCGCGACATGGGATATTGCATCGAGATATTTTGCGGATCCCAACGCCGGCATCGGGGTCATGCGCAGGGACCGTGCCCGCAGCATCATCACGACGCCGCCCTGGGAGTTCCCGCCTGACCCGGATTTCCCGGACCTCGAACGCGCCTTTTCGGCGAGCCCTTACGCCAAGCGCGTCCTCCATCAGTCGGGCGTCTCGGTTTTCGCGCTGAAGGATGCGGATGCTCCCGTCGCGGCAACCAACGTCGTCTGCCTCGACAGCCCGGGACTGCTCGACAATGCCCTTTCGCTCGAGATCTTCCGGCACGACGACTTTTCCGAGCCCGCATCGCCCTGCGCTGAGTATCTCAGCACGAACCCCGATCCTCTTGATGTGCTCGCCCGCTTGCCCGGCGCGCTCTCCGGCACTCGGCTCTGCCCAGAATGCACGAAACTTGTCGACGCGGACGATCAATTCTATCCCGGCCCGCTCGTACTGAACGATCCATGGTTCCGAGCCGCAATCGACGGCGCTTCGCCGATCTTCGATGGCCGCGGCGCCGTGCAGCTCGACGACGGATCGGCCATAGAGATTCCGCGGACGCTCCTTCACGCGGGTGAACGCCTAGCCGTTCGCCTCGCCAATCACACGTATTCAACATTGGCGGTCGTGGCGGACGGCGATGTCGCGACCTTTGATTTAAAGCCGTTTTCGGGCTTTCGATGGTTTGAAATCACGCTTCCGCATCGGATCATTCACCACGTGCGTCTCGTCGCACACATAGACGCAATCGTTCCTTCCGAAGCCGTCAGTCCGTGGCACGGACTTGCCCTCGACGGCGTTGCCTACGATAACGGCGAACGCAGCGTTGTCCGCAGCCCCGTTGCGATAACATTCTCTCCGAGCAATTCAAATCTCTCAACATCGGCCGCATTCGATATCGTGGGCCTGCGTTATACGAAGGATCGCAAGGGCGCGTCGCTTACGTGGATGGGAGCGACGACGAAACACCTGGTTCTGGCAATTTCCGGTTTCTTCAACCGCGGTGACGCCCTGCGTGCGGCTTCGGGAGTGTCCTCGCAGGTTCTGGAAATCACCAAGACCAACGCGGAAGCGGGCACGGCCATCTTCGTTCTTCCGGTCGATCGAGGCGGCGTCGTGAGCATCGCGGTGCGCGGCTCCGCGCACTCGAGCCTTTCCTACGTTCTTGCCGCACCCCAGTCCGGTGACCTGGCGCTGCAACCGCGCACGCGTACGCTCGACGCAGCCGACATCGATTTTAGCTACCCACTCGGATCGTTTGCGCATCTCTCGTCCTCGGGCTCCTCGCCATTCTTCGTGACCGATGATATGGGAATAGACGGCACACGCGGGACGAACGTAGAAACGACGATCGAATTGCCGGCGGGCAAGAACGAGATCGGCGTGGGCTTCTGGCAGCTTGGCGGGGAGGGATCGATTCGCTCTTCGCTTTCGTGCGGCGGCAAGCGCGTCAGCAAGATCGAAAAGGCGTACAGCCTCAACAACATCACGATCAACGCTCACGCTGCGCGCGAATGTCTTTTGAATCTAACTTGGCTCGGGCACGCGAGCCTAGCGCGCGTCTTCGTCCTCGACACTCGTAATATCGTGTATTCGCGCAGTGTCGTGCTTCCACAAGGATCGTACCGCATTTTACCCTTCGATTACGCTCTGCGTCCGCTCGCACCATCCTCGATCCGCGTCAGCGCTAATCGTAAGGACGTTTCGTTCACGTCGGGTGCCGGCGCCAGCGCTGCGAGCATGGTGCTGATTCTGTCAAACGGCAAGAGCGGCGCGGGTAATCCCGCTGCGATCTCGTTCAGGAAAACCTCCGCTATCAGGTACGCGCTTCGCGTGATGCATCGCACCGACGTCAAGATAGATCATCTCGACGACGGAAACTGGATGCTCGACGGCGCCTCGGGCAAACGGCCGGGAATCCGCTGCGATCTCGTCGCAACGTGCTTCTTTGACGTAGCGCCGGGTTCGTATCACATCTACCACCGGCTGCCTGCGGCGACTATTGCCGGCTTCGCCGGCAGCGGCGCCACCATTACGAGCGTGATATTGCTCCTGGCGATACTCGAGCGCAGAAGGCGCGGTACGGGTAGAGCGTGAGCATCGGCGCCAGCGCGGGCGTTCGCGCACGGATCATCATTGTGAACACGAACGATGGCGAGTTCATTCGTGGGGCAATCGAATCCGCGCAAACGCAAATTGCAAGCGTGGAGACCGTGGTCGTCGACAATCAGTCGACCGACGGGTCGCCGCTCTGGATAGAATCTTTACCGGATGTGAAGCTGGTCCGTCGGCAAAGAAACGACGGCTTCGGCGCCGCGATCAACACCGGAGCGGAGGGCGCAACAGCTCCTTTTCTCGCTTTCCTCAACCCAGATGCGGTCGCGTCTCCCGAATGGATCGACGAGATAACGCGCTGGATGGACGCGACCGATACGGACATCGCATGCACCCTCGTCGCCGGCGCAGGAGGTTACTACTTCACGCGCGGGACGTGGGCAGCGTGGCGAGGCGCGGCACGCAACCAGACCACCGTCGGTGACAGAGTCGACTGGATCAACGGCTGTTCGATGGTGGTCCGCAGTGACGCGTTTCGACGCCTGCGGGGATTCGACGACTCTTACTTTCTGTATGGCGATGACGTCGATCTTTCGCTGCGCGCTCGCCGGCACGGGATGCGAATCGGAGTTTATGAAAAGGCGCTCGTTTTACATGAAAAGCATGGGAAAAGCACAGACGCTCTCGGCTTTCGGAAGTTTGAAATCGCGTTCGAGTCGCGCGGCAGGCTCGTTGCTCTGCATACGCCACCGCTCATGCGCTCCCTGGCATGCACGATCCAGGGGCTCCTGCAGCCTCTCCTCTTCCCGTGCACGGCGAGCGGAAAAGTGAGGCTGATTCGCGCGTTTTTTCGAGGGTATGCGCGTGCGCGCGCGAACATTCGTCGCGAATGAAGGTGTTGGTAACGGGCGGCGCAGGCTACATCGGCGCCGTTCTCTGTAAGCAGTTACGCGAGGCGGGACACGACGTCGTCGTGCTCGATCGCTTTTTCTGGGGTTTCGAGCCGTTGGCCGGACTCGATGTCTCGACCATCGTCGGCGACGTTCGTGATTTTGCCGACGAGTGGATGGACGGCGTCGATGCGGTCTGTCATTTGGCTGGTCTTTCAAACGATCCGACGGCCGAGTACAATCCCGACGCCAACTGGCAAATGAACGTGATTGCCACCGAGCGGATTGTGGCGGCATGCAAGCGCGCAGGGGTACGCCGTTTCACCTTTGCGTCAAGCGCATCGATCTACGATACGGAGCAGTCGGCGCAGGAAGTGGAACGTTCGCCAACGATGTGTGACGAACGGACCGAAGTTGCGCCGCGCGGCGCGTATTCAATATCCAAATTCAAGGCTGAGCAAATCATCGCAGACGCTGCCGACGAATCGTTTGCGCCCGTCATCTTCCGCCAAGGCACCGTTTACGGTTTCAGCCCCAGAATGCGCTTCGATTTGGTCGTCAACACCTTCGTCAAAGATGCATTACTCCTTCGGCAGCTTTTTCTGCACGGCGGCGGCTGGATGTGGCGCCCATTGGTGGATGTCGCAGACGTCGCGAAGGTGCATGTTCTTGCGCTCGACGCGCCGCTCGAT
This sequence comes from Candidatus Acidiferrales bacterium, assembly GCA_035507275.1. Classification (GTDB taxonomy): domain Bacteria; phylum Vulcanimicrobiota; class Vulcanimicrobiia; order Vulcanimicrobiales; family Vulcanimicrobiaceae; genus Aquilonibacter. Next base: position 84,875 of record DATJOG010000044.1, read on the forward strand.
AAGATTCGCGGTGAAACGTTCAACGTATTAGAAGAAAACTATCAAATTCGCCAATTGGCGATGCTCGTCGCCGGTTCGCTTGCGCTACATTCAAAACGAATCCGTGTCGATCTTCAGGAAGCGCCGCTGCCCAAGCTCGTCCGGAATTACCGCATGAGCAATTCCAAGTTGAGCAACGTCCTGGGAGTCACGCCGTCCATAACCGTGCTTGAGTCAATCGAAAATATGCTGCAGCTTCTTCCCATCGATCGCCTTGAAGAACTCGGGCATCCTAAGTACTACAATATCCGCTGGATGACACTGCTCGAGGCAGTGCATACGACGCAGCGGACGTTCGCCAGCATCTATTAGAGATGGCCGTTCTCGATAGAGTCGTCATCATAGGTGCGTCAGGCCAGCTCGGCAGCGACCTGATCAAAGCGTTTCGCGATCTCGATCCCGTCGGGCTCACCCACGGCCAGGTTGACGTCACCGCGCCAGGCTCTCTGCTGTATGCCCTGCGGCGCTGGCGCCCTACCGCGGTCATCAACACCGCAGCCTATCACAACGTCGATCAGTGCGAAGCGTTTCCCGATCGCGCATTTGCCGTTAACGCACTTGCCGTCGACTCCCTGGCTGCACTCTGTGCAACAGAAGGGGTCGTCCTCTGTCACGTCAGCACGGATTACGTGTTCTCAGGCGACAGCAGCGAACCATACGGCGAGGATGATGCAGCTCGCCCGATCAACGCGTATGGCTGCTCGAAGCTCTCCGGTGAAAATCTCATGATGCGACATGCTCGCGAACAGTATATCTTTCGTACAAGCGGTCTCTTCGGCGTCTCGCAGACGATGCAGAAGGGCTTGAATTTCGTCGAGCGCATGATTCGCGCGGGCGAAGAGAGCAAGCCGCTCCGCGTCGTCGACGACGTTCATTTTTCGCCATCGTACACCCTCGACGTCGCTCGAGCGATCCGCCGAATCCTAAACGGTTCTCCCTACGGTACGTATCACGTGACAAACACGGGGGTCTGCAGCTGGTACGATCTTGCCGAGGAAGCCTTACGGGCAGCTGGCCTGGAAACGCCCGTCGAGCGAATCAAGTCGCCTCAGGACCAGTTCCCAAAGCGCCCAGCGATGTCGGCGCTTCGGCACGACGCTATTTGCGCGGCCGGTATCGAGGATCTACCATCTTGGAAAGACGGCGTTCGCGCCTACGTGGAGGAGCGAAACGCCGCAAATGTCCTAGCCTAATCCTCTAAAAGCGGGGCGTTCGCATCTCGCCGCGATAGATGCGGCTCGCCGTACACCGGCCAGTCGACCCCGATAGACGGATCGTTCCACCGGATCGAAAACTCACGCTGAGGGTCATGTAGCGCGCCGTGCTTGTAGGAGAAGACGACATCATCGGTGAGCGCTAGAAATCCGTGCGCGAAACCTGCGGGAACGTAGATCTGCAAGTGGTTGTGCTCGGAGAGATAAAACGCCTGCCATCGCCGGTAGGTCGGGGAGTTCTTGCGGGCATCCACCAGCACGTCGAAGATGCGGCCGCGCAGACACTGCACGAGTTTGCTCATCTGAGGATCTCCGTGCAGGCCGCGAATCACGTTCTTCGACGAAAACGAGACACTGTCTTGAACGAAGCCGTCAGTAATACCGATATCGTGGTACTTTTTCTCGGAATACGTCTCTTTGAAAAAGCCGCGATCGTCCTCGTAAACATCCGGCTTTATAACGAACGCGTCGCCGAAGATCGTCTCGTGTTTCGTGAGTGACATGCGTGCGTTGTTCCGGCAGCGCCGGAGTCGTTCCTACGCGGATCGAACTAGCCGTTCGCCGTCTGGTGCAGCGCATCACGGACGACGCTCGCCGCTCGCTCCCAAGACAATGTCACGGCGAGAGCTCGCGCATCCCTCGCGAGCTGTTCTCGCCGCTCCGGGTCGCGGAGAAGCTCGTCGCATGCGCGCGCGTACATCTCAACATCACCCACGGGCACGGAAATACGCCCGCGATCGAAGAGGCCGACGTAGACCGGGAGATCGGCGGTAACGCAAGGCAATCCGGCCGCCATTGCCTCGGCCACGGCGATTCCCCACCCCTCCTCCGCACTCGGGAAGATAAAGATCGAGGATTCCTCGAGAATCTTCCATTTCGTCTCCTCATCGACGCGACCGTGAAAGATCACCTGCTCCGCAACACCGAGTTTCGCTGCAAGCTCTCGGAGGGCGCTCCGGTACCGCTCACTTCCGTCTCCTATGATGTGCAAACGTGCGTTACGCGCCACGGGGTTGATGCGCGACCACGCCTCGATTGCATCCTCGACTCTCTTGTTTGGATCGAGACGCCCCACGTAGACCGCGTCAGGGAAGCGCTCGAGCGTCCTCCGTTCCGGCCGTTGGGCGACGCCGTTCGAGCTGGTAAACGCCCTCTTTCCGGTAAGAAACCACTGGAAGCGCTTGCGCATGAACGGAGACACGAAGATGTACGCCCGCACGAACGGGCGGCTCACACCGAGGGATACGAGTTGGGAGAGCATCGGCAGGAGCACCTCGATCGAATTCCGCTTACCCGAAGAAAGCCTGGCGTAGTGATGAATGGTAACAGCCACTCTTCCCGGTTTCGACCCAATGGACGGAATGACGTCGGCGATAAAGTGTGATGTTGCCCAAAGAGCGTCCATCGAGCGAAGTTTCGCGCGCACGGGTAGCCACACCAGCGCCCGAAGCAGCTGCTCGAGACGCCAATGGTTGCCAGTCGCCGTGGGCATCGCGACGAACGATGCCGACGGAAGATCGCGGAGGATCTCTGCCTCAGCTTCACTCGGTGCGAAGATCGTGAATTCGATGTCAGGAATTCGTTTAGCAATTTCGACGAAATTGATGTGCCCGCCGGCACTAAGTCCTGCGTCACGGCGATACGTATTTGCGAGTATTCCTACGCGCGGCCGTTTCACGACGCCGGCCGCCTGCGGATCGGAAGAAGCGCCGCCAGAAGACCGGCGAGAAAAAGGGCTTCGCACGCATTGAGTATCGTGACCCTCGTCTGGTCGAGGTGAAGCAAGCGAATCGTTTTCTCCGAATCCTTGCCTGTAAGTCTCCACCCGTTCAGCAGACCATGAAGACGCCGGGCCGGACCGCGGTCGTCTGTGCCCACGAAAAGGTGCCACTGCGGCGAATAGCTCCGCGCGAAGACGAGCTGCGCGCCCGCTGGACCAATCACGGGAAGCGTGCCTTCGACCTGCCATGGAAAGGACGAGGACGACGGGACCACCGCAGTCGGCGCCGCCGCGGCACGATCGCGGGCCGGGCGCCAACGCGCGACGTCGCTGAAAATTGCTCGCGCCACCGCGCGGTCACTGCCCGAAGCGCGAAAGTTCACGCGCTCGACGAGCGGGCTCACGCGCCACACGTACCACTTGTACGCGCCACGGGCGGCAAAGACCGCAGCCGGCGCGTTCCCGTCGAGCGTCGCGGTTTGTGCAGCGGCTAACACGTAACACCAAACGCCGTGAGGAGCGGTTGCATCGATGGGGAGCTCGGCATCGGATCGCGTGACTACCGGCTCCGCGGCCGTCGACATCAGCGAGGGAAAACTCCAAGCCCATAGCCGCCCCCACACCCACGACGTATCAACGTCATTATCGCTGTACGAATACGTGAACTTGCCCGCGTGCCCCGGAGGAATTGCCGCGTCCGGCACCACCCCATCGAGCGGACTCGCCGCACCGTCCCGCTCGACGTAGAGCTCGTCGACGCCAGGTATCTCGGGCGCGCGTTCGGCCAACCGCCGGCGAAGACGCTCTTGCTCGACGCGAAACGCGCTGAACCGCGCGCCGACATTCGGCTCGAAAACGTCGGGCAGACGCGAGATGAGTCCGGGACGCGCCGCGGCATATTGAACGCCCAGCGCTTCAACGAGTGAAGCGTTACCGCGCGAAAGCCGTTCCAACGCGAACTCCCAAAACACCGGCATGTTTGGCGTGCTCGCGATGTTGCCGGAAAGCGATGCCGGATCGATACCGCTTGCTGCCGAGGTCCGGTCGCCCACCGGCGGCTGTTCGGGGAAGAGTAAGCAAAGGTTACGCACGCGCTGACATGTCCGCTGCGCATCGAGCGCAAGGTTCGACGCAGGCACGATACGCGAGGAAAAAGCAAAAGGCAACGCAGTTGCGGCGATGCACACCAGGGCGACGCGCACGAGCGGGCTCCTCCAAATCGAGAGCGCGACCGCCGCCAGAATGCTTATCGAGAGCGCATAGAGCGCCATGACATGATAGAATTCGCGAACGATCGTAAAGAGGGGCGTCGTTGTCAGCGCAAGCAGAAATGCGTCGCCCAGGGGACCGTTCAAGCCAAGTGCCCAGGCGAGTGCGATTATGGCGGTAGACATCGCCGCAACAACCACACGCCGGTGCGAGCGTGCCGCGAGCGCGAGAGGTATTGCCGCGGCGGCGAGCGCAACCGCGACGTAGCACGAGCAGTGATAGAGGACGGCAATCCCCGCTGGAAGCGCGCCGGTATCGTACTGCTCGTAGCCGCCGAGCAGCAGCAGTGAACCGAGCGATCCGCTCAAATCTCTCTCCCATACGGCCGTGGGATGCTGCGCGACGAGTCCTACGGACACGTTCGTCGCGAAGTTCGCGAGCATCGGGAGGTCGCGCATCAGCGCGATCGCAAAGATGAGGCTCACCGAACGAAATGCGTCGCGAGGGCGGCAGCCCAGAAACGTCGTGAAAATCACACTCAAGAGCAAGCAGAATCCAAGAAATTGTATCTGCCCTTCCATAACCGTGAGAACGAGCCCGGCACCGATGGCGGCACGCCACCACGAGCGGTCATTGTGCACGCTCGCTATAAGAAGCAACGCGAAAATCGGCAGCAGTTCGTACGCAGCGACGTAGTAGAGCTGCCCGGCTGCGAATTTTTCAAAGCACACCGGGCCGAAAGCGTAGCCGGCGCCCAAGACGATCTTCTCGACGAACCCGATCCGCAGCCCGAGCGCCTCGATGAGCCTGGCAGTGCCGATTTGGCCGGCCGTAAAGATAGTGGCGAGAAAGATCGCCAAAACGACCTTCGAGCCTAAACCAACACTTGCGAGCAGCCAAAGAGCCGCGGGAATCACGTCGATACTCGGCGCATCGGTGTCGGCTCCGAATCCGTAGGGGCTCCAGGTCGAGAGATCTGCAACGAAACGAAGCCAGAACTGCTCGCGCGTCGCCGGCCATATCCAATCGTGATGCAGCGCCGGCAACCCAGCGCGCAAACAAAACGGCAACGTGAAGGCGAGCGCAACAAGAGCCGTCGCCAGGTACGACGCGTTGCGCCCGTTTCTCTCCCTCATCTATTCGCGCTTCGCGCGAGTCCGATAACGTACTCGATCGCGCTGCTCTCGATCTCTGCCGCCCGCTCCCATGTAAACGTCGAGCCCAATTGCGCCGCCTCCCCGGCCAGCTTCGCCCGAAGCCTCTCGTCGGTCAAGAGTTCGAGCAGCCGTTGTGCAAACGCGCCCACGTCGTCGATGGGAGCGATACTGCGCCCCTCGGGGAAAATCTCTTGGAAGATGGGCAAATCGTAGGTGACGCACGGAACGCCGGCGGCCATCGCCTCGGCCACCGCAATACCCCACCCTTCTTCCCTGCTCGGGAACGCGAACACCTCGGCACTTCCGAGCAGCATGCCTTTCTCCTCGTTATCGACATCTTCTCGCACGACGACCGCTCGTTCCAAATGTTTCTCGGCGATGAGCGAGCGCAATGCGTCGACATAGTCGCGATTTCCGCGTCCGACCAACACGATTTTTTCCTCCGGCAACGTACGATGAACGATCTCCCAGGCTGCGATGAGGTCTTCCACGCTCTTCGTCGGATGAAGGCGGCCGACGTAGAGCGCGCCGTGCCGTTCCTCCGACGCACGCGGCGCAAGATGCTCGACACCGTTGGTCGTTACGAATGTACGCTCGCAGCCCTCCACGCCGAGCTCCTTTGCCAGCAAATGCGAGCCGACGACGAGCGCCGCGGATCGCAAGGCCAGATTCATTCCTACGACTTCGTTGCAATACGCGAGGAGATTGTTGACGAGACCTCCACGGCGCTTGAACGGCGAGCCGATGAGGTGCCAGAGGTGTACGATCGTCCGGTTCGATCCGAACGCTGCGGCCGGAAGAATATCCGGCAAGAAATGGGAGAGAGAAACAGCAACATCACACGAGGAGCGAACGCGCCGAGCTCGCACGGCGCCCACGGCGCTGCGAAGAAGCCATGTAAGCGCGCGACTTGGGCCCGAAAAATCGGGAACCTCAATGAAGTCACTGGGGTTGAGCGCCTCTTTCACGAGCTTGCGCGCGCTCCGCGGCCCCATCGCCACGATCTCCACATTTCGCCACCTCTTCACGACCTCGCAGAGGTGGATAAAACCTCCCGCAAACGCGTCGCTTCCGTCGTGGCTGTTAGCGACAACGAGGATCCGAAGGGAACGCAGGGGTGAGTGGGTCTCTCCCGTCATCAACGGGACGACAAGTTCGCCCGGTCCGCGCTCACCGCAACGCGAACGGCATCGAGAACGAGCGACACGGGGAGATCGCCCTTCAAGCACGCAAAGTCGATATTCCGCACGCAGTGAACCTCCGGCTTGCGAACGTCGAAGCAGGGCGGACAAGGCGAAGGGCGCAGTGCGCGCGCATCCGGCGCCCATGGCGCAAAGGTGAGCGGCGTCGGTCCAAAGATGGCGATCGCCGGTGTACCGAGGCCGGCGGCCAAATGCGCAATTCCGTTGTCGTTTGCAACCACAGCGCCGCTTGAGGAGAGAAAGCGCGCCGTCTCGGCAAGGCCAGCCTGAAATATCGGGATGTCGCCGGCGGCGCGAGCGCACGCTGCCGTCTCTTCGTACTCGTCGGGCCCGCTCAAGAGAGTCACCGCAAAGCCGCTCTCCCTAAGCTCCGCGCAGAGCGTTGCGAATTTCTCGAGAGGCCAGCGCTTCGCCGCGAGGCCGTCGTGTTTTACCGAGCCTACGTGCACGACCACTCTCGTCGAGTCTCGGTCACCCGACCGCCACGCATCGGGGGTCAGATAGCGGTCGATCGTATCGCCAGCGATCCCCGCCGCGCGAAGCAGATCCATATTGCGTTCGACGTTGTGCACGTCGCGCACGCGGACGCTACGCACGCTCAAATAACGATCGAACCAAAATCCCCAATCATGCGCGTATCGTCGGTCCGCGGCGAACAAAGCCATCAGCATGCGATACGCGGGGCGCGCGGCCGGAAATGACAGGAACGCTGCGTCGTAGGGGCGCGCCGAACGGGCCGAGATCGCATCACATAGGAACCGACGCAAGCCGTGCTCCCAGTAGCGCAGGTGAATCACACGGTTGACGTGGTGCTGCAATCCTGAAAACAACTCCGCCGGCCCTTGCCGCATTACCACAACGTCGATCGTGCCGCGTGGTTCGCATTCGCGAAGAGACGCGATCAACGGCGTCGCTTCCAATGAATCTCCTAGACCCTGTGGCGCAAAAACGAGGAACCGCGAAGGCATCAGATCAGCGTTGCAACTCCGTCAGCCGCCAGGCCTCGATCCCCTCGACACCAGATTCGCTCGATACGTCGTCCGTGCTTATGAAAGCCCGCGCGTAGGGCGATGCGAGGGATTGAACCGTCGACACCGTTCGCGCGGCCTGATCTGGCGTGATATCGTCTAAATCCAGCAGTGTCACTTTCGAGCTCATCGCGAGCGCGTTACTGAGAGCGCTGCTATGCGTCGCAACCACCACGAATGACGGCTTAGTCGAAAACGAAGAGATCCAGCTAGTTTTGCCCGTAGCGATCTCAATGATACCGTCGTAATGGCGATGGGAAATGCCAACGTACCAATAAAGCAAAGCCAGTGAACCGGCGATGCCTCTCCGAGCGCACAGCCGTTTGAGCCAGGGCGCCTCAATCTCGTCCTCACAATTCATGATTTCGAAGCCGGAGGCGCGCAGAAGCGCGAGGAGTTCCGCGACACGTCCGACGTGTTCCCGTGAGCCGGCGCTGCGCTCGAGCAAGAGCAGACGATGACGTTCGATGACCGGAATTGCGCCTGCCCCGCCAAGACGGTCGATAAAAGGTACGAACCACCAGGCGGTCTCGCGCATGCGCATGCGCAGGAGGGAGGTGAACATCGCCCAGGACGACCGCAGCAATTTGATCTTCGTGCCCGAGCGATCCGACCATTTCGTGGGCTCCTCCAAAATCGAGAAGCCCGCCCGCTGCAAACGCCACAATATCTCGATGTCGAAGGCGAAGTTGGCGATTTCGAGGGAGCGGAAGATCTCCGATATCGCCCGTCGCGTGAATATCTTTGCGCCGCACTGCGTATCCGCAAAAGAAATCCCAAAAAGTCCTCGTACGATTGCATTGAATGCGCGGCTCGCAACGCGGCGCGACACCGGCTGCGGCGGATCGACCGTCGCGCCGGGGATCCAGCGCGAACCGATAACTGCATCGGTACCGCTTTGTCTCAATCGCTGGAACAAGCGGAGGAACTCAGCGGCCGGCGTCGACCCGTCGGCATCGACGAAGCCCACGTAATCCTCGGTCCCGCCGCAGAAGCCCACTCTAACGGCGCCGCCCTTTCCAATGCGTCCAGGAACCTCAACCAAGCTGAGATTCAGATGTCTCCTTTGGAGGTTACGAATCACATCGCAGGTTGCGTCGGTACAACCGTTGGCGACGACCTGAACGATACCGGTCTCACGAAACGTCGAGCAGTAGTCCTCAACGGTCGGGCCGATGCGTCTCTCTTCGTCACATGCCGGAATTATGATGCGGAGGTTACGCAATTGGGGCATCGCGGTTCTCCGGCGGAGCAAGAATGTGTTTCTCGAACTTGGCGATGATCGTGCGCCAAGCGAGGTCGAGCTCCTCGACACCGATTGCGCGCGAGACCGCGATAAACACCGCACCGCCGATTGCGATCTGCCCGAAGAGGTACCATGCGCGCGAAGCAAGCGTCGCGTCGACGTGCACGCCCAGCGCCGCGACCCAATGCAGCGCGGCGTACATCGCGAACGACGCAACGAGCACCTTCACCGTGGACGTGAAAAGCTCGCCCCAGTGAAAGTCGCGCACGAGTCGCGCCACGAGGCCCAGCAGCAGCACCGCCTGCAGCATTTGGCTCAAACTGTTGGCGAGCAGCAAGCCCCGCGCACCCAGCGTCGGCAGCCACAACATCGAGAGCAGGACGTTGATCAACACCGTGATGACCGATATCGCAACCGGGATCGCGGTCTCGCGGCAAGCGAAGCAGCAACGGGTCAGCACCACATTGGCCGCGAGCGCCACAAGACCAATCGCCCCGAACGGCAACAGGCCCGCAGTCAAGTCCGTCGCGCTCGGGCCGAAGTTCCCGCGCTCGAAGAGCGTCTGCACCATCGGGTGCGCGAGCACGATCAGCGCACAGACCGACGGGATCGTGATAAAGTTCACCAGCCGAAGGCCGGTGACCGCGCTGCGTGCCACACCGCGCCGGTTATCGCGCGCGAACTGCGCTGCGAGCAGCGGGAAGATGACGGTCGCGATCGCAGCCGCGAAGATCTGCTGTGGGAAGTTCACCAGCTTGGTGACGTAGTTGATGCCGGCCATGTACCCGGGCTGCAGTGTCGAGGCGAAAAAGCGATCGAAAAAGAGCGCGAGCTGGCCGGCCGCACTCCCGATCACGATCGGGCCGAGGAGCGTCCACATCTTCTTGAGCCCCGGGTGATGAAGATCGATCGCGAAGCGATAGCGCCCGATCGCGAGAAACGCCGGGGTCTGCACGAGCATTTGCGCGATCAATCCGAAGAAGGTACCGTAGACCAGCGCGAAGATGCCGTAGTGCGTATTCAGCGCGACCACGCACCCGATCGTCACGACGTTGAGTGCGATGCCGGTCAACGCCGCCGAACGGAAGCGATGATAGGCATTCAGCATTGCCGAGAGCACGCCGGAAAGACTGACCGCCACGATGCTCGGCATCAGAATCTGCGTCATGTGGATCGCTACGCTCATCTGCGGAGCCGGGAAACCGTGCGCGATGATCGGCACGTAGAGCGGTGCGGCGAAATAGCCGATCGTGGCCGCGAGCGTCAGCACGATCGCGAGCGAATTGACGATCGTATTGCCGAGCGCCCACGCGTCGTCTTCGTGCCCGTGCGCGATGTATTCCGAGAACGTCGGGACGAGCGCGCTTACCAGCGCCCCGTTGAAGACCCCGAAGAGAATCGTCGGAATCGTCGCGGCGGCGAGGAACGTGTCCATCTCCCACTGCGTGCCGTAGAATTTCGCGTTGACGACCTCGCGCATGAACCCTAGAATCGTCGACGCGAGCGTGGCGCTCATGACAAAGAGCGTCGAAAGCGCAACCGACATCCGCGGATGGCGCTGGTGGCGCGGAACGACGCGGAGCCGCGCGTTAATGAGCGCCGTCCTTACGCAAGACCGCCGGAATCGTCTTTACGACGATCGCAAGGTCGCCGAGCGGCGTCCAGGTATCGACGTATTCGTTGTCCAGCTGCATCCAATGCTCGAACGATACGTCGCTCCGGCCGTTGATCTGCCACAGACACGTGATGCCTTGCGGCACCGCGAGCCGGCGCCGCGCAACGGCGTCGTAATGTTCGATCTCGCACGGCAGCGCCGGTCGTGGACCCACGAGCGCGATGTCGCCGCGCAGCACGTTGAAAAGGTTCGGCAGTTCGTCGATGCTCGTGCGCCGCAGGAAGCCGCCGAGCGGATGCAGCCGCGGATCCTTGCGGATCTTGAAGACCGGCCCGTCGACTTCGTTGAGATGCATCAGCGTGTCGCGAAGTTCGTGAGCGTTTTTCACCATCGTACGCAGTTTGAGCATTTTGAAACGGCGGCCGTGCTGGCCGATGCGCTCCTGCGCGTAGATCGGCGAGCCACCCGTCACGAGCACGATGGCGATTGCGGCTATAATAATGAAGGGCAACGCCGCAAGCAGCAGCAGTGAACCCAGCACAACGTCAGTCGCACGCTTGAGCGTCCACCACCACTGCGGAACCTCACGCTCCGCGACGTGTATCGCCGCCTGCACCGCTAGTTGACCCCGAATGCGTCGAGCACGGTCTTCCCGACCGTGTCGAGCCCTTCCATCTCGCCGACCACCGCACCGGGATGCGGCCCGAGATGCACGAACGGGACGTACTCACGCGTATGATCGCTGCCTGGCGCGGTTGGATCGCAGCCGTGATCCGCCGTAAAGATGACGTGGTCGCTGGGCCTCATGAGTTGCTCCAAGCGCGGCAGCATCGCATCCAGCGACTCGAGCGCGTCCGCGTAGCCGCGAACGTTGCGCCGGTGTCCGTACTTTGAATCGAAATCGTTGAGATTCGTGAAGATGAATCCATGGTCGACTCGCTCGAGCAGATCGTAGGTCTTCTCCATCGCATCACGATTGTCGCTCACCCGTACCGACGACGCGATCCCGTGCCCACAATAGATATCACATATTTTGCCGACTGCGTGAACGCCGATCCCTCGAGCGGCGAGCCGGTCGAGCACGCTGGGCGGCGGCTCGATGGCGTAATCGCGCCGGTTCGGCGTACGGACGAAGGCCCCCGGTTCGCCGGTAAAGGGTCGGGCGATGACCCGGTTCACGTTGTTGGGTTCAACCAGCATGGCCCGGGCCCGCTCACACCAATCGTACAAGGTCGCCAGAGGGACCACCTCTTCATGGGCAGCCACCTGGAAGACCGAGTCGGCCGAGGTGTAGAGAATCGGGCGGCCGGTTCGCAGGTGCTCCGGCCCGAGGCGCTCGATGATCTCCGTACCGGAGGCCGGCTCGTTGCCCAAGGGCGCCTTTCCCGCAATCCGCGTGAACTCGTCGACGATTTCCTGCGGAAATCCCTCGGGATAGGTCGGAAACGGAACGACGGTGATGATCCCGGCCATCTCCCAATGCCCGGTGATGGTGTCCTTTCCGCGGCTCCGTTCGCGCAGACGGCCGACGCGCGCGCGCGGGATTTCGATCGGAGAGACTCCCGAAATCGGCGTCACGTGCCCCAAGCCGTAGCGCTCGAACGACGGAAGCGCCAAGCCGCCGGAACGGCGCGCCACGTTTCCGATAGTATTCGCACCACCTGCATCACCATACTGATCGTAATCTGGGAGCGCTCCTACGCCGCCGGAATCCAAAACGATAGTCAAAAAACGCATAGAGCCAAAGAGGGCGTTTCGGCTTGCCCGAAACGCACTCTTTCCTCACGAGTATAGGAATAAACGCCCAGCGGGAACGTTATACAAGGATGAGACTTCTTCACGCTTTAAACGGGTAGGGCTTGCGACACCTCGTCCTTCTTACTCTCGTCTTAAGTTTGGTGCTTTGCGCACCGGCATCCGCGCAGCCCTCGGCTGCTCCTAAGGCGACGCCCTCGCCCGCACCGGCCTTGCCGCCGACAACCCTTCGCCTGCGCGCCGATCGCATCGACTTCTACTACGATCGTTACCTGATCGAAGCTACCGGCCACGTGCGGGTGCAGACGAGCAACGGCATGACGATCGTCGGCGACACGTTCTCAATGGACCTGCGGCTCAATCGCTTTCTCATCGCGAGCAACGTCCATCTGCGCAGCCGCGGCGGGAACATCGACGGCGCCGCAATTGCCGACTTCCTCGATTTCAATCGCATCTATTTCGTGCCGGTCATCCAGAAACCGGATCGTTGGACCTATGAGAACGGCGACTTTTTGCACCCGCTCAAGGGCCGGCAGATGCCGGGCGACGTCTTCTACTTTCCCGACGTGGGCCGCGACCGGGTGAGTTTCGATGCGAAGTCGGCACTCATCGAATCCAAGCATTTCGCGCGCTTCAGCGACGTGCGCGCCTTCTTGCTTGGCGCGATCATCCCACTGCCTTCGTTCTACGTCTATTTCGGCGTGAGTCAGGACCTCGTCGAAAACTCGCTTTCGGGCGCAAACTACGACACGACCTGGAATGCGACCGGCAACGCAAACTCGATCAGCGCCGCGCACATACGGTACGACCAGTTCAATCATCTCTATCTCGGCTTCGAGCAGCACTTCGCCGGGAACGATCCGCACGAATACGCCGTCTTCTCCGTAAGCCCGTTCACGAAGGACGACCGGTACTGGAATCTCGTGACCGGCGAGCACATCGGCTCCAAGTTCGAGATCGACAGCTTTTCGCAGCTCTACACGAACCAACAGTTTCTCGCCCAGCCAACCGCCTCAGCGGAAACGACATACATCACGATGACGCAGGCACTCCACCGGTCAAGCGTGCAAACGTTCCTCAATCAGACCTATTACAATTTGATCGGCCCCGAGGCTCCGTACAGCCTCAACCACCCGAGCTTCGGTACGCTGACCTGGACCTCGTACAATAACGAGATCTTCAAGTCACCTCTCTATCTGCAAACACACTTCGGTCTAGGTTTCAATCACGACTCCGTCAACGGCCTCTACAATTTCGGCGGTTACTTGTACACGACCATTTGGAACCAATATGCGGATTTCACTTTCTCGCTACCAAACGTCAAGATCGGCAACCGCAACAAGGCGTATGCGCAGTACTATCTCAATGCCTCTCTGGATACGCAGCGGCAGTGGTATAGCATCCCACATTACGTCAACACGCAGAACAGTACGATCAGCCTAAGCCGGCAGTACTCGCGCTTCGTCAACAGTTATCTTTCGTACAACGTCGACAACACGAGCGACATCTATCGTCATGCCGCCTATACGCCGTCGATACCGAATCTGCCGGACGGCACGCCCTACACGCCGTTTGCCGCCTTTCACGGCGCCGCGACCTTACGCACGCTCACGTGGGCCACGACGTACGCCGCTTCGCCGAATCTCGTATCGACCTTGAGCTTTATACACCATCAGGATTTTCCAGCCGCGTATCCGGGGCTCTTCACGCAGCCGCCGCTCAACGCGATCGGGCAGTACACCTACAGCAATTACCTTGGACAGCCGCCGTGGCAGGTCTCGGGGGAAGTGCGCGCCCGTTTGTTTCCACATCTCGTGCTAGACCTGCAGCGCACGTACTATTTCCACTTCGGATCGCAGATTTGGAGCCCGTCGTTCGTGGTACAGTTGAGCACATGACGAAGCTGCGCACACGTCTCGGCGCCCTTATCTGCGCGCTGATCCTGATGGCAGCGGGCGCGCCGGTTTCGATTACCGGCCAGTTGCTCGCCTATCAAGACGGTTTCGTCTTTCTCACCACGGGCGATGGCTTTCGCCTCGCGCCCAGCGTGACGATTCTCGACGAGAAGACCAAGGCGCCGGCCAAGCGCGAACCGCGTGCGCGCGACTACGCGCGCATCACCTTCAACGACGCGGGTCAAGTCGTCGAAATCGACCTCTCCGATAAGCCTTATCCGGTCGGACCGCTGCCCGAGGTCGTGGCGCAGTATGCGATCACCGCATCGACGCCGTATCCGAACCCCGAACTGGAAGGCCCGCCGCCCACGACTTCAAACGGCGTCGCGAAGACCTATACCGGCAAGCTCGTGCTCGTGAAATTCGAGGTACAAGTTCCGCCGACGACGCCGATCAGCGCGCAGATCTATATTGCGACCGACGTCTCCGACTGGAATCCACAGGCGATTCAAATGGATCGTATCGACGCGCTTCACTTCGTTGCAATTCGGCGGATGGCGTCGGGTACGATTATTCACTACCTCTATACGCGCGGCTCGCTGCAAACGGAGGAGCGTGGACCCAACGGCCTCTCGCTGCGACCGCGCGAACTCGTCGTCAATGACTCCGACACCAACTCGACCAACAGCGTGGTTGCATCGTGGGCGGACAGTAATGCGAACGGCTTGCTCGATCAGCCCTCGGTCTTCCCTACGCCCTACAATCCCAATCCGTTCCCAAATCTCCCGCGCGGCGTTCGGACTCCGCAGCCGCAATAGCTACTGCACCGTTATCGGGATGACGCGCCGCGTTTGCCTGCCGGCCGTGTTGCGCGCAATCAACGTCATCGCGTATGTGCCGTGAAGGAAGAACGGCACGTTCGGCACGACGTACCGCAACTCGAATCTGCCGACGGCCACCTTCGGAACTCCAATAGAGAACGTTGCGATACGCGCTTCGACACTCGCGACGTTGGATGAGGTCTCGACGATTCCCGAGACCGTATCACCGGCATGTACGATCCGGCTCGTGATGTGCACTGCTACGATGCGCGGCAGCGCATCGGGCGGCGCCATCACGACGGGGTGCAGCGCGGGCGTAGGAGTTGCCCTCGACATGGGCTTCGGCAGGGACGTCGCAGCGCGGGCCGGCGCCGCCGAGCTTTGCCGCGTTGGAGCCGGCGATGGGTGCTGCATCGCGGCAGGGTAGCTCGTTTGCGCCGGCACAGTCGACGGTGCGGCCGTGGCGTTCGTCGACGCCGTGCGCTGAGCGCATGCCGTGAGCGCCGTCAGAAAGATGACCGCCAAGGCCGGGGAGCGTCGCATCCGAGAGGTCATTCTCGGCTGCGTCGAACCTCTCCGGTCATGCCGACACTCAGCATTGTCGTGCCGCTCTACAACGAAGAGGGCAACGTTGCGCCGCTCGTCGAGCGCCTCATCGCAATCGTCCAACGTTTGGAGGGCTCGCCTTCTTACGAGATCGTGCTGGTCAACGACGGCAGTACCGACGGGACGCTCGAGCGGATACGCGCCGAGCTCGGCCGGCGAGCGCACTTTATTTTAGTGAACCTATCCCGCAACTTCGGTCACCAACTCGCCGCATCGGCCGGGCTCGACATAGCTACCGGCGATGCGGTCGTGCTCATGGACGGTGACCTGCAAGATCCACCCGAGCTGATCGAAGCATTCGTCACACAGTGGCGCAAAGGCTACGATGTCGTCTACGCGATACGGCGCACGCGCAAGGGTGAGAGCCCTTTCAAGTTATTTACGGCGCGCCTATTCTATCGCATCATCAAGCGACTGACCAAGGTTTCGATCCCCGTCGACACCGGCGATTTTCGCTTGATGAGCCGGCGGGTCGTCGACGCGCTCAAGCGATCGCCGGAACGGCACCGCTTTCTGCGCGGGATGGTGAGCTGGGTCGGGTACAATCAAATAGGTGTCGATTACGACCGCGAAGAGCGGCTCTCGGGACGCACCAAGTATCCGCTGACGAAAATGATGCGCTTCGCGATCGACGGTATCACGTCGTTCTCCGACGTGCCGCTGCGCTTCGCCTCGTACCTTGGCTTTATCTCGAGCGCGGTCGCCTTTGTCTACGCGCTCATTGTGATCGGGTACAAGCTCTTCAGCCTGCATCCGCCGGGTTACACACCGGGCTGGGCCTCGACGATCGTCGCCGTGCTCTTTTTGGGCGGCGTGCAGCTCATCAGTTTGGGGATCTTGGGCGAGTACATCGGCCGCATCTACGATGAAGTCAAGGGGCGCCCGCTCTATTTGATCAGCGACGTCGAGCGCAGCTAGACGATCGCGAAGGCGCTCGCGAGCGCGCCCGGCGCAATTCCGTTGCCGTAGACCTCCGCGAGCGCCGACCCGCTCACTACGTTGTCGCCGACGCGCACGTTTACACGAATCCCAGCGCTGCGGTCGGTCGCGGTCAATTCGCGCGCCGCGTGTCCGAGTGCGACCGCGTCGATCGCAGTTACCTTTCCCGCGCTGCTCGCCTGAAGCTTCGCAACACGCGCGTCCGGCTCGAGCGCCTCGAGCGCAACGCGGGTTCCGCCCTGCGCCTCGACCATCTCGACGAACTTCTCATACGCGCTCCCATCTCCGATCGCGCGCAACGCGCGCGCTCGCGGTTCGAGCACCCCGCCCAGTTCGAGCATCGCTTCGGCGATCTTCAAACATCCCGCGAGCGCACGCTCGTCGGTTTCACGCCCCTGCAACAGATTGCGCGCTTCGACGACCTCGACCCCCGTTCCGATGTAGCGTCCGAGCGGCTCGTTCATGTCAGTGACGAATGCGCGCGCCTTTCGCCCAAACTGCTCCGAGATCCCGACCAGCATGCGCGCCAGCTCTTCGGCCTGCGCCACGTCGCGCATGAACGCCGCGGTTCCGCACTTCACGTCGAAAACGAAGGCGTTGGCCCCGCCGGCGATCTTCTTCGAAACGATCGAGGCGGCGATCAATCCAATGCTGGGCACGGTCGCGGTGTGATCGCGCAGATGGTAAAGCCGCTTGTCGGCGGGGACGAAAGCATCGCTCTGCGCCGCGATCGCGCAGCCCACACGCTCGACCTGTTCTACGAATGCTTCCAAGGAGGGCGTGACGTTGAAACCTTCGATCGCTTCGAGCTTGTCGATCGTCCCGCCGGTGTGCCCGAGCGCGCGCCCCGAGAGCTTGGCGACACGCACGCCGCATGCAGCCACCAGCGGCACCGCCACGAGCGAAACAATATCGCTCACGCCGCCGCTGGAGTGCTTGTCGATCACGAACATGCCCTCCGGGTACGCTAGCGTTGCGCCGCTCGCCACCATTGCACGCGTGAGCGCCGCTGCCTCGGTCGGCGCGAGGCCGCGCCACACGCTGGCCATCGCCAGCGACGCCATTTGCGCATCGTCGATCTCGCCGCTCACATACGCTGCGACGATCGCTTCCCAGACCGAGGCCTCGAGTTGCTCGCCATCGCGTTTGCGTTCGATCGCGCGGCGCATCGACACGTCGTCCATTGCAGTGGTCTTCGGCGCCGGCGCGAAAATAGCTCCGTGCCTTTTCACGCCGTCGTGGACCGTGTCGAGATCATTCCGCCACTCGATCCCGCGTGGCTCATCGTTTTTATCATCATTTTTGCTACATGTGCTCTCGCAGCGGCGCGCCGTCCCGCGCTCGGGATCGCGGCACTCATCCTTCTTACGCCGTTTGCGGCCGAGCACTCGATTTTGGGAACCACGATCTCCGCGCCGAAGGTGGCCCTGCTCGGTGCTATCGTCGGCATATCGAGCGTACCGAGTCGATGGGCCGTACTCATTCGCCGGCCCGCCGCCGGTATCGCAGTTGCATTTTGCATCCTGGTTGCGGCGAATGCGCTAACCCTCGCCGGCGCCACGCATCGCGCCGAGGTCCTTCGCGAAGCCCTGAAATGGACGGAGTATTTGCTCTACTTCTGCACCGTCTACGCCGCTTACGTCGCGCAGCCGTCGTCCCGCATTCTGCGGACCGCGTTTTTTCTCACGATCTTCTTGGTCACCGCAGGCGCACTGTCGGAGATTCTTACCGGAGCCTCGTGGGGTATATGGGTCGGCGGGAAGCCGTTGCCGCGCATCGCCGGCGTGCTCGAGGGGCCCAACCAATTCGGCGGTTATCTCGAAACGGCCATTGCAGCACTGGGCGCGTGGCAGATCCGAAAGCCCGACCGTATTACATCCATTCTTCTTTTAGTGAGCGGAGCAGCGCTCGTCTTGTCTTTTTCACGCGCAGCGATCCTATGCGCGGTAATCATCGTCGCCGTCTTCGCTTTGATCGAGCGCAAAGCCGTGACGCGCCTCTGGCCCCTTGCACTCGGTGTTGCTGCCGGATGGGCAGAGGTACTATTTTGGATCCAGCAGGCGCGCGTGCAGCCGTCGTTGATTTTCGACCGCGCCACGGACTACCAAGCCGGTGAAGCAAACGGCCTGGGGAATCGTTCTGAGTTATGGCACGCCGCGCTCTATTTCTTCCGCACGCATCCGCTGCTGGGGATCGGCGCAGGAAATTTCCCGCTCGAACTGCCTTTGGCCGGGTTGTATGGCGTCCGTACACTCGCCAATGACTGGTATCTCGAGGCGGCGGCCGACGGCGGCATCGTACTGCTGAGCGCAACCCTCGCTTGGCTCGTCACCGTGGCACGAACCTTGCTGCGCGTCTCTGCCCGCTCTCCCTGGGCAGTTGCCGCGACTGCCGCAACGTGCGCGTTCGCGGCGCACGGGTTCTTCGACGACCTCGCCTTCTATCCGAAGGTCGCCGAACCGTGGATCGCTCTGATCGCGCTCGGCATCGCCGCGCCGCCGGAGCGCGAGTGAGACGATCCGGGGTTGCTCTCACCGCGCTCGTCTGTGGGTGGGCGGCGTTTCTTTCATGGCTGGGTTTGTGGAAGTTCGCCATCTATCGAGCGGATGTCGATGACGGCATCTTCACGCAGGTCTTGCTATCATTCGGCCACGGCTTCTCGAGCACGGTTGAGGGCGGCGTCAATCACCTGAGCGTGCACTTCTCTCCGATCCTGTTCCTGCTCGTCCCGCTTGTACGTGCGGTCGGAGACGCGCGCGCATTGATCGTGGCGCAGGCACTGCTCTGCGCGCTCGTTGCGATCCCTGTTTATGCGATCGCGCGGCGCAGAGTAGGCGCCGCTCCGTCGGTACTCATCGCGGCAATTGCACTTTGCTATCCTCCGCTCTGGGCTTTGGCCTTTACCGACTTTCACGAGGCTGCGTTCGTTCCGGTGCTTGCCGCGACGCTGGCCTGGGCGTTGGATGCCGGGAAGCGACGGGCCGCATTCTTTTCGGCGCTAGCGCTGTGCTGCACGAAAGAGGATCAATTCGTCATCGTTGGTGCGATCGGCATCATCGCCGCGCTCGTGTGGCGCTCGGACCGCGGCCGCGTGCAGCTCGGACTGACGCTGAGTGCGCTCGCCGCGGGCATGGCGGTCTTGTATTTCCTCGTCCTGCGTCCGCTCTTCTTTCCCGGCGTCCCCTACTGGTCGCTACACTTTTACAACTGGACCTTCACGGGCGGATCGCCGCTCGGTTACGCGCCGCTCGCATCGCCTATTCGCGTTCTCTATCTCTTCTGGGCTTTTGCCCCGCTGCTCTTCATCCCGCTGCGTTCGCGGCTCGCACTGCTCGCAATTCCGGGCTTCATCGAGGTACTCGCCTCGCACGAAGCGATTACCATCTCGCTTGGCACACATTACGTCGCAGCATGGATGGGTTACGTACTCGCAGCTTTTGCCGCGGGTTGCGCCGAGCTCGTGCTCGCTCGCGATCGATGGCGGCGAGCGATCGTCGCGGCCGCCCCGATCGCTTGTGCGCTCACGCTGTTTTTCAATGATCCCATGGCGCGCTGGTACTTTCTCTATCGCACGCCGAACGAGCACGACGCAGCACTCGGTTCGCTCTTGCGTTCGCTTCCCCGAGACGTGACGATCGGCGCCGACGACGAAATCTTCGCCCACCTCGCCAACCGGCGTGAAGCATCGATCGGGCTTGCAAATCAGCGTTTTCTCGTGTTCGACGCCGACTACGACTCAGAGCGCTGGAAAATCGGCGATCCGCGCGTACGCGCGCTCCTGCAGGCCGGTACGTATCGGAAGCTGTACGAGCGGGACGGCGCGGTCGTCTTGGCTCGCGCGCGGTAGCGCTGCTCGTGCTATAATCAGGCGCCCGTGACCGCCCAAACCGTACCCGACCTCGCGTCGCATGACGCGCTCCTGCGAACGCTCGCAAGCTCGCCGCGCGCGCTTGCTCCGCTCGTCGCCGATCTGCGCACCGGGCATGGCGTCTACGCCCTGCACGAAACCGTCGCCGCGGCGCGCCCCGCGCTGCTCGCCTCGCTCTACCGCACGCTCGAGCGTCCGATGCTCGTCGTCGTTCCGACGCCCGACGTGGCCGAGCGCGCGTTCGCCGATCTCCTTTACTATCTCGGCGAGGAGGAGCCCGAGCAGGTTGCGCTGCTGCGCTCGCGCGATGAAGCGCTCGGCGCGATCGAGAGCCCGTCGGAGCGCAGCGCGCGCATGACGCTGCTGGCCGATCTCGCGGCCGGCAAATATCGCCTCCTCCTCGCACCGGTCGCCGCGCTACTACAGTACCTTACGCCGCGCGCGCTCTTCGAAGAGGCGCGCCTTACGCTGCACGCGGGTGACGAGCCCGGTTTCGAGCGCCTGCAAGAGCGCCTCTTCGCACTTGGTTACGAGCGCACCGACGTCGTGAGCGCGGTCGGCGAGTACGCGGTGCGCGGCGGCATTCTCGATCTTTTCGCCGCAAGCGAAGACGCTCCGACGCGCATCGAATTCTTCGGCGACGCGATCGAGAGCATACGGCCCTTCGATCTCGTGACGCAGCTCAGCGAAGGCACGCGAGAAAAGATCGAGATCGTTCCGTGGCGCGAGAGCACGGGCGAGGCAACGCTCTTCGATTATTTACGCGCCGACGCGATCCTCGTGCTCGACGAGCCCGGCATGCTCGCGACGGTCGAGCGCGCGCTCGACGAGGAACGCTCGCGCGAGCAGAGTCTGCTTCTCGCCGAAGACGAAGCGGTTCCGGCCGTGACGATTCCGCACCCGACGCTCGCCCAACTCGCTCCGCGCATGCGCAATCATCCGCTCTTGATCCTTCCCGGCGCGATCGAACGGCACGATACACAGTGGGTGCCGCAGCCTCACCGCGCACACGTGCTCGAATGCCGTCCGGCCGAACACTTCAACCGCCAGATCGAGCTCTTTTCCCAGAGCGTGCGCGAGTGGGTTGCGGGCGGCGAGTCGCTCTACATCGTCAGCGGTGCGGTGACGCGCACCGCGGATCTGCTTCGCGCCGCGGGGGTCGCGCACGATCGCGTGGTCATCGATCATGGGTCGATCGAGACGGGCTTCGCGATCCCCGGTCTGCGTTTACGCGTGCTGGGCGATCGCGAGATCTTCGGCGCGCCGCCCAAACGCGTCAAGCTGCGCGCCGTCAAGGAAGGCGTGCCGGTCACGCTAGCCGATCTGCGTGTCGGCGATTACGTCGTGCATGCGGTACACGGCATCGGTCAGTATCTCGGTCTGCGTACCGAGACGATCTTGGGCGCAACGCAAGACTACCTCGATCTCGCGTACGCCGGCTCGGATCGCATGCTCGTGCCGGTCACGCAGATGCATCAAGTCACCAGATACTCCGCCGCCGAAGGGCAGTCGCCGCGTCTCTCCAAAATGGGCGGCGCCGATTGGGCGCGCACGAAGTCGCGCGTCTCGGAATCGCTTGCGAAGATCGCCGACGGTTTGGTCGCGCTCTACGCCGAGCGCGAGCTGAGCAAAGGCTTTCAGTTCGGGCCGGACACGCCGTGGCAAGCCGAGATGGAGGAGGCGTTTCCCTACGATCCGACACCCGATCAAGCCAAAGCGATCGGCGCGGTCAAAAGCGACATGGAACGCGCGCAGCCGATGGATCGTTTGGTCTGCGGCGACGTCGGATACGGCAAGACCGAGGTCGCGATGCGCGCCGCATTCAAAGCCGTCGCGGAAAAGAAGCAAGTCGCCGTGCTCGTGCCGACGACGCTGCTCGCCGATCAGCACTACCGCAATTTCAGCGCGCGGTTCGCCGGCTTCCCGATGCGCATCGAAGAGCTTTCGCGCTTCAAGAGCAAAGCCGAAGCGCGCGCGATTCTCGCCGACCTCGCGCAGGGTAAGGTCGACGTCGTCATCGGTACGCACCGGCTTTTGCAAAAGGACGTCGCGTTCGCCGATCTCGGTTTGATCGTCATCGACGAGGAGCAGCGCTTCGGCGTTATGCACAAGGAGCGTCTCAAAGAGTACAAGACCTCGGTCGACGTACTCACGCTTTCGGCCACGCCGATTCCGCGCACGCTGCACATGTCACTTATGGGCGTGCGCGATCTATCGTTGATTCAAACGGCGCCCAAGAACCGCATGTCGGTCAAAACCGTCGTCGTGCCCGCGGGCGACGCGATCGTTCAACGCGCGATCAACGCCGAAATCGACCGCGGCGGGCAGGTCTACTATCTGCACAACCGCGTCGAATCGATCTACGCGGTGCGCAACGCGCTGCAAGAGCTGGCGCCGCGCGCGCGTATCGCGGTCGGTCACGGGCAAATGCGAGAGAACGAGCTCGAACCGATCATGCAGTCGTTCATCGACGGCGAGACCGACGTGCTGGTCGCGACGACGATCATCGAAAACGGCATCGACATCCCCAACGTCAACACGATGATCGTAAACGACGCCGACAAGTTCGGCCTCGCTCAGCTCTACCAGCTGCGCGGACGCGTCGGCCGTTCCAATCATCAAGCCTATTGCTATCTTCTCTATCAGGGACATAAAGCGCTCACCGAGGAGGCAAAGGCGCGGCTCGAAGCGATTCGCGAGTTTACGCACTTGGGATCGGGCTTGCAGATCGCGATGCGCGATCTCGAGATTCGCGGGGCCGGCAATCTCTTGGGCTCTGCGCAGTCGGGCTTCATCGGCTCGGTCGGATTCGACACCTACTGCCAGCTGCTCGCCGACGCCATTGCCGAGCGCCGCGGCATGGCTGCATCGCTCGACGACCGTCGCGAAGCGGTGATCGACGTGAAGATCAGCGCCTTCATTCCGAACGATTACATTCCGCAGGTATCGCAGAAGATCGCCGTCTACCAACAACTCGCGAAGGCGCGCACGCAGCAAGAGGTCGAGGAGATCGGGGCCGGCGTGCGCGACCGCTTTGGGCCGCTGCCGGTTCCGCTCGAGCGCCTGGTCGAGCTCACGAAATTGCGCGCCATCGCGCTCCAGCGCCGGGTGACGCGCGTCGTCGTCGACGAGCGGCGGCTCACCCTCGGGGTGGGTACGGGCTTCGAACTCGACCCCTCCGCGATTCCCAAGCTCCAGTCGCTGACGAAGAACCGTTTTCGCTTCGGAGAAGGCAAGATCGTGGTCGACCTGCCTGCCGTCCCGGCGGGTCAGGCCGCCGAAGCGGTCTGGATGCCGCTTTTGAGAAAACTCTTAGAGGCGCTCTGAGAGGGCCTTCTACGAGGCCGACCGAACCCACCAGCCCATCTGCGGAGCCAACGAGCTCCGCTTTACTACGCACTGAGCTTCCAAGCCGGAGAAACCATGTCGAACCACCGCATCGCCGCGGGTCTTGCCACCGTGCTCTTGGCCGTCTCGATCACCGCCTGCTCGGGCGGCGGCACGATTGCCACCGTGAACGGACAATCGATCAGCAAGGCCGATCTCGACGCAAAACTCGAGAGCAGCCCGCAAGCGATCCAAACCCTTCAGCAGATGGTGCGCGAGATTCTGCTGCAGCAATACGCGCAGAAGAACAACATCACCGTCAGCGACGCGGAGATCACGTCGCGCGAGGATCAGATCAAGGCGAACTTCCCGCCCGGATCGTGGAACGATATGCTCAAGTCGCGCGGCCTAACCGAAGACGACGTGCACAAACTGCTCTCCGACCAAATCATTCTCGACAAAGCCGTCGGCAAGAACGTGAAGGTCAGCGACGCGGAGATCAAGGCCTACTTCGATAAGAACCACGCCGCGTTCGACAAACCGGCGCAGGTCGACGCGCGCCACATCTTGGTTGCCGACCTCAAGACCGCGGAGAAGGTCGAAGCCGACCTCAAAGCCGGTAAGGACTTTGCAGCCGAGGCCAAACAGTATTCGATCGATCCGGGCAGCCGCGACAAGGGCGGCGAACTCGGCGAGTTCCGCCGCGGACAGATGGTGCCTGCGTTCGACAAGGCCGCCTTCTCGCTTCCGGTCGGCGTGATCAGCGCGCCGGTCAAGTCGCCGTTCGGCTATCACATCATTCAAGTCGAAAAGCGCGAACCCGGCGTCGTCGCGACGCTCGCGAACACCAAGGACAAGATCGCCGATATGCTGCGCCAGCAGCAAGAAGCGCCGCTCATCGCGCCGTTCATGACGGACCTGACGAACAAAGCGAATATCCAGATCAGCGATCCGCGCTTCGCGCTCGCCTTCCCGACGCCCGAACCGACGCCGCCCGCCGCACCCGCCGGCGCGGCGCCGAACGGAGCCGTTCCAGCACCGTCCGGTTCTTGAGTAACGGAGGGGCCCCAAATGGGGCCCCTCGCTTTTTCTCGAACCACCGCTTCGCATGCTGGTATCTATCGTCGGCCTCGGCCCGGGCGAGCCCGGCTACCTGACGGCCGGAGCGTTGGACGCGCTGCGCGCAAGCGCACGCACCGTCGTGCTGCTCCCCCCGCCCGAACTCGCCGCCGCGCTCGAACGCGAAGGCGTGAGGCTCGATCGCTCGTTCGTCCCCGATCCCGCTGCGCTCGCGCGCGGCAGCGCCGACGCCGTCGCGCAGTTTACCGCGGCCTTGCGCGATCCGGCGGTCGAATCGCTCGCACTCGGCGTGCTCGGCAATCCACTCTCCGATTTCTCCGGCCTGCCGCCGCTCTTGCGCGCGCTCGAAGCCGAGGGCCACGCAACGCACATCACCCCGGGCATGCCGCACGCCACGCTCTCCGCCGCGATCGCCATGCCGCTCGTGCCGCTTCCGCCGCAATCGCAACATTATTCGTGGGACGACCTGATCGAGATCATGGCGCGCCTGCGTGACGGCTGTCCTTGGGATCGCGAACAAACGCATCGCACGCTCGTCCCTTACCTGATCGAAGAAACCTATGAAGTCGTCGAAGCAATCGAGGCGGACGATTTGAACGCGCTCTGCGAAGAACTCGGCGATCTCTTGCTGCAGATCGTCTTCCATTCGCAACTTGGATCCGAAGCCGGCAAGTTTACCGTCGCCGACGTCGTCGACGCGCTCTCGAACAAGATGGTGCGCCGCCATCCCCACGTTTTCGGCGACGCGGTCATCGAGGACGTCGATTCGCAGTGGCGCAGCTGGGAGAAGCTCAAAGCCCAAGAAGCGACCGGCCAAAAACGCAAAAGCCGTCTCGAAGGCATCCCGAAGCATCTGGGCGCACTGCAGCGCGGCCAGCGCATGCAGGAGAAGGCATCGCGGGTCGGCTTCGACTGGCCCAACGTCGGCGGCGTGCTCGACAAGCTGCACGAGGAGCTCACCGAACTCGCCCAGGCGCAACGCCTCAAGCAAGACGATCCGCACGTGCGCGAAGAACTGGGCGACGTGCTCTTCACCGTCGTGAACTTGGCACGCTCACTCGGCATCGACGCCGAGACGGCGATGCGCGAGGCAAACGAAAAATTTTATCGGCGCTTCGCGTTCATGGAAGAGCGCGCGGCGGCGAAGGGCAAAAGCCTCTCCGATCTCTCGCTCGACGAACTCGAGGAACTGTGGCAACTCGCGAAGACCCAAGCAGCCTAACCGGCCTGATTCGGCTGCGCATGAGCGCGCACGACGCGCACTACGGCGGCGATCTCGTCGACGGCGCGCGCATGCTCGCGCTCTTCGGCGACGTCGCGACCGAGCTCCTGATCCGGCTCGACGGCGACGAGGGGCTCTTCGTCGCATACGACAGCGTCGAATTTCTCGCTCCGGTCTATGCCGGGGACTACATCGAGGCGTCCGGACGCATCACGAAGGTCGGCAACACCTCACGCACCATGAGCTTCGAAGCGCGCAAAGTGATCGCGGCACGAACCGACGTGAACGAGAGCGCCGCGGATTTCTTGACCGAACCCATCGTCGTCTGCCGTGCGACCGGCACGTGCGTCACGCCCAAAGAAAAGAAGCGCTGAGGCGTCATCCCGAGCCCGGAGCCAAGCGTCACACCAACCGTTCGTGCGTTCTCTTTTTCCAGAACAGTTCGTAGTACGTGAACTGCGCGCAGAGCATGAAGCAATAGAATGCCGGATAACCGACCCATACGCCGGGTAATCCGAAGTAGCGCATGCAGACGAATGCGACCGGAACCTCGATCAGCCAGATGCCGATGATGCCGTTGATCGTCGGCACGAGCACGGTTCCGCTGCTGCGCATCACGCCGCTGATCGTCGCGCTATTACCGAAGATCAAATACGACCAGAGCGTGATCATCAAAAGCTCGTGCGCGATCGAGACCGTTTGCGCGTCGGTGATGAAGAGTTCGAGCAGCGGGTACGCGATGAGATAGCATGTCAGAACCAGCACGCCGCCCACGGCGTAGTTCAGCGCCACCGCCGAACGGATGACGCTGCCGAGCTTATCCTCACGCTTGGCTCCGATGCATTGAGCGCCGAAGATCGAGGCCGCGATGCCGATCGAGATCGCCGGGAACTGCACGTAGTTGACGATCTGATTGACCGCGCCGTAAGCAGCCGTCGCCCGCGCTCCGTAATGATTGACGAAGCTGATGATGGCGATCTCGGCGAGCGAAACCATGATGACCTGGATGCCGGTCGCCACGCCGATGCGTATCACCGCCCAGAGGATCTTGGGATCGATGATCATGTCGCGCGCCATCTCGAGATCGAAACGCAACGGGCTGCGCCGCCGCGCGAGCAGCGCCAGCAGCGCGATCAATCCGACGCCGTTCGCGATCACGCCCGAGATCGCGACGCTCACGACGCCCAGATGCGGCAGGCCGAACCAGCCCGCGATGAAGGCCGGCGTGAAAAAGATCGCGAGCACCGCGCTCACGATGAGAAAGTAGAGCGGTGTCTGCGAATCACCCACGCCGCGCAAGAACGTCGTGTAGACCAGATATGGGAAGAGCACCGGACTCGTGAGGAAGACCACGCGCGCGTACTGGTCGGCCTGCGGTACGATCGAAGCCGGCGTGCCGAGCGCAGCGAGCATCCAGGGCGACCCCAGCGTTCCGACGATCGCGCAGAAGATCGAGAAGAGCATCGTCGCGCCGAGTACGGTGCCGGCGACTTTTTTCAAACGATGGTCGTCGCGCGCTCCATGGGCTTGACCGATCAAAATCGTGCTGCCGCTCGCGATGCCGATGAGGAAAGAAAAGAGCAGGAAGATGACGGGGAAGACCGCCGAGACCGCCGCGAGCGCGCTCACCCCGATCATACGCCCGAGGAAGATCGAGGCAAAGGTTTGCGAGGCCGATTGCAAGATGTTGCTGATCATGAGCGGCAGTAAGAAGAGCAGCATGATCTGCCACATGGGTTTGGACTCGTCGAAGATATTCACACCCATGCGGCGGGCAGGACTCGCGCTTGCCATCGCCCCTCCTCTTCTCCACCGGCGCATGGTAAACTTCAAGGACGACCGATGCGCCTAGACAAATTTATGAAAGTAGCACGCCTTTCGAAGAGGCGCAGCGAAGCGCATGAAGCGCTCGAGCACGGACGGATCACAAAGGATGGCAAGCCGCTCAAGCCCGCGTACAACGTCAAGCCCGGCGACGTGCTCGAAATTCACTACGCGACGCGCAGCGTTACGGTGCGTGTGCGTGAGGTTCCACTGCGCATGACGCCGTCGGTGAAAGCTGCCGAGCTCTACGAGGTCGTCGGTGAGCGCCGCATCGATCTCGGCTGACACAAAGGACGCGCTCGCGCGCGAAACGCCGCCGGCGCCACACTGCCGCGCCGCGCTCGTCACCGGCCTTGCGCTCTACGGCGCAAACGGTGCGCGCACCACCTTCATCACGCATCGCAACTCGATCGCGCGGCTCTTCTGGTCGCTGCTCGAGGACCGCAAAGCACACCCGATCGAGAGCCGCGCGGTGACGCGGCTCGCGCGGCTGCCGACCTTCGCCATCTCGCTGCCTGCGGGGTTGCGCGAACTGCCGCCCAAGCCGACCCTGAAGTGCGACCGCTTGATGGAGATTCGCGCGGCGTTTCTGGCCTGCGGTTCGCTCGCGGCCGGTGCGCACGGCTATCATCTCGAGTTCGTGCTCCCGCAGCGCGAGCTCAGCGATCGTCTGGTATGGATGTTGCGCAGCACCGGCCGCGCGCCCAAACACACCACGCGCAAGCGGCGCGACGTCCTCTACTACAAAGACTTCGAAGCGATCGTCGACGTGCTCACGCTCATCGGCGCCTTCGGCGCGGTGCTGCACCTCGAAGACGTGCGCGCCCTGCGCGAGACCAAGAACCGCATCCATCGCTTGGTCAACACGGAAGCCGCCAATCTCGAGCGAGCCGCAGCGGCCGCCGCCGCGCAGCGCCGGGTCATCGAATACCTCGAGAACGCGTACGGCCTGGCCGAACTTTCGCCCCCGCTGCGGGAGATCGCGCAGCTGCGCCTCGCCCATCCCGACGAGTCCTTGGCCGAGCTCGGCGCACGCTGCAATCCCCCTATCGCCAAGCCCACGGTATCCAGCCGCTTGAGCGCGCTCAGCCGCCTCGCCGCGCGCCTGCGGACCGGCAGGGCCTAGTCAACCTAGCCCGGTAGATGCCGGGGCTATGCGAATCGGGATCAACGGCTTCGGCCGCATCGGACGGAACTTCGCCAAGGCGCTGCTCGAGCGCCATCCCGGCGTACAAATCGTCGCCGTCAACGACCTCACCAGCGCCGCGGAGTGCGCGCACCTCTTCAAATACGACAGCAATTACGGCACGTTCGAAGGCGAGGTGAGCGCGAGCGGCGACACGATCCTCGTCAACGGCAAGCCGATCAAGGTGCTCGCCGAACGCGATCCCGGCAAACTGCCGTGGAAGGATCTCGGCGTCGACGTCGTCATCGAATCGACCGGCCTCTTTACCGACGCCGAGAAGGCACGCGCGCACATTACCGGCGGCGGCGCGAAGAAAGTGATCATCTCCGCGCCCGCCAAGGGCGAGGACGTTACGATCGTGCTCGGCGTGAACGAGAACGTGTACGACCCCGAAAAGCACAACATCATTTCGAACGCGTCGTGCACCACGAACTGTCTTGCGACCGCGGTCAAACCGATCGTCGATCATTTGGGCTGGGTCAAAGGTTTCATGACCACGATCCACTCGTACACGAACGATCAGAACATCCTGGATGCGCCGCACAAAGATATTCGCCGGGCACGCAACGCCGCGACCAACATCGTACCGACGAGTTCGGGTGCGGCTAAGGCGCTCTATCTGACCATTCCCGAAGTAAAGGGAAGCTTCGACGGCTTCGCACTGCGCGTACCGACCCCGACCGTCTCGATGGTCTACCTGGTAGCGCAGACGAAGACGCCGGCGACGCGCGACGAGCTCAACGCCCTGCTGCGCGCCGACGCCGAAGGCCCGCTCAAGAAATACGTGCAGTACACGGAGGAAGAGCTCGTCTCAAGCGACTTCAAACGCTCGCCGTACAGCTCGATCATCGACTCGAAGCTGACGCAGGCGATGGGTGATATGGTGCAGGTGTGCGCGTGGTACGACAACGAGTGGGGCTACTCGTGCCGCCTCGCGGACCTCACCGCGATGATCCTCGACAAACTGCCCAGCAAAGTCTAGGGAGCCTCGCCCTCTGAACTTCCATACCATCGACGACCTCGACGTACGCGGCAAGCGCGTGCTGGTGCGCGAGGACCTCAACGTACCGATGTCGGGGGGCGAGATCGCCGACTACACGCGCATCGACGCCGCGATTCCGACGCTGCGCACGCTGATCGAGCGCGGCGCGCGCGTGATCGTGATCTCGCATCTCGGGCGCCCGGACGGCGTGCCGGTTCCGAAGTACTCGCTCCGGCCGGTAGCGCCCGCGCTCGCGCAGCGGCTGGGAGTTCCGGTCGCTTTCGCCGAGGATTGCGTCGGACCGGCCGCCCGCGACGCCGCGGCCGCGCTCAAAGACGGCGGCGTCCTGCTGCTCGAAAACGTGCGCTTCCATCCGGGTGAAGAACGCGACGATCCCGATTTTGCGCGCGAGCTGGCGTCGCTCGGCGACCTCTACGTGAACGACGCGTTCGGTACCGCGCATCGCGCCCACGCCTCGACCGAAGCGCTCGCGCATCTGCTGCCGAGCGCGGCGGGTCTGCTCATGCAGGCCGAGCTCTCGGCACTGGCACGGCTCACCGGCAACCCCGCGCATCCCTACGTCTGCGTCATCGGCGGCGCCAAGGTGAAAGACAAGGTCGGCGTCTTCACCAACCTCATGAGCAAAGTCGACGCCTTCTGCGTCGGCGGCGGCATGGCGAACACGTTTTTGGCCGCGCGCGGAACGCACGTCGGGCGTTCGCTGCGCGACGACGATCTCGAACCCGCCAAACGCATCTTGAATCTCGCCACGCATCACGACATCACGCTTCATCTTCCGATCGACGCCGTGGTTTCGAGCGCGTTCGACGCCGACGAGAACGCGCACGAGGTCGATATCGAAGACGTGGGCGATGCGATGATTCTCGATATCGGCCCGCGCACGGCACGCGCCTACGCCGACGCGATCGCCGGCGCGAAAGAGATCGTCTTCAACGGACCGATGGGCGTTTATGAGAAGCCTGCCTATCGCGCGGGAACCAAGATCGTCGGCGATGCGATTGCCCGCGCGACGCGCGCCGGTGCGACCAGCGTCGTCGGCGGCGGCGACGCGGCTGCCGCCGCGCACATGCTCGGATTTGCCGACGCGATGACGCACGTCTCGACCGGCGGCGGCGCGACGCTCGAATATCTCGAAGGCGTCACGCTGCCGGGCGTCGCGGCGCTCGAACACGACTGATGCCGCGCACGATCGTTGCCGGAAACTGGAAGATGCACAAGACGGCGGCGCAAACGCGCGCTTTCTTCGAGGCGTTCATTCCGCTTGCCGAACACCTCGTCCGCCGGGTCGAGATCGTCATCGCGCCGCCGTTCACGTCGCTGGCCGCCGCCCACGAGGCGCTGCGGCATCATCCGCGCATCGTGCTCGGCGCTCAAAACGTGCACTGGGATCTCCACGGCGCCTTCACCGGCGAGATCGGCGAGCCGATGCTGCGCGAGTTCGACGTGCGCTACGTCATCGTGGGTCACTCGGAGCGGCGCACGCTTTTCAACGAACTCGATCGGACCGTCAATCTCAAGGTCAAGACACTGCTCGCGCACGGCATGACACCGATCGTCGCAGTCGGTGAAACGCACGAAGAGCGCGAAGCGGGAGCGGCCGAGGAGCGGGTCGTCACGCAAACGATTGGAGCGCTCGAGGGTCTCGACGTCGAGCAGGCGCGCCGCGTGGTGCTCGCTTACGAACCGATCTGGGCGATCGGCACCGGAGCGAATTGCGACCCCGTCGAAGCCGACCGTATCATGGGCATCATTCGCGGCAGCGTCCCGGGTTTGGACGAGGTGCCGATTCTCTATGGCGGCAGCGTGAAACCCGAAAACGTCGCGCTTTACGCGGAGCAGCCGAACATCAACGGCGGATTGGTGGGCGGAGCCTCGCTCGACCCGAGCGCGTTCGCCACATTGATCGAAAGCGCGGCCGAGCGTGCATAAGCCGTTGGTGCTCGCCGTCCTCGACGGATGGGGATGCAGCGATTCCGCCTTCGGCAACGCAATCGCCGCCGCGAAGCTGCCGCATTGGCGCGCCTTCTTCGAAGCGTATCCGTGGACCACGCTGGATGCATCCGGTGAGTCGGTCGGCTTGCCCAAAGGCATCATGGGCAACAGCGAAGTCGGACACATGAACATCGGCGCCGGCCGCATCGTGCCGCAAGGCGTCGTGCTGATCGACGCGGACATCGCGTCGGGCGCCTTCTCCGTCAACCCCACGCTGCTCGCGTGCATCGAGCACGTCAAACGCAACCGCTCGACGCTGCACTTCATGGGACTGCTCTCCGACGGCTGCGTGCACAGCTCGATCGCCCACCTCTTCGCGTTGATCGACGCCGCCGTCGAAGCGAGCGTGCCCTTTGCGGTTCACGCGTTTCTCGACGGACGCGACGTACCGCCGCGTTCGGCAAAGACCTACATCGACGCGCTCGACGGTAAGCTCGACTCGATCGGACGCCCCGGTTCGATCGCATCGGTCGGCGGCCGTTTCTACGCGATGGATCGCGACAAGCGCTGGGAGCGCACCGACGCAGCCTTCGCGCTCTTGACGCAAGGAACCGCGCAGTATCATGCACCGTCTGCACTCGCGGCGCTTCACGCCGCCTACGAACGCGAAGAAAACGACGAGTTCGTCGTGCCGACGATCGTCGGTCAGACGCGCACGGTCGGCGACGGCGATGCGTGCATCTTCTTCAACTTTCGCCCCGATCGCGCGCGGCAGCTGACGGCGCGCTTCAACGAGTACGCATGGAGCAACGGCGTCTTCGCGACGATGACCAAATACGACGAGACGTTTCCCAATCCGGTGCTCTTCGGACCACGCCCGCAGTACGACACCTTCGGCGAGGTGATCGCGCGGGCCGGCCTCAAACAACTGCGTCTCGCCGAGACCGAGAAATACGCGCACGTGACCTATTTTTTCAACGGCGGCCGTGAAGACGTGTTCCCGGGCGAGGATCGCGAACTCGTTCCTTCCGATCGCAGCGTGCCGACCTACGACCTCGCGCCCGCGATGCGCGCGCGCGAGATCACGGATATCGCCGTGCGCGACGTCGAGTCCGGCCAGCATGACGTCATCATCATGAATTACGCCAATGCCGACATGGTCGGCCATACCGGCAAGTGGGAGCCGACGATCGAAGCCGTCGAGGTTCTCGACGGCTGCTTGCAGCGTTTAGCCGACGCGGTGCTCCGCGCCGGCGGTCTGCTCGCGATCACCGCCGATCACGGCAACGCCGAGGAGAAGCTCGACCAACAAGGCAATCCGCTGACCGCCCACACCACCAATCCGGTGCCGTTCATCCTCATCTCGAACGACCTGCGCGGCACGCTCGCGCCCGGCGGAAAGCTGGGCGACGTCGCGCCGACCTTGCTCGCGCTCGAGGGATTGCCGGTGCCCGCTGCTATGACGGGAACGAATCTCTATGATCGATCGCCGATCGCCCAACGATAAACTCCTAACCGTCGACGCTTCACGTCTGCAAGACGCAGCAGGCGGACCCATCGAGTGCGCGATCATTCTGGGCAGCGGCCTCTCGTCGGCCCTGCGCGACTCGTTTGCCCACGTGTCGATTCCCTACGACACGCTGCTCGGTATGCCCGTCGCGACACTGCGCGGTCACGCCGGCGAAGTCTTGTGCGGTACTCTACGCGGCAAACGCGTCGCGGCCTTCGCCGGACGCGTGCATCTCTACCAGGGCTTCTCGCCGATGCAGGTCACGACCGGCGTGCGCCTCGCGCACGCGGCGGGTGCGCGCGTGCTGATCCTCACCAACGCCGCGGGTTCGCTCCGCGAGGATTTCGTGCAAGGCGACGTCATGATGATTGCGGATCACATCAATCTCACCGGCCGTAACGCCCTGATCGGCTGGCCGCACGAGAATCCGTTCGTCGACATGGCCGACGCCTATTCGTCGCGGCTGCGGGGGATCGTGCGCAGCGTGGCGACGCCCGAACACCGCTTGCGCGAAGGCGTCTACGCCGGTCTGCAAGGCCCCAATTACGAGACCGCCGCTGAAGCAGCGTATCTGCGCACGATCGGCGCCGACGCAGTCGGCATGTCGACCGTGCTCGAAGCGATTTTCGCGCGATTCCTGGGCATGGGCGTGCTCGGCTTCAGCATGATCACCAACATGGTCGCCGTGCCGGGGACCAGCCACGTCGACGTGACCGAGCAGGGAGCCCTCACCGGCCCCGTCCTCGCGAACCTGATCGGCCGCTTCTTAGAAAAGCTCTAGATCCGGCCGGAAATCCGGCCAAATCTAGCTCTTTTCTCATATCGGGTCAAGGGCGTTGTCAGGATTGCACGCCATACTGCCCCTAGAGGAGCGGCAGTGATGTTCAAAAACCTGAGAACGGCGTCCGACGAGATGATCCTGGCCGAAGCCCTGATCTATTTCGTGTTCATCGGCTCGCTAGCGCTGGCCGCCACCCTGGCCTCGCAGTTCATCAGATAGAACGCACGAGCAGCACGCGCAGCGTGGTCGGCCCGTAGGGCACGTCCGCTTTGAGCCCGACCTGTCCCGTCGCGAGCGGCGCGTAGATCGCGCCCGAGTTCACGCCGTACAGCACGTACGGCAGCGCGTTCGAACCGAAGAGGTTATCGACCGAGATCTGCAGCGCCGTGTGCGGCGCGACGGGCTGACGCAGCGTCGCGTGACCGACGAAGTACGCCGGGATGTTGAACATGTTGTTCGAGCCGTAGTAGGTCAGGCCGAGCGAGGCGTATTGCCCCCACGACCCGCGGCGGTGAATCTCCGCGTAACCCATCGAGTAGGGCTCGCTCTTGTTCGAGATGTTGTTGTAGCCCGAGCCGTTCGAGATGTAGTTGATGCCGGGAATCACGCCGAGGTTGGTCTCGTACTGCCCCGCGGCCGTCGAGTAGAAGTTGCCGGGAACGTTGTACGCATAGGCCCGCGCGAGATCGCCCGAGACCGTGAATCCGTACCCGACCGCGGGATCGTGATGCAGCCCGATCTCGATGCCCTCGTCACGGCTCTGCGCGAGGTTCCCGTTCGTACTCGTATAGACTTCGTACGGCGTGCCGTTGTAGGTGTAGGTCGTCCCGGTATCCGTGATCTGGGTGAGGAACTGGTTCCAGATGTTGGTGAGGTAAAGGTCGACCGAGAGGATGTCGTTTCGCCGCAAGCGCGCGTCGCCGCCGATGTCGTAGGCAAATGCCGTCTCGGGTCTGAGCGTGCCCGAGTTGACGGGAACGGTCACCGTGGTACCGACCGCACCGCCGCCGGCCAGCACTTCTTCCGCCGTCTCGGTGTTGTTGTCGATCAGCGACGGATAGGGCGGCGCGATCGAGGAGCCCGCCGAAAAGCGCAGCGAGAGATTCTCATCCGGACGGTAGACGAAGCCGAGGCGCGGATCGTCGTGCGTCGAGGTCGTCGTCGAGAAGTCGAACGACGTGTCGGACGGCGCGGTCGGCGCGTACGTGGAACGGTAGACGTTGTAGT
The DNA here is from genome assembly GCA_035507275.1 of Candidatus Acidiferrales bacterium. Taxonomy (GTDB): domain Bacteria; phylum Vulcanimicrobiota; class Vulcanimicrobiia; order Vulcanimicrobiales; family Vulcanimicrobiaceae; genus Aquilonibacter. Next base: position 120,281 of record DATJOG010000044.1, read on the forward strand.
AGTTCGCGAGCGTGAGCTGCGCTTTATCGCCGATCTGCACGACGTCGCGCAGCAGCCAGTTATCCATGTCCTGCCGCGTGCCCGGCGCGATCGAGTATTGCACCGCGCCGCTTCCCGGGGCGATCTTGTAGGATTGGGTCAAGCTCGTGTCCGCGTCGTAAGCGGCGGTGAGCAGATTGTTGCTGCCGATCGGATGATCGTATTCGAACGAGCCGCCGCGCAGGTGGTCGAAATCACCCATGCTGCTCACGTACGCGCTCGTGTCGGGAACCGTAACCTGCTCGCTCTGTCCGTTGAAGGTCGTCGCCGTGCCGGCGAGCTTCACCGTGCCCCACAGCTGCAGCGGAAGTGTGTAGGAACTGGCGGGATTGGAAAGGTCCGAGTAGGTCGGCCGTTCGAGCACGGCGCTGTACCAGCGCGCGAGGAACGTGTCGTTGCCGAGCGCGGTGCGGAATTGGCCCTCGAACATCGGCTCGTTGTCGTTGAGGTTTTGATTGGGCAGCACGGCCGACTGGTTCAGGAGGAACTGCCCGCCGTTCGCGAACGGCGAGCCGGACGCGTCGTACGAAAGACCCGGCGTGAACGTCGAGTAGATTTGCGTCAAGCTTGCGGCCGGACCGTTGTACTCTCCCTGGATGCCGACGTATCCGAGCGTCAGCGTCGTCGCGCTCGAGAAATGATAAGCGAGTTTCGCGAGTTCGCCATTGCTCTGATAGGTCGACGTGACGTCCTGACAGCACGCCACCAGCGTCGTGTACGCGGCGGAGGGATTGCTGCCCTTGATCGATCCCGGCACGGGATACGGCCCGCCGTATCCGGTGGGCGCCGACGAACTGAGCGTCGAGGATGCACTAACGCCGTTGACTTTCGAACCGCTGGGCAGCGTGACGTAGGTGGCATAGTCGTCGAGCGGACCGTTCGTACCGCTGCGCACCAGCGCCACGAGATAGCCGACCTTGCCGATCGTATCGGAGATGCGCATCTCGGCGAAAGCGCCCTGTTGGTTGTCGATGCCCGCGATCAACGTGTCGTGCGGCGTGAGCGACGGTTCGCCCGTCACGAAATTTATCGTGCCGCCGATGCCGTAGTTGATCTCGTTCGCGTAGGCTGTCGGCCCCTTGATGATTTCGACGTCGTTGAAGAGCAGCGAGTTCACGAGCGGCGTATCGTAGTCGCCGCTCTTGCCGGCGATGAGCGGAAAGCCGTCGATCAGGTTGGACTTCTCCCAGTCGAATGCGCCGCGCAAATTCGGCGAGGTGATCGAACCAGGCGCACCGCCGTTGCCCGAGTCCGGGCGGTTCGAGATGACGCCGGGAATCTCGTCGAGCACGTGACCGATGTTGATCTGGCCTTGATCGACGAAGCTCTGCTGCGTGAGCGTCTGCGTTGCCGTCGCCGTCGTGTTGAACGAGGATCCGGCGCTGGTCTGCACCGACGCGATCTGCTTGAGAGTATCGAGCGAGCGCGCGACCAATGTCACTGTCACCGGCTTTGTGCCCGGCACGGCGATTCCGGCGTACATCCACTCGACGAACCCGCCTTTGCTGACGGTCAGATCGTAGGTGCCGGCAGGCACGTTTGCGAGCGTGAACGCGCCCTGCGCGTCGCTCTCCACGCGTGCGACGCTTGCCGGACGAATCGAAACCGTCGCACCTGCAATCGGCTTGCCGCCGGCATCGCGTACCGTTCCGGTGATCGCACCGGTTGTTTGCGCCTGCGCGCGCGCAAGCGTACTCGCCAAAAAGGTAACGATCAGGAAAAGCCGCAGTAGGTGCTTCGTGTTCATCCGGATGGGTCTCGCCTTTCTTTTCGCCCTATGTTTCCCAATACGCGTCGCCGCGGCTACGACGCTTGTCGTAACGGTCGACGACCAGAACGGGCAGCCCGTCAGCGGAGCGCACGTCACGCTGGCCGCAAAGCCCGCGCAGACGGGAACCACCGACGCCCGAGGTAACGTGCGGCTGCGGCTTCCGGAAACGGGAAGCTACACGCTGCAGATTCGTGCTTCGGGTTTCCATATGGTGACAGAAACCCTGCACTTTACCAATCAAAAAGGCGTCAAGGTGCGGCTCGAGCCTTCGGCCGGCGCGTTGCAGGTGATCGGTTCCGTAACCGGACATGCCCGCACGCCTTTTAACGCCACGCCCGTCGCGCAGAAGGTCTATCCCCGCGAAGCCTATCGCGATCAAGGTCAACCCGACGTTTCGAGTGTCATGAATCAGACACCGGGCGTCCTCGCGTTGACGAATTGGTACACGAATACGGCATCGCCGCTCGCTCCCTCGTTCGCCTCGGTCCGCGGCGCGCTTCCCTACGAAACGCCGGTCCTCATCGACGGCGAACCGATCCTCACGCCCCTAGGGTCGCTCGACTTGAGTCTGCTGCCGACCTACGTCTTGCAAGAAGTAGAGGTCGTCAAAGGGCCCGGCGACATCGCCGGTGCGGGCGGCGGCGCCGGCGGCGCGATCAACTTCCGCACGGCCGACCCGACGCTCGGGCAGCGCGGGACCTACGAGATCGAAGGCGACTCGCACGGCGGCTCATTCAGCGATCTCGCATATGACGGCACCGAACCGGGCGGGGCTCTCGCCTACGCCTCGATGTTCTCGATCGACGGCGAGAGCGATTACGTGCGCAAAGCCGTACTCTTGAAGCTGCGCGAAACACCGTCGACCAACGTCTCGATCACCGGAACCGTCATGAGCGTGAGCCTGGACCGTTCCGAGCAGGCGGCCTACGTATTCCTCGGGGATTCCTATTCGTACGAACATCTTGGATTTGCGGACCTCGGCGCCTCGCTCGATCGCGGCGACGACGCCTACTCGATCCATCTCTTCACGGCACAGACGCAGCAGGGTCTCAACACTCCGAATCTCGGCTATTCGCCGATCGCCGACGAGAGCGGAGCGACGCTCGCATGGCAGCACGCGAGCGGCAAGCTCGCTCTTGCAACCAGCGCGCGCGCACTTTACGAAGACGTGCCGAGCACCGGCATCAACCAGACGCAGTCGACCGCGCGCGAGAGCTTGACCTATCGTCCCGATTCGCGCAGCGAGGTGGATCTCTCCGGCGAGTTGACCGGCGATCGCACGACGTTCAAATCGTTCAGCGCACCCGCCGCGCGCGCCGGATACTCATACAAGCTCGCAAGCCAGCTCGCGCTGCGTGCTTCCTACGGCACGAGCGCTGTGCTCCCGCCGCTTTACACCATCTTCAATTCGCTCGAGCGCGCGACCGGCGTCGATGCCGGCGCCGAATGGCGGCTTCACGGCAACACGACCACGCTCTCCGCCGATCTCTATCGCAACGCGACGCAAGGAGTCTACGGATTCGCTTTTCCGTGCGGCTGCCAACCGCCGATGACGGAGAGCGGCGCGGAGTTCGCACTCCAGCAATTCAAACGCGTCGGCATGGGCTTCATCGCTACGCTGCAGCTCCCGCGCACCTACACCGCCCTAGACCCGCGAAATCTCGGCTACACCTCGATCGCGCCGTTTCACATTCCCTACGCGCAGGGCTACACCGAGATCAGCTACAAATGGCCGCGCGGTTCGCGCGCATCCATCGGCGCGCTCTACGTCGGCTCGAATAACGCCTATGGCGCTCCCGCCTTCGCAACGCTCAACGCGAACCTCGAGATATCGGTCGGCCCGCGCGCGAAACTGCAGTTCTCCGCGCAGAATCTCACGAACGAGCTGGCAAACCGCGCTCCGATCTTCCTCCCGTTCTCTCCGCAGTATGGTCTCGTGCCCTTCACGCTGCGTTTCATGTTCCGGCAGTCCTTCGGTACCGGCTCGCTGTACGAGCACTAACCGCTCCAGCCGGGCAGCCACAAGCGCTGCATCCACTGCGTCTGGGTGATCGGAATCGCTGAAAGAATCGGAAAAAAGTACACGAATGCGGCGGCGGCCAGCACGAGATAGCCGATCGCGACCACGCGCGGTGCGCGCTGCATGAGTACCGCGTTGCAGATCGCCACCAGCGGCACGTTCACGTAGAAATGATAGATGAACGCGATGCGCGGCGAGAAGGCCCAGGGCACCCACTGCAACAGGTAGGCGAGCACGACGAGCGCGTAGCCGCGATTGCGTTCGTGAAAAGCCAGCAAGCCGGCGAACGGAACGCTGACGAGACCCAGCCAAAGGAGGATGGGATTCGGCATCGAGTAGATCATCGCGGCCGTGCAGTTGGGACACGTGCCGGCGTAGTTCGCGTAGTAGAGGATCGGCCGCAGCTCGAGCGGCCACGTCCACCAGAGCGAGGCGTAGGGGTGCGTCGCTTTCAGATGCGCGTGATAGAGAAACGCGTTGACCTGCATGGTGACGATATCGCTCACCGTGTAGGGGCGCGGCGGGAGCGTCTGCAGGTCGCGGAGTCCGATGAAATGCGGAATGTACGCGAGCGCGTAGATGATGCCGATGGCCGAGATCACCGCTGCGGTCGCCAGATCGACGGGGAAGGGCGACGGACGGCGCGCGATCCACGCGCGCACCGAGGCATAGGCGATGACGACCGCCGCGACGCCGTAGGCCATCACACCATACCACTTGCTCGCTACCAGCAGCGCGCCGGCGACGGCGAAGGTGACGAGCCAGCGCGCGCCCGCGGGCCTGTCGTGAAAAAGCCGGTCGGCGGCGTACAGTGTCGCGGCGATCACGACGGCCAGCACGATCTGCGCGGCGAGTATCTCGGTACGAAAGCGCAGGAGCACGACGACGACCGCGGCTGCGGCGCTTGCCGCGAAGATCGCGGCCCGGAGCATCCACGAGCGCGGCTGCGCCTCGCGCGGCGGTGCGTCGGATACAGCGTCCCAGTAGCGGCAGAACGCATAGAGCGTGAGCATCGAGAAGCATACGACGAAACCTTCGGGAGTCGCGATACGCGATTGCACGTAGTGCATACCGTCGAGCCCGAAGAGAATCGCTGCGTAGCAACCAAAGAGCGTCGAACGCGTGATGCGCTTGGCGAGCACGAAGCAGATCGCCACGGCGGCCGCGCCCGCCACGACATTGAGAAATCGCCATCCATAGGAGGTGTCGCCGTGCTGCAGACCGCCGAAGAGAATCACGGAGAGCGTGATCAAGAGTTTGGTAACCGGCGGATGCGTATTTTCGTAGATGTAGCGGCGCTGCAGATACTCCTCGGCCGCGCGCGCGAAGTAGACCTCGTCGAAAACCTTGCCGGGCGGAATCCAGTAGCGC
>DATJOG010000045.1:0-3145 GCA_035507275.1 Candidatus Acidiferrales bacterium
ACGTGCTCGATGACCACGCGATCGGCCAAAGGCTTGAGATTCACGTAAACCTCCAAAACTGTGGGAATTTAGGCGTTGGCACTCGCAGCAATGGAGTGCCAGCCCCGAAATCTTAGCAGACGGAGATTAAGAGTGCAAGCCTCAAAGGCGGCTAGGCGGCGATGGCGTTGAAGGCGCCGGCGCCGGCGAAAAAGGCCACCGCCAGCGAGAGGGCCGCCACGAGAAGGAAGAGGCGCGCCGAGGCGTTGCGGACCGGCAGGGCAAGCAGCCCGAATCCGAGGCACAAGGCGGCGACGGCGGCGACGAGGAGCGAGGGGGCGGCGGTCCGGCCGATCTGCGACCAGAGTCCGAAGGCGATGCCTGTACCGCTGAGGATAGCGAGCGCGACGGTGGAGGTGCGGATGACGAGATCCGCGAGCGCGCGGCTTTGACGTTCTTGTCCCAACATCATGGAGGCATGCTAACGGTCCATGCTGATAATGGTCTAGGATGACAACGACGTTCAGTCCGAATTGGGCCGCGATCGTGCGTCAGGCGATCGCGGCGGGCTTCGCCGGAGCAATCGTCATCGACGCCTATCTCTGGCTCGCCACCATCGTGCCCGCGCACGGAAGCTTACTTGCGATGTGGCAGTGGGTCGCATCGGCAGCCATCGGCCCGGTTGCATTCAGCAGCGGTACGTTCGCATGGTTCGGTTTGCTCGTGCACGTCATCGTCAGCATCGGCTGGGCCGGCGGCTACGCATATTTCGCGCAGACGCAAAAGTTCGTGAGCGCACGCTGGTTCGTCAGCGGATTCGTGTACGGCATCATCGTTTATTGTTTCATGCTGCTGCTCTTACTCGGCGCGCACGCCTTCGTCGTGCCGTCGGGCCCGCTCGCAATCCTCAATGCGGTGCTGGCGCACACACTCTTTTTCGGCGTTCCCGTGGCCTACGTGGTCGCGCGCATGAGCCGCGCGTGATCGGAACCCTCCGCATATCGATCGAGGCGCTGCGGCACAACGCACAAGCGCTGCGCGCGCTCGTCGGCGCGCAGCACGCGGCTTTCGTCGTGAAGGGCAACGCCTACGGGCACGGCATGATCGACGTGGCGCTCGCGATCGAAGGGCTTGCCGCCAAGCTCTGCGTGTACAGCGTTGACGAGGCACTCGAGCTACGCGACGGCGGCATCACCGCGCCGCTGCTGATCCTCGGCCCCGTCCCGCCGGAACGTCTCGACGACGCGATGGCCTGCAACGCCGAGGTCGCGCTTTGGGATACGAAGGGCTTCGTGCGCGATCTTGCCGCGGCGGCGAAACGCGCTTCGATGCGCGCGCGCGCACACGTCAAGATCAACACCGGACTGAACCGGCTGGGCTTGCAGCCCGGCGATCTTCCCGACGCGGCGGAAGCGTACGGCGGCGTCAACAACCTGGAAATCGCCGGCGTATTCTCACACTTGGCGTCCGCCGAGGAGCTCGACTCGCCCTTTACGATGCTGCAGCTCGAACGCTTCAACGCCGCGTGCGAGCAAGCCGCTCCGATCTTCGCGTCGCGCGGTTTCATGCCGATTCGTCACATCGCCGCGTCGGCCGCGGCGATGCTCTGGCCGCAGACCCGTCTCGATCTTTCGCGTTTCGGTATCGCGCTCTACGGCTTGTGGCCCTCCGCGCCTACGCGCGAAGCGATGAACGGCGCAAGACTGCCGCTACAGCCGGTACTCACATACGAAAGCGAACTGGTGGTCGTGCGCAGCATCGAGGCGGGCGAACCCGTCGGCTACGGCGCGACCTTCCACGCGCCGCGGGCGATGCGGATCGGCGTGGTACCGCTCGGCTACGCCGACGGTATTCCGCGCGCTCTCTCCAATAAAGGCGCGGTGCTCGTACACGGCGTGCGATGCCCGATCGTCGGGCGCGTCGCGATGAACATGCTGTGCGTCGATCTCAGCCACGCTCAGGAAGCACAAACCGGTTCCGTGGTAACGTTGATTGGGCGAGACGATGGTCAGGAAGTGACGGTTGACGACTGGGCCACCTGGTCCGACACGATCAACTACGAAATCGTCACCCGTTTGCCGGCCACGCTCCCGCGCGCTTACATAGGAGAGAGTGAATGATACGGCACTCGATTGTCGCTCTTTTTGCGATCACTGCGCTCAATGCGTGCAGCGCCGCCGGAAGCGCGACGCCGGGCACCGCAACCGATCTGTGTAACACCCAGGCGATTCCGCAGTTCAGTCTAGTCTCTCCGGCCAGCGGAGCAACCGGAGTCCCCGATTCGACTGCGGCGCTGCTCTTTTCCGGCACGCCCTACACGAACGTCGGGCCGCCCTCGATCACGCTTACGAGTGCAGCCGGCGCGACCCAAACGCTAACGACCTTCAATCGCACCAACAGCGGATATAGCGTGCCGCTTCCCGCGCTTTCAGGGGGAACGACGTACACCGTCGGCTACGTCGTTGCGCTCATTGAAAATGATACATCCTCGCAATGCAGCCCGACGGAGACGTTCAACGAAGGCTCGTTTACGACGCAGTAGTTACTTGACGGCGGCGATCGCCTCGACGAGGCTGATCGTACCCTTGTAGATCGCGCTCGCGACGATGCACGAATCGACCGCCGGCGGCGCCTTCGCCTTGAGCTCGCGCAGGTCGTCGATCGTGCGTGCGCCGCCGTTGGCGGTGATGACGACCTCGGCGTCACTCGCGATCTCGCTCAGCGCCTGGATGTCGTAACCCTCGCCCATGCCGTCGCGGCGAATCTCGGTGAAGATGACGCGGGTAACGCCCCACTGTGCGACGCGCTTGACCAGCGCGTCGCGGTCGACCGGGGTGCGTTCTTGCCAGCCGTGCGTCGCGACTTGCGAGCCGCGCGCGTCGATCCCGGCGATGACCTTTTCGGGGAAACGGCTGATGATGTGGCGCGCCAGCCGCTCGTCTTCGACCAGCAGCGTGCCGATGATCACTTCGCTCGCGCCGGCGTCGAACGCGGCCTCGGCGTGCTTGAGAGCGCGTAGGCCCCCGCCGGTCTGCACCGGCACCTCGACGGCGCTGCAGATGCGCCCGACCGCCGCGAGATTTTCGCCGGATCCGAACGCGCCGTCGAGATCGATCACGTGCAAGCGCTTGGCGCCGGCCGCTTCGAACGACTTGGCGCGCTCGAC
>DATJOG010000046.1:0-79647 GCA_035507275.1 Candidatus Acidiferrales bacterium
CCAACTAGCTAATCAGCCGCGACCCCCTCTCCAAGCGCATTGCTGCTTTGATCTTGCGATGTTATGCGGTATTAGCCCCGGTTTCCCGGAGTTATTCCCCACTCGGAGGTAGGTTAGTCACGTGTTACTCACCCGGTCGCCACTTTACTCATGGATTGCTCCACTTTCTCGTTCGACTTGCATGTGTTAGGCACGCCGCCAGCGTTAGTCCTGAGCCAGGATCAAACTCTCCATAAAAAATTTTATGGAGCGCATGATAAATCATGGCTCGAAAATTCGCTGTGCTTTTTCAGATGCAATTGCGTGTTGCATCGCCGTTTGATGTAAACACCAAACGACAGCTAGAATTGTACGTTCTCGCGATGCTCAAAAGACTTGACCATTGGTCTTGTCTTAAGGACCGGAGACCCACAGACTTATTTGCTGCTGCACTGTTCAGTTTTCAAGGAGCGAACTCGGCGCGCCGACACCCAAAACGCGAATCTTGCGATCGCGTTTCGACGAGGGGCGTCCAAGCCAACCTGCCTATACTATCGAAGCGCTCAACGCGTGTCAAGCGCGATTTCGACTTTTTTCCAGCGCCCCGACTTCCGTCGGAGGCCGCCGGAGCTGGACTATCAGAGTACCACAAAGGCGCGGCGGGGCGCCAGCTGCCTTACGAGGAAGCCGCCCCTCGCTCGCGTTGCCGCCGGCGATGGGCCTTCTCCTGGTTGCCGCAGGTATCCATGTTGCACCAGACGCCGCTGCCGTTCTTAGTCTTGTCGTAGAAGGCGAACAGGCACGACCGCTTTCGGCAAGCCTTGAGCCGTCGCCACGTTCCGGCCCGGACGGCGTCGTAGATCGCCGCGGCAAGGGCCCCGCGCAGGCGCTCCGTGCCGCTCGGCCCGGGCGCTTCGAGGGTCGCCTCGCCGGCGGCCGTGAAGCGCACCGAGACCGGGATCGAGCCGAGCGCCTCGACGAGCGTCTGCCAGGATGCGGACTCGTCGGCCTCGCCCGCGTGCGCCATGAGGACAGCGCGGACGGCCTCGCGGAGCCCGCGGAGTGAGGCGAGACCGGCCGGCTCCAGCCCCGCCGGCTCGAAACCGGCGTCGGCAAGCCAGAGCCGCGCCGCCCCGAGATCGGCGAGTGCGTCGATCGTCTCAGGATGCTCGATGTCGATCGAATTCACGAAACTCCGCACGAGCTCGAGCGAGCCGGGCGCGGATGAGTCCTTAGGCACCCTTGAAACATATCACCATCTAACGACGTTGACAAGTTACTATCACCAGCGTATGCTTTTAAGTAGTTACTTTCGTCGAAAGGCGTCAGCCGTGATCCTCCCACCCACAAGTCGCCGCCCCCTCGTCCGCACCACCATCGACCTCCAGCTCGAGCGCCCCGATCGCCGGAGCGAGGGGATCTTCCCCGGCTGGGGTATCAGCCTGCTTCGTATCCTCTAGGCAGACATAGCGTCGGCTCGGTTTGCCTTGCGCCACACTGCGGGCGCGGGTATGATACAGGCACCATGCGGCGCCCGATCGAGACGTCCATAGCGCGGACGCTCAACTTCAGCAGCGACGCCGGCCTCCGCCGGAGCTTCATGCTGACCGACGAACCGCTCCGCGCAAACTTCCGCTTCGGGCTGCTCCTCGAAATTCTCGACAAGATCGCCGAAGAGACGGCGCTGGCATACGTCGCCGACACGATTCCCGGCGCTCGCTTCGTGACCGCTGCGATCGACAGCATCCGCATCCGCAACGCACCCGACGTCGGACGCGACATGCGGTTGCTCGCGCGCGTGAATTACGTTGGACGCACTTCGCTCGAGGTCGGCGTACGCGTCGAGCAGCCGGGCGACAATCCGCATCATGTCGCGTCATGCTACTTCACGATGGTCGCCCGCACCGGAACCGGTGACGACGCGCGCAGCATCGAGTTGCCGCCGCTGCGCTACGACGACGATTACGAGGTGCGGCGCGAACAACGCGCGATCGCGCGGCGCGAACGCCATCGCAATACACAGAGCGAGGCGATCGAGCCGCCGACTCGCGAAGAGTTTGCGTTACTGCAGGGCTTGCGCGCCGCGCAGGACCGCCCGGACTTCGCCGGCGCGCTCGCGCGCGATCTCACGATCGGCAGTTACGATCTCACCTATCCCGAGCACGAGAACGTGCCGAAAAAGATCTTCGGCGGCTACGTCATCCACCGCGCCTTCATGTACTCCTCGATCTGCGCCGAGCTGATCGCACCGGACCGCCCGACCATCGTCGCGGTGAACCGTATCAATTTTCACCACCCCGTGCGTATCGCCGACAAGCTGCACTTTCAGAGCCGCGTGGCATACACCGGCACCTCTTCCATCTGCGTCGAGACCGACATCGTGCGAATCAGCCGCGATCGCAGCAGCACCTCGCTCTGCAACACCTGCGTGTTCACCTTCGCGAACGTCGACGCCGAGTTACGCCGCCGTCCGGTACCGCCGGTATATCCAACGACCTATGCGGAAGACGCGCGTTATCTCGCGGCGTACCGGCGGCACGTCGCACGCAAGGCCATCGTCAGCGAACTTCGCAGCGCTTAGATCTTGCGCGACATCGACTTGGCCTGCATGAAGAGCAGCAGGTAGTCGCGGCCGCCGGCCTTGCTATCGGTGCCGGACATATTGAAACCGCCGAAGGGATGCACGCCCACGAACGCACCGGTGCTCTTGCGGTTGAAGTAGAGATTGCCGACGAAGAAGTCTTCTTTCGCCCGCGCGATCTTCGCTTCATCGCTCGTATAGAGCGATCCGGTGAGCCCGAATTCGGTGTTGTTCGCGATCTGCATCGCGTCGTCGAAATCTTTGGCTTTGATGACGGCGAGCACCGGGCCGAAGATCTCTTCCTGTGCAATGCGCGCCTTGGGATCCACGTCTGCGATCACGGTCGGTTCGAGGAAGTAGCCCTCGCTGCCGACGCGCTTGCCTCCGGAAATCAAACGCCCTTCTTTCTTGCCGATCTCGATGTATTCGGAGATCGATTTCAGGGCGGCTTCGTTGACGACCGGCCCCATGTACGTCGTCTGCTTCTCGGGGTCGCCCACCGCGATCTTCGCGACGCGATCTTTGAGTTTCCCGACGAATTCGTCGTAGATCGAAGCATCGACGATCGCGCGCGAACACGCCGAACACTTCTGACCTTGGAATCCGAACGCGGACACGGCGACGCCTTCGACCGCAGCGTCGAGGTTTGCGTCGGCTGCGACGATGATCGAGTCTTTGCCGCCCATCTCAGCGACGACGCGCTTGATCCACTTCTGCCCGGGCGCCGTCTTGGCCGCCAACTCGTTGATATGCAGCCCCACTTCTTTGGAGCCCGTGAACGAGATGAAACGAATCTGCGGGTGCCCGACGATCAGATCGCCGATCACGCTGCCCGATCCCGGAATGAAATTGACCACACCCTTCGGCACGCCGACTTCGTGCAACAGATCGACGAACCAGGCCGCGATGATCGCCGAGTCGCTCGAAGGTTTGAGCACGACGGTGTTGCCGGTAACGATCGCCGCCGAGGTCATGCCCATCATGATCGCTCCGGCAAAATTCCACGGCGGGATGATCGCGCCGACGCCGAGCGGGATGTAGACCATCTCGTTGCGCTCGCCTTCGATCGGAACCACCGGATGCGGCTGCGCGTAGCGCAGCGCTTCGCGCGCGTAGAATTCGAGGAAGTCGATCGCTTCGGCAATATCGCCGTCCGCCTCCGGCCAGCTCTTGCCGACTTCATAGACCAGCAGCGCGTCATACTCGAAGCGCCGTTCGCGCAGCTTGGCGGCGGCTTCGAAGAGGTAGCCGGCGCGCTCTTGCGGCGTCCGGCGCTTCCAACTCTCGAAGGCGCGCGCAGCCGCGGCGATCGCGGCTTCCGCCTGCTCTTTGGAGGCCGAACTCGTGGAGCCGACCGTCTCCGAGGGGCGCGCGGGATTGAGCGAGCGGATCTGCTTCTCGGTTTCGACATGTTCGCCATCGATCACGAGCGGGTAGTGATGCCCGAAGCGTGCCTTGACCGCGGTGAGGGCAGCTTGCATGGCTGCCGCGTCCGCCGGATCGGTGAACGTCTTGACGACTTCATTCTTAAAGGGAGGGATCGTACGCGTGAGTGTGCTGGTCATGCCCGTGGTTTCCCCACCGCCGGCCGGGCCGCCTTGCCACCATTGCACTAGCGGGCACCCCCGGGCCGTGCGAGAATCCCACTGATATGACGTACGACATCGCAATTGTCGGCGGCGGCATCGTCGGCCTTGCCACCGCGCGGGAACTCCTCCAGCGCCACCCGCACCTCAAGCTCGTCTTGCTCGAGAAAGAGGAGCTGCTCGCCACCCATCAGACCGGCCACAACAGCGGCGTGATCCACTCCGGCATCTACTACAAGCCGGGCTCGCTCAAAGCCAAGCTCTGCGTCGAGGGGCGGCGCGCGCTCTGGCAGTACTGCGAGGCGAAGGGCATCGAGTATCGCAGCGTCGGCAAGCTGATCGTCGCAACCGAAGAGCGCGAACTCCCGCTGCTGCAAGATCTCTTCGACCGCGGCGTCGCCAACGGCATCGAGAGCCTCGAGATCGTCGACGCGGACGGCATTCGCGAGCGCGAACCGCATTGCCGCGGCATTCGCGCGATCTTTCTTCCGGTAACCGGCATCGTCGACTACGGCATCGTCGCCCGCTCCTACGGCGACGACGTGCGCGCACTCGGCGGCGAAATCTTCACCGGACGCGAGGTGCGCGGCATTACGAAGCGCGGCGGTGCGACCCTCCTGGAGACGAACGGCGGCGAATACGCGGCACGCTACGTGATCACATGCGGCGGCTTGCAATCGGATCGTCTCGCGAAGATGACCGGCGGCAAGAGCGACCCCAAGATCGTGCCGTTCCGCGGCGATTACCTCATCCTCAAACCCGAGAAGCGCTATCTCGTGAAAGGCAACATCTACCCGGTGCCCGATCCGAACTTCCCCTTCCTGGGCGTACACTTCACGCCGCGCATGAACGGCGACATTTGGCTCGGCCCCAACGCGGTTCTCGCCTTCGCGCGCGAGGGCTACTCGTTCACGACGATCAACCCGGGCGATCTGCTCGAGACGCTGACCTATCCCGGGTTCATCAAACTCGCGAGCAAGTATTTCTCGACCGGCATGGGCGAGATGTACCGCGACGTGCTGCGCAGCGCATACGTGAAGGCGCTGCAGCGATACATTCCCGAACTGCAGGTCTCCGACACGCTGGCCGGCCCCTCGGGCGTCCGCGCGCAGGCCATGATGGCCGATGGCACGCAGGTCGACGACTTCGTCTTCGAAGGCGACGAAGGGACGATGCATGTCCGCAACGCGCCGTCGCCCGCCGCCACGTCGTCGCTCGCAATCGGCAAGTTCATCGCAGACGATGCCGACAAGCGTTTCGGCTTGGGCACGACGGCTGCCGCCGTGTAAACGTGAGCGACGTTACGATTCGAGCGATGGAGCACGGCGATCTCGAAGCCGTGCTCTTGCTTTTTGACGCGGTCGCTGCCGAACGCCTATGGATCGGGACCGAACCCGGGTACGATCGTCACAAGTATCGCGACATGCTCGGTTTCTCGTTGAGCAATGGCAACGGCATGTTCGTCGCCTGCAGCGACGCGCGCGTCGTCGGCGTCATCACCGAATACAAGCACGATCCCTACGGGCACACGATCGGGATGCTCGTCCACGACGATTTCCGCGGGTGCGGCGTCGGTACGGCGCTGCTCGACAATCTGATCGCGTGGGCGCGCACGCACGGCGTCCCGCATCTCTCGCTGCTGGTCTTTCCACACAACGAGCGCGCCATCGCGCTCTACCGTAAATTCGGTTTCGCCGAGATCGATCCGCAAGCGGCGCGCATCTCGCGAGCAAACGGCGACTGGTGGTACGCGATCTTGATGCGCAAAGACTTACACTGACGCGTAGGCGGCAGCCGCGACGAGCGGCTGCACGAATGCGCGGACGCGCTCTGCTGCTTCTTCTCCCCAGGTTCCCGCGTAGGCGTCGATCAAGGCGCTGCCGACGATGATACCGTCGGCCAGCGTTGCGACGTCGCGCACGTGCTCGGGCGTGCTGACGCCGAAACCAACCGCCAGCGGTTCGTCGGTGAGGTTGCGCAGCGCCGCAATCCGCGCGCGCACGCCTTGCGTCGCCGGGCGTTCGCCCGCGCCGGTTACGCCGAGGCGCGAAACGACGTAAATGAATCCGGTGCTCTGTGCGGCGATACGCTTCGCGCGCTCGGGGCGCGTCGAAGGTGCGATCAACAGCGGCATATCGAGACCGTTTTCTGCCAGCGCGGCCGCAAGCGCTTCGCTTTCTTCGAGCGCGATGTCGGGGACGATCGCCCCGCTCGCGCCTGCCTCCGCCGCGTCGCGCGCAAAGCGTTCGACGCCGTACTGATAGACCGGATTGAAATATGTGAAGAGCACGAGCGGCGCGCCGCCGCGATCGTGATGAGCGCGCGCGATTGCGAGCACCGAGGAAATCGTGGTTCCGCCCGCAAGCGCCCGCTGGCCGGCCGCCGCAATCGTCGGTCCGTCCGCAAGCGGGTCGCTGTAGGGAATGCCTAGCTCGATTGCATCGGCGCCGGCCTGCGTGAGCGCAAGCAGGATCGCGAGCGTCGTCGCCTCGTCCGGGTCGCCCGCCATGACGTACGGGATGAAGGCCGCGCGCTGGTCGTTGCGCGCGCGGTCGAAGATCGCTTCAAGCACCCAGACGCTTTTGCACCTGTGCGATGTCTTTGTCGCCGCGGCCGGAGAGATTGACGAGGATCAGGTCGCCGGGTCCGCGCTCGCCCGCGAGTTTGCGCGCGAAGGCGATCGCGTGCGCGCTCTCGAGCGCCGGAATGATACCCTCGGCGCGCGAGAATGCGAGGAAGGCGTCCAGTGCTTCGGCGTCGGTAACCGGAACGTACGTCGCGCGCCCGCTCTCTTTGAGATACGCATGCTCCGGGCCGACGCCCGGATAGTCGAGCCCGGCGCTGATCGAATGTGTATCGCGCACCTGTCCGTGCTCGGTTTGCAGCAGATACGAGCGTGAGCCGTGCAGCACGCCGACGCTGCCCGCGCCGAGCGCGGCCGCGGTTCTGCCGCTCGCAATGCCCTCGCCCGCCGCCTCCACGCCCCACAAGCGCACGTTCGAATCGTCGATGAATCCCGAGAAGATGCCCATCGCGTTGCTGCCGCCGCCGACGCATGCGACGACGTCGCTCGGTAGCCGGCCGTAGCGCTCGAGGCATTGCGCGCGCGCTTCGAGTCCGATCACCTTTTGGAACTCGCGCACCATAAACGGATAGGGGTGCGCGCCGACCACGCTTCCGATGACGTAAAACGCTTCCTCGACCTGCGCCGCCCAGACGCGAAACGCTTCGTTGGTTGCATCCTTGAGCGTTTGCGTTCCGCCCGCGACGGGATGTACCGTCGCCCCGAGCAGCTGCATGATATACACGTTGAGCGCCTGTCGCTCGACGTCGACGGCACCCATGTACACGTCGACCGGAAGTCCGAATTTCGCACCGACGGTTGCCGTCGCGACGCCATGCTGCCCCGCGCCGGTCTCGGCAATCAAGCGGCGCTTCCCCATACGCCGCGCGAGCAGCGCCTGACCGACCGTGTTGTTGATCTTGTGCGCGCCGGTATGATTGACGTCTTCGCGTTTGAGCACGAACGGCACGCCCTCTTGCGGCACGAAACGCCCGGCGCGATAGATCGGCGAGGGACGTCCCACAAAATCGCGGAGCGCCGCCGCATACTCGCTCCAAAAAGCGGGATCGGCGAAAGCGTCGCGCATCGCGGCCTCGAGCGACTCGAGCGCGTCGATCAGCACCTCAGGAACGAAGCGTCCGCCGAAATCCCCGAAGTATCCGCGCGCGTTAGGCAGCATCGACTTGGCGCACGGCGTCGACGAAACGCCGCATCTTGTCCGCGTCCTTGCGCCCGTTCGTTTCGATCCCCGAGCGCACGTCCACCCACGCGGGGCGCACCATCCGCACGCACGATGCAACGTTCTCCGGCGTGAGGCCGCCTGCAATGCCGATCGGCCTCGTGCGCGCAAGCTGCGTGAGAACCGACCAGTCGAACGTCTTGCCCGTGCCGCCCCACTCGCCGCGGATCTTGGTATCGAAGAGCGGCATCGCGCCTGAATACCGGTCGCACAGCGTTTCGATATTTTTCGGATGTTCGTGCGGCCCGATGTGAAACGTCTTCCAAACCGTGCCGCCGATTGCGCGTACGAAGTCCGGCGACTCATTGCCCGAAAGCTGTACTACCAACTCGGGGAAATACCAGCGTGCGCGTTCCACCTCTTCGAGCGGAGCGTCGACGAAGACGCCGACCGGAAGAATGCTCGTGCCGATGCGCTGCGCGATTTCGGCGGCGGAGGTCCAATCGATGCGGCGCGGTGAGTTTGCGAAGATCATGCCTGCAGCGTCTGCGCCCTCGTCGATCGCGAGCGAGACGTCGGCCCAGTTCATGCCGCCGCAGAACTTAATGCGCGTGGACATGCTTGAAGGAGTCGATCATCGCGGCCGGATCCTCGGAGCGCATCAGCGCTTCGCCGATCAGTACGCCGCGCGCGCCGGCCCGGCGCAGTCTCTCCACGTCGGCCAGATCGCGCATACCGCTCTCGCTGATCGCAAAGACGTTCGGCGGCACTTGCGGCAGAATGTGTTCGCTGACCGCGAGATCGGTGATCATCGTACGCAGATTCCGATTGTTGACGCCGACGAACGCCACGCCTAGTGCGAGCGCGCGTTCCAGATCGCGCAAATCGTGCACTTCGACCAGCGCATCGAGTTCGTAGCTGCGCGCCTCCTCGAGCGCCGCACGCATCTGCTCGTCGCTCAACCCCGATACGATCAGGAGGATCGCGTCGGCGCCGTAAGCCGCAGACTGCGCGACTTGGTAGGGCGTCACGAGAAAATCTTTGCGCAAGAGCGGAAGCTTAGTAACGGAACGCACTGCGTTCAGAAACGAGAGATCGCCGAGAAAATGATCGCTTTCGGTGAGAATGCTGATCGCGTCGGCGCCCGCGCGTTCATACGTTTTGCCGATCGCGACGGGATCGAAGTCGCGCGCAATCAGGCCGGCCGAGGGTGAGGCGCGTTTGATCTCGCAGATGATCGCGTGACCGTCGCGCGCGCGCAACGCGCCCAAAAAGGGACGCCGCGACGCGACGCTCGCGAGCGCACGCTCGCGGATCGCTTCGTAGGGTTCGCGTTCCATCTCGGTCTTCAGACGCTCCGCCTTTGCCGCGTAGATCTTCTTGAGTACGTCCTCAGCCATCGCTCGCGAGCTCCTTTGCGCGCTCGTAGGTCCGTAATGCCGCGCCCGAGGCTAAGATCGAGCGCGCGCGCTCGAGCGCGGATTCCATCGCCGGCTCCGCGCCGGCGACATGAAGGACGAGCGCCGCGTTGAGCGCGACGACGTCGGATCGCGAAGACCGTTCTCCGCCAAGAATCGAGAGAAACGCATCGCGCGCGTCGGCCACCGAGCCGGCTACCAGCGCGCCGAGCGGCGTTGCGATGCCGAAGCTTGCGGGATCCAGCCGCCAGCGGCGCACGCCGTGCTCGTCAAAGGAGAGTATTTGGGTTGGAACGTCGCCAGCCACTTCATCGATGCCGTTCTCGGCGTGAACGACCGCACCTCCGCGCACGCCGAGTTTACGAAGCACGCTAAGAACCGGTTCCAGGAGCTCCGGGCGCGCGACCCCGACCACCTGTATGGAGGCGCCGGCCGGGTTCGTCAGGGGGCCGAGCACGTTGAAGATCGTGCGAACGCCGAGCTCGCGCCGGATCGGCGCGACGTTCTTCATCGCCGGGTGATAGCGGTTGGCGAACATGAACGTGAAGCCGCTTTCGCGCAGCATGCGCGCAGCCAACTCCGGATCGAGGTCGATCGTAAAACCGGTCGCCTCGAGGACGTCCGCGCTGCCGCAGACGCTGGAGGTCCGGCGGTTGCCGTGCTTTGCGACCGGAACGCCGGCGGCAGCCGTCACCAGGGCCGCCATCGTCGAGATGTTGATCGTGTTGGCGTTGTCGCCGCCCGTCCCGACGATGTCGACGACGGTCTCCAGCCCGTGATCCACGTTCAGCGCGCGCTCGCGCATCGCGAGCACCGCGCCGACGATCTCATCGATCTCCTCGCCCCGGGCCGCAATTGCAACCAGCAGCCCGGCGCTCTGCGCGGGCGTGAGCGCGCCATCCATGATCGCGCCGATCAGCTCGGCGCTCTCGCTCTGAGAAAGACGAGCGCCGGCTAAGAGCCGGCGCAATAAGGGTGCGTAATCCGTGTTTACTTCACCAATTCGAGAAGCGAGAGCTCGGCTGCGTCCCCGCTGCGCACGCGCGTCTTGGTGATGCGCGTGTACCCGCCGGTTCGGCCTTTGAGCGCCGGCGCGATCTGCTCCACGAGCTTCTTCACGACCGCAGGCTCGGTGAGGAACTCGGCAAGTTTTCGCCGGGCGGCGAGATCGCCGGCCATCGCGGTCGTAATCAGCGACTCGACGACTTTGCTGACTTCCTTTGCTTTGGTCGACGTCGTCTCGATCTTCTCGTGTTTGAAGAACGAGGTCGCCATGTTGCGCAGGAGCGCTTTGCGGTGTCCGTCGGTGCGCGACAGGCGTTTATATGCAATCTGATGTGGCATCGTCAGAAACTCGCCGCAGTCTTACGACTGACGGAGCGAGAGCCCCCTCTCCGCAAGAACCTGCTTGATTTCGTCGAGCGATTTCTTCCCGAAGTTGCGCATCTTCATGATTTCGTCTTCGGTGAGATCGAGCAGCTCGGAAACCTTCGAGATGCCCGCACGCTTGAGGCAGTTGAACGAACGAACCGACAGGTTGAGCGTCTCGACCGGGACATCCCACTCGTTGGGCGGCGCTTCGGGCAGCGGTTCTTCACGATTGGTGAAGCCGACGAAGAGATCGAGCTGCTCCTGCATGATCGTCGCGGCGGTCGCGAGCGCGTCATCCGGCGTGATCGAGCCGTTCGTCTCGATCTCGAGCGTGAGGCGATCGAAGTCGACGCTCTGACCGACGCGCGTGTCGTCGACCGAGAAGTTGACTTTACGAATCGGCGAGAAAATCGAGTCGAGCGGAATGAGTCCGATCATGTGCTCGATGTTGCGCTGCTTGTCGGCCATGACGTAGCCGCGCCCCTTCTCGACACCGATCTCCATCGAGAGCTTCGCGTCTTTTGCGGTGAGCGTCGCGATGTGATAGCTCGGATCGAGGATCTCGACGTCGGCATCGGGCGCGATGTCGGCGGCCGTGACGTCTTTGGGTCCCCCGACCGAAAGATTGAGCACGCGCGGTTCGTCGCTGTTGAGCTTGACCGGCAGGCCTTTGAGGTTGAGCATCAGCGCGATCGTGTCTTCGACCATCCCCGAGATCGTCGAAAACTCGTGCAGCACGCCGTCGATCTTCATGTACGTGACGGCCGCGCCGGGAATCGAGCTGAGAAGAATACGCCGAAGCGCGTTGCCGAGCGTGATGCCGAAGCCGCGTTCGAGCGGCTCGATCACGAACTTCGCGTAGTTGTCGCGGCGCTCGCGCACTTCGATGGTGGTGCCGGTAGGAAGTTCCAACGTGGTCATGATGTGATTATGTTTGTCCTTTGTTACCGCTTACGTTATCCGCAATCGTCCCCGACGATCACGATCGTACGCCTAGCGGCGGTTGTGTGATGTACCCGCACGAGGCGGGTGAAGGTTCGGAGCGCAGGATGCGCGCCCGGCCAAAGGCCGGCCGAACCGTCTAGCGAGAGTAATATTCAACGATGAGCTGCTCGTCGACCGGTGTGTCGATCTGCTCGCGCGCGGGCAGCTGGGTCACCTTGCCGGTGTGGTCGGCGTCGTTCCACTCGAGCCAGTCCGGCGGACGACGCGAGCGCGCGACCTCGAGGTTGGCTTCGAAGACGGGCGACTTCAGGCTGCGCTCGCCGATCGAGATCGTGTCACCGGGCTTCACGATGAACGACGGCACGTTCACGATCTTACCGTTCACGCGGAAGTGACGATGGGTTACGAGCTGACGCGCCTGCGAGCGGCTGGTCGCAAGGTTCAAACGATAGACGACGTTGTCGAGGCGGCGTTCGAGAAGCTGCAAGAACGTGCGGCCGGTCTGACCCGGGACGCGCGCGGCTTCGCGGAAGTAGTTCTCGAACTGCGTCTCGTGCACGCCGTAGTAGCGGCGCATCTTCTGCTTCTCACGCAGCTGACGGCCGTACTCCGAAATCTTGGTGCGCTGCTTGCCGGCGGTCTTCTGCCCCGGCGCCGTACCGCGACGCTCGACCGCGCATTTTTTGGAAAGGCAGCGGTCGCCTTTGAGGAAAAGTTTGATTTTTTCGCCGGTCTTGCTCGAGGCCGTTTCGCGACGGCACAAGCGGCAGACGGGGCCGTTGTAACGCGACATTTATTCTCTCTTCACTTACTAAACGCGGCGGCGCTTGGGAGGGCGGCAGCCGTTATGCGGAATGGGCGTGACGTCTTTGATCATCGTGATCTCGAGCCCGGCCGCTTGCAGCGAACGAATCGCCGCTTCGCGCCCGGCGCCGGGGCCCTTGACGAACACTTCGGTGCTCTTCATGCCGTGATCCATCGCCTTGCGCGCGGCCGACTCGGCGGCCATCTGCGCGGCGAACGGCGTCGACTTCTTCGAGCCTTTGAAGCCGAGATTGCCGGCCGAGGCCCATGAAACGACGTTACCGTGCGGATCGGTGATCGTGACGATCGTATTGTTGAACGACGCGTGCACGTGGGTCACGCCCGACTGGACGTTTTTTATCTCACGCTTCTTGCGCGTCTTGGTTTGTTTTTTGGCAGCCAAAAGGAAGCTCCACGTTTTTCCGGTTCCCCGAACGACGGGGCTGTCGTCGCCTCGACCTCTTACGAGATCTGATGGAGCCGGGGACTCGGCGAATGCCCCCGGAGCCGCGCGCCGCCACTGAAGAGAGAGTGCAGCAGCGCCAAGCCAGCATCTTACCGCAAGTGGCCCGAGGGGTCAACCCGCCATGGCGGGAAGGGCCTGCCGATGTCTCCCTCGGCGCCCAACCGGCGCACTTTTCTTGCCTCGGCGGCAGCCCTCGCAGCGCTCCCGGCCGCGGCAGCGGCCGACTCGCCCGCCATCCCCCGCCGGCGGCTCGCCCGCGCCCTCGTTCTCTCGGGCGGCGGGGCTCGAGGCGCTTACCAAGCGGGCATCATCGACTATCTGCGCCTGGCCGGCCAGATCCCTGAAAGCGCACCGCTGCAGCCATACGGCATCATCGCCGGGACGTCGATCGGCGCGATCAACGGGTACTTCGCCGCGACCGGGCAATACGATGCCCTGCGCGCGCTCTGGTACTCGATCGCCGAGCAGCAAGTCGTGCGCCTCAAGGCCCGGTACGCCAAGATCCTCAACAGCGACAGCGGAATCGGGACGCGCTTCGCGGCCGCGATGCGGCTCGTCATCGGCCTTTCGAACAACGACACCGGCGTCATCGACGGCGAACATCTGCGGGACTGGCTCGCGAGCCGGATCGATCCGACCTACTCGGTGGTCACGCCGCTCATCTGGACGGTGACGAACCTCACCACGCAGACGCCCGAGTTCTTTTATCTTGTCGATCGCTCGCTCTCGCCCGAGGAGCGCGAGGAGGCGGTTACTGCGCTGCGCGGCACCGTCGGACCCGACGCCGTGCTGCGCGAGGCGACGCCGGATATTCTCATCGACGCGCTGCGTGCCTCGACCGCGATTCCAATTGCCTTCGATCCCGTCGAGCTGCCCGCGCCTTCCGGGGGCGGTACGAATCTCTACGTCGACGGGGGCGTGACCGCCAATACGCCGATCGCCGCTGCTCGAGCCGCCGCCAACCGTATCGACGTCGTGCTCATGGACCCGCCGCTCGAGCAAACGCACTACCACAACGCGCTCGAAGTCGGCTTCGGTGTGTTCGGAGCGATGCAGCGGCGTATTCTCACCGCCGATCTACGCGCCGCCTATCTCGAACACGCGGAGATCTTTCAGATGCTGCCCGAAAACGAACTGCCCGTAGGCGTAGTCGGTTTCGACGATCGCGAAAATATCTACGCGACCTTCAAAGTCGGTTTTGCCGACGCAGCCCGCGGTTTCGCTCCCTACGTTTACGGCGAACGGGAATGAAATGAGGCTGGATCGTACGACCCAGCCTCACTCCGGTTACGTTCTAGCGGTTATTCGCTAAAACTTGATGCCGATACCGGCGAACGGTCCGTTCATCGAGAACGGCGACGGAGCGTTCGTCTTGTTGGTACCGTCGGTTCCGACCCATCCGGCTTCGATGAAGACCGGGCTGTTGCCCAGCACGTAATCCACGCCGATTTGGTACTTGAGGATGTTGTACGCGAGTGTGTACTGCGCGCCCGAGGGATCGGTGAACGTTCCCTTGGCATTCGGGTAGTACCAAACGTTTCCGAAGAACGAGAGCGGCTGATCGAGATCCGGCAGTTTTTCGAGGCCGAAACCCACACCGTCTTCATTCGGATAGCCGTAGTTGTTCGAGCGGAAGAGATAGCCGACACCGATGTAGATGCGCGGATCCGCGACCTTGAGGCCGAGACGTGCATCTCCATCCGAATCACGCGGCGTGAAAGCGCCGACTGCGGTGGAACCCAGTCCGCCGATCGTCGTGACGCCGCACTGCGGATCGGTCGGTCCGGAGCAATCGTGCGGATACTGGAACTGCTCGAAGTTGCCCTCGATCATCCAGGGAAGGCCGATTGCATCGAACTCCCATGCGCCGTGAAGGGCGTACGACGTGCCCGTGCCGCTGTTGCCAGGGCTGAACTCGTTGTAAACCTTCGGCGAGATGATGTAGTCGCCGGCGACGTACAGATCTTTGTACGGCGCTTTGGTGACGGCAGGCGTCGGCGTCGGAGCAACGGTCGGCGCAACCGTCGGTGCAGGCGCCTCAGTCGGCGGTGCGGTCGGCGGCGGCGTCGGCGGAATGTACCGAACGACGACAACTTGCTTGTCGGGAACCCACTGGACGTAAGCGCCCATACCCTCGGAGATCACGCGGACCGGAACGAGGACGGTTCCTTTATAGATGATGGGCGGCACGTCCAGCGGACGCGACTCGCCGTTGATGATGACTTCGGGTTTTCCGACCGTCACCTTGACTTCCGAGCCGGGCTTGCTCACCGTGACGGTTTTGCTCGCCGGATCGTATGAAACCGACGCACCCATTTGCTCGAACATCGAGCGCAACGGAATGAGAACGGTTCCGCCCTTCACGAGTGCTGCAAGCACACGCCCCTGCTTGAGCGTATCGGGCTTGGCGTAGACGTGATGGTCGTTGAAGAGAATCGGGATTCTGCCGGACGGCGGAGATCCGAAGTTGGCCGCCGGCATCGAGCCCATCTGGTCCTGCGCAACCACAGCTTGTCCATTGTTTCCCTGTGACTGCGAGGAAGTCGGTGCTGCGACCGCGGTGAGCCCGCTAAACACTGCGAACAGTGCCGCTAGGACTCCGGTGCTCAGTCGTTTCACAAGAGCCTCCTTAGAGTTGTCTTTTACGTGTATGGGGTGGCGTTTGCTCCCCATAGGGCTAGAACGCATGGTTAGCTTCCCCGGGTTCCATGCAATCAGGGCCACTGCGGTTATTTCCCTCTCAATACCAACGGTAAACGCCATATCCATAGCGTGCCAATGAGTATTTCGGCCCCTGCCAAAAGCAGCGCCTCGCGGGGACCAACCACAGCCCTAAGTGTACCAAGACGTGAAAGTAGCAGCGTGGCCACTACGGGCGCGAGGATCTGCGGTCCGACGATCGCGAGATTCCAAAGCGCCATAACGGTCGCGATTGCACGCGGCGGAAGCAGCCGGCACGCAAAAGCCCAATCGGCGCAGAGAAAAATGCCCCAACCGATCCCGGCGAGCGCGATCGCTGCCGCGAGGGTGCCGAGCGCATGCCCCGTCCCCAGGATCGCGAGCGCGCCCGCGAGGCAGCCGCCGCCGGTACTCACGACGACGCGTTCGTCGATGCGGTCTGCCGGAGCGGCCGCGACGCCGGCGCCGATCGCGCTCACCAGCGTGAAGGCGAGAATGCACAGACCGCTCGCCCGCGTCGCGTCGAGCGACGCGTGTGCCGGCAGCAGTGATGCGACGAAAAAGTACAGATAGTCGAGCATCGTGTAAAAGCCCAGATACACGAACGCGCGCGAGATGAAGAGATCGACGAGTCTGCGCGAGAGCACGACCGGCGACGACGGCTCCAGCGGCTTCAGCTCGAGCGTGCGCAGATGCGCGAGCGTCACGGCTGCGGCGGCGATCAAACCTGCAGCAAGAATCAACCCGAGCAACGGCGTCGTACCCAGCAACGCCGCGAGCACAGCGCCGAGCGCGTTACCCGCACCGGCCATTGCCGCAAGCCAACCCGCGCCGGCACCGTAACGGCGCGGCGCGAGCGTATCCGGAACGATCGCCTGATACGGACCGATCGCGATATTCATTGCAAGCTGCAGCGCTACGAACGCGGCGACGAGTTCCGGTATGTCGCGAGCGAGATAGAAGGCGACGAGCGCGAACGCGGCCGCCGCCGTGCCCACGGCATAGAACGCCGCGCGCGTTCCGCCGCGGCGGCGCAAACGGTCCGAAATCGGCCCGACGATCAATTGCGCGATCGCCGCTGCGCACGCGCCGCTGGTTGAGACCGCGCCGAAGATCGCAAGCGACGAGAGACCGCCTAACTGCGCGCAGCGCGCCTGCAGCGAGATCCCGAGCACCGCACCCCAGACGAGCTGAATCCCGAACCACAGCGCCGCGATACGCGCGGGACTCGCGCTCTTAGCGGTGCTCGAGAGCATACCGGTATTCGTCGGCGGTATCGGCGTCGTACGCGAGTTCGGGCGGCGCGCCGCGCGTTGCCGCGACCGGGATCGCCAGCACGTCGCGCGCACGCGCCTCGAGCGTGCGCACCGAAACACGTCCGAATAGAAAACCCGCGAGAACCGGCAGTCCGGCGACGCGCGCCATCTTCCATGGCGCCTTGCGCGCCTCGAACATGGTCGTCGCGAGCGCACGCACGCGTGCGCGCGAACCGGCCGGAAGATGAAAGACCCCGCCGTTGACGACGCGTTCACCGGCGAGCGAAATGCCGAAGGGCGGAGCATTCGGGAAGCGTCGCACGAAGTCGCCGTATTCGGCGAGCGGCATGGCGAGCGTGCGCGCGTCGACGCGATCGAGAAACCACTGCAGCGCGCGCGCGTCGACGTACGGCATGTCGCAGGTCAGATAGAGCAGGCTTTCGTCATCCGGCCAGGCGTCGAGCGCGGCGAGTACGTTGCCTACGCCGGTCCCCGTGTCGCCCAGCATGTTCACCGCGGCAACCGACGCACATTCCGCGGCAACCGCATCGTTGCCGACCACCGCGATACGGTCGATCCCGCAAGCGCGCAACGCGTCGAGCGTGCGCGCGATCATCGTGCGGCCGCGCACCGGCGCGAGCGCTTTGCGATCGGTGCCGGCGCTCGCCGCATACTCGCCCTCGATCGGCCCGCCGGCCGTAATGACGGCGTTTATTTCTTGGTCGCGGCTTTCTTCTTGCCGGCGACGGTCCGTTTGGGACCTTTGCGCGTGCGGGCGTTGGTCTTGGTGCGCTGCCCGCGGACCGGAAGGCCTTTGCGGTGACGCAGGCCGCGATAGCAGCCGATGTCCATCAAGCGCTTGATGTTGCCCTGCACTTCGCGGCGCAGGTCGCCTTCGACGCGGATCTGCAGCGTGTCGAGTGCGTCGCGCAGCTTCTTCTCGTCGTCCTCGGTCAGGTCTTTGACGCGCGTGTCGGGATTGATCCCCGTATGGGCGAGCAATCGCGCGGCGTAGGCAGGGCCAACACCGTAGATGTATTGCAGCGCAATCTCAATGCGCTTCTCGCGCGGAAGATCGATACCAGCGATACGTGCCATGAATAACCTTTCTTACCCCTGAACCTGCTTGTGTTTGGGGTTGACCTCGCAGATCACGCGCACTTTTCCTTCACGGCGAATGATCTTGCACTTTTCACAAATTTTCTTGACCGACGGACGAACTTTCATTTCGAGGTGCTTCGCCCTGGGCTCCGCACCCCCACTTCGTGGGGCCCCGGACCTTGGGCGCCTTTCTCCTGGTTGGTTTCGCTAAGTTTTTTGTACCGGAACTTCCTCGAGCTTCGACTACTTGTACCGATACGTGATGCGGCCGTGAGTCAAGTCGTAGGGCGAGAGCTCTACGAGGACTCGATCTCCGGGAAGAATGCGGATGAAGTTCATCCGGATCTTGCCAGAGACGTGGGCCAGCACTTTGTGCCCGTTTGCGAGTTCCACACGGAACATCGCGTTGGGCAGCGGTTCGACGATCGTACCTTCGACCTCGATCGCCTCTTCTTTGGGCGTCGCGGTTTTGGCCGCTTTGTCGGACTTGTTCTTCGCCCGGGCAGGGCGACGACCGCCACGTCGAGCCATTAGTGCGCCTGCATCCTTTCCATCTCCGGAACGTACTTGGCAACATCGGGATGCTCCCCGAAGTTGCGAAGCGTGAGGATCCGCGGACCGTCCTCGGTCACGGCGATCGTGTGCTCGAAGTGCGCTGCGAGTTTACCATCTGCCGTGACGACTGTCCAGCCGTCTTTGAGGATCTCGACCTTGCGGTCACCCAAGGTGATCATCGGCTCGATCGCGAGCACCAGCCCCGGCCGCAGCTCCAGACCCGTCCCCGCCTTCCCGTAATTGGGAACTTGCGGCTCCTCGTGCATCGCCGTCCCGACGCCGTGCCCGGCCAGTTCCCGCACCACGCCGTAGCCGTGGCCTTCGGCATGACGCTGCACCGCGGCGCTGATATCACCGAGGTGATTGCCGCGCTGCATCTGCGCGATCCCGAGCATCAGGCACTCCTGCGTGACGTCGAGGAGCTTCTGCGCCTTAGCCGAGATGGTTCCGATCGGAATCGTGACCGCCGAGTCGCTGACATAGCCGTCGAGTGTCGTTCCGATGTCGATCGAGAGCAAGTCGCCGTCCTGGAGCACGTAATCGCCCGGAATGCCGTGCACGACTTCGTCGTTTACCGACGCGCAAATCGTGGCCGGATAGCCGTGATACCCCTTGAACGTCGGGATGCCGCCCAGTCCGCGTATCCCGCGCTCCGCGATTTCGTCGAGATCTTTGGTCGTCATACCGGCGCGTGCCGTTTGCATCAGCTCGGTGAGAACCTTCGCCGTGATCTTTCCGCTGCGCCGCATCGTTTCGATCTCGCGCGCCGACTTCAGCGTAACCATATCAGTGCGCGTGTTCCAGGCCGATCGCGTGGATCAGCATGTGCGTGACGTCTTCGACCGCGAGTGTCGCGTCGATACGCGCGAGGCGTCCGCGCGCGTCGTAGTAGTCGACGAGCGGCATCGTCTGCGCTTGGAAGACGTCCAGGCGCTTTTTGATCGTTTCGGGCTTGTCGTCCTCACGCTGCACCAGCGGTCCGCCGTCTTCGTCGTCCAGGCCGGCAGATTTCGGCGGATTGAATTTCTCGTGATAGACGCGACCGGTACGCGGATTGGTCCAGCGTCCGAGCAATCGCTCTTCCAGCATCGAGCGCGGAATGTCGAAATAGACGGCCTCGGGAAGCCCGCGGCCCTCGGTATCGAGCAGAGCGTCGAGCGCTTCCGCTTGCGCGATCGTGCGCGGAAATCCGTCGAAGAGCACGCTCTCGCCCTCGTGCAGCTCGCCGTCGACCATATCGATCATGAGCGCATCGGGCACGAGATCGCCGCGTTTCATGTACTCCTCGGCGGCCTTGCCGAGCTCGGTACCGTTGTTGCGATGCTCGCGCAGCAGATCGCCCGTGGAGATCTGGCGATAGCCGAACTGCCTCTGCAGAATCTGCGCCTGCGTGCCTTTGCCTGCGCCCGGACCGCCGAGCAGAACGACGTCTTGGCTCATCAGCGCTTGATGAAGCCCCGATAGTCGCGCATCGCCAGACGCGCCTCGATCTGCGAGATCGTGTCGAGCGCGACGCCGACCACGATCAGAAGTGAGGTCGATCCGAGATAAATCGTCGTGATGCTCAGACCGCGCTCGAGAATGTTCGGCGCGACCGCGAGCAGGCCCAAGAAGATGGCTGCAGCCGTCGTCAGGCGGATCAGGATCTTGTTGAGATAGTCCACGGTCGGCTGGCCGGGACGAATCCCCGGAATGAACGCGCCGGTCTTCTTCAGGTTGTCCGCCACGTCGCGGGTGTTGAGCACGATCGAACTATAGAAGAACGTGAAGATTACGACCAGGAAGAAGTACGCGAAGTTGTAGAGCCCGCTGCCCGGTGCGAACCAGACGTTGACGGTTTGATAAACCGCGCCCATGTTGGTCGGAAACTGCCACGTCCAGTTGACGAGTGGAAGTTTGACCAGATCGTGCCAGGTCGGATTCTCGGTCGCGCCGCGCAGCCACGTCAGCGCCTGTTGCGGAAGCAACAAGATCGAGATCGCGAAGATGATCGAGATGACACCCGCGTTGTTCAAACGCAGCGGAATGTAGGTCGAGCGTCCGGCAAACATTTTGCGGCCCACCACGCGCCGGGCTTGCTGCACCGGCACGCGGCGCTGGCCCTGGTACATGAAGATGATGCCGATGATGATGCCGATCGTGATCGCGACGAAGAGCACGAGGTTGAGGAGCGAGAGCTGACCCGCGCTCGCGCCCGAGATCGTCTGACTGACGTAGGTCGGATAGCGCAGCACGATACCAATGAAAATGATCAGCGAAACGCCGTTGCCGATGCCCTTGTCGCTGATCTGCTCGCCCAGCCACATCAGGAAGAGCGTTCCGGCGACGAGCGCGATGACTGCGTAGAGTTGGTACCACACGCTGGTGTCGTAGAAGACACCCGACGATTTCATCGCGTTGGTCATGAAGGTCGCCTGCAGAATCGCGAGCGCGATCGTGAGCCAGCGCGTGTATTGGCTGATGCGCTTGCGCCCTTCCTCGCCGCCCTTCTTCGCCATCTCTTCCAGTTGCGGAAGCACGACGGTCATCAGCTGCATGATGATCGACGCGTTGATGTACGGCGTGATCCCCATGGCGATGATCGAGAGCTTCTGCAGCGCGCCGCCCGAGAGAAAGCCCAGCAGGTTGTAGAAGGTGCCTTGCTGCAGTACCTTCGCCCAGGCTTGCTGGTTCACGTTGGGCAGCTGCACGTGGATCATGAAAATGAACCACGCAAACGCAAAGAGCACGAAGCCGACGCGTTTGCGAATATCGGGAACGAGCAGCGCGGCCCGAAGGTTATCGAACACTACGCGTTCTCGGTTTGTGCGGAGTCGGGAATCGCAGCGCCGGCGGCCTTGAGCGCTTCGAGCGCGCTCGCCGAAAACACGACGTCACGGAATTTCAAACCCTGCGGGAGCGACTTGCCGTTCTTGCTTCCGCCCAGAATCTTCACGCCGTCCAGGGTCGAGCTGAGCACGCCGCGATCTTTGAGCGATTCGGGCGAGACCTCGACGCTCGGATCCCAGCCGGTGAGCTGGTGCAGATTGACGACCGCGTAGCGCGCACGGAAGTGGCCGATGTCGCGCGCCTTCTGCGAATAACCGCGTTTGTGCGGAAGACGGCGCGCCCACGGCGTCTGTCCGCCTTCGAACGCGGGGCCCTTGCCGCCGCCCGAACGCACGGTCTGACCCTTGCCGCCTTCGCCGCCGGTCTTGACCATGCCCGAGCCGTGTCCGCGCCCGATGCGTTGACGCTTCGTCCACGCGCCTTTGGCCGGCTTGAGTGCGCCAAGCTTGAGCAGCGCGCCGCTCGCGGTCGCGATCGCGCCCACGCTCACCGTGCTTTTCGCCGCACTCTTTTTCGCAGCAGCTGCCTTCGTGCTGGACTTTGCACTAGCGCTGCTCTTTTTCGCTGTCGTCTTTTTCTCTGCCATGATGCTTTCTCGCCTTAAACTGCGGCGAAGAGTTCTTTCGCCGTCTTACCGCGCAGCGCGGCAACCTTATCGGCGGTCTTGAGGGATCGCAGACCTTCGATCGTCGCGAGGACGACGTTGATCGGGTTGTTGGTGCCGAGCGACTTGGTCAGGATGTCGTGAATGCCCGCGAGCTCGAGCACCGCGCGCATCGATCCGCCGGCGATGACGCCGGTACCGGGTGCGGCGGGCTTCAGCAGCACTTTGGCCGACCCGATCTGCATGTGCACTTCGTGCGGAATCGTCTTCTCGACCATCGGCACGGTGATGAGGTTCTTCTTTGCCTGTTCGACCGCTTTGCGGATCGCTTCGGGCACTTCGCCGGCTTTGCCGATGGCGAAACCGACCTTGCCCTTACGATCGCCTACGACGACCAGCGCGCTGAAGCTAAATCGCTTGCCGCCTTTGACGACCTTCGCGACGCGATTGACGCGTACGACGGTCTCTTCGAATCCACTGTTGTCGCGTTCGCGACCACCACGATAGTTCATTAGAAGTTCAGCCCCGCTTCACGCGCCGCATCGGCGAGTGCTTGTACCCGTCCATGGTATTTGTATCCGCCGCGATCGAACACGACGTCGGTGATGCCGGCCGCTTTGGCTTTGGCCGCGATCGCTTGACCGACAGCTTTCGCCGCATCGAGATTGGTCTTCGAACCGAGCGATTCACCAACCGATTTGTCGCGCGTCGAGGCCGCCGCGAGGGTATGACCCTTCGCGTCGTCGACGAGCACGGCATAAATATGGTGCAGCGTGCGCTTGACCATGAGGCGCGGGCAGGCGTTGGTGCCGGCGAGCTTCTTGCGAAGACGCTGATGACGCGCGCGACGCGAGTCATCTTTGGAGATGCGCGCCATTTACTTCTTTCCTGCCTTTCCGGCCTTACCGAGTTTCTTGCGAATGACCTCGCCCTCGTAACGGATGCCCTTGCCCTTGTAGGGTTCGGGCGCGCGGAGCGCGCGAATCTTCGCGGCGACTTGACCGACCTGTTGTTTGTCGATCCCGTCGACGTGAATCTTGTTCTGCCCCTCGACCGAGAGCGTGATGCCCTTGGGCGCTTCGAAAACGACCGGGTGCGAGTAGCCCAAGCTCAGGTTCAGCTTCTCGCCCGCCTTGGCCGCGCGATAGCCGACGCCTTGGATCTCGAGGCTCTTGCGGAAGCCTTTGCTGACGCCCTCGACCATGTTCGAGATCAGCGTACGCGTCAAACCGTGCGCGGAGCGTTGCGGTTTTGCATCGCCCTTGCGCTCGACGATCACTTTGCCGTCTTCGAGTTTGACGTCGACGATCTGCGTGAGGATCGGCTGACGCAGCTCACCCTTGGGTCCTTTGACGACGACCTCGCCCTCGCCGAGCGTGACGTTCACGCCGCTCGGAACGCGGACGGGCAACTTACCAATACGTGACATTGTCGTTCCCTACCAAACGTACGCCAGGACTTCACCGCCGACGCCGAGCTTTTTGGCTCGCTTGCCGGACATGATGCCTTGCGAGGTCGAGATGATGACCAAACCCAAACCGCCCAGGACGCGCGGAATCTCGGTCTTGCTCGTGTACACGCGCAAGCCCGGACGCGAGATGCGGCGCAGGCCGGTGATGACTTTTTCTTTCTCGGGGCCGTACTTGAGCTTGATGCGCAACGTGCCTTGCGGGCCTTCGTTCACGCGCTCCACGTCCTCGATGAAGCCTTCGTCCTTGAGGATCTGCGAGATCGCCACTTTCACGCGCGAAGCCGGAACGTCGACCGTCTTGTGGTTGGCCGTGTTCGCGTTGCGAATGCGCGTCAGAAGATCGGCGACAGGATCGGTAATAGCAGCCATTTATGCTCCCTCTCTCATCACTGTCACCAGCTCGCCTTGGTCACGCCGGGAACGACGCCTTTGTGTGCGTTCTCGCGGAAGCAGATGCGGCACATGGCAAACTTCCGCAGATACCCGCGCGGGCGTCCGCAAATCTTGCAGCGGTTGTGCGCGCGCACACCGAACTTCGGCGTCCGCTGCGCTTTCACGATCATGCTCGTCTTTGCCACTAGTTCCGACCTTTCTGCAGCGGGAGCCCCATCGCGGTGAGAAACTCCGACGCCTCTTCGTCCGACTTCGCCGTCGTGACGATGGTGATGTCCATGCCGCGCGCCTTGTCGACCTTATCGAAGTTGATCTCCGGGAAGACCAACTGCTCGCGCAGACCAAGATTGTAGTTACCGCGTCCGTCGAACGACTTGGGCGGAAGACCGCGGAAGTCGCGAATACGCGGCAGAACGATATTGAAGAGCTTATCGAGGAAGATGTACATCCGGTCGCCGCGGAGCGTAACCTTGGCGCCGATGTTCATGCCTTCACGCAGCTTAAAGGCCGCGATCGACTTCTTCGCCTTCGTTACGATCGGCTTCTGACCGGTGATCTGCGTGAGCTCGGCGACCGCCGCGTCGAGCGCTTTCGCGTTGACGATCGCGTCACCGACGCTCATGTTCACGACGACCTTCTCGAGCTTGGGAATCTGCTGGACGTTCTCATAGCCGAACTTGTCCTGCATGTGCTTGCGCACCGAGGTATCGTATTTTTCTCTCAAACGCGTCGCCATCGGTTACGCTCCCTTCGCCGATTCGCGGGCCGGCTCGCCGCACTTCACGCAGATGCGGTGCGCGACGCCGTCGGCGGTGCGCCCGCGGCGCAGACGCGTCGGGGTCTTGCACTTCTCGCAGACGTACTGCAGCGCCGAGATCGGAAGCGGTGCTTCCTTCTCGATGATGCCGCCGCTCTGCTGCGAGCCCATGTTGCCGCTCTGCTGACCGGCTTTGGTGTGGCGCTTCACGACGTTGAGTCCTTCGACGGTTGCGTGCCCGTGATCGGCCGTAACACTCTTGACCACGCCGCGCTTACCTTTTTCC
Source organism: Candidatus Acidiferrales bacterium (assembly GCA_035507275.1). Lineage (GTDB taxonomy): Bacteria > Vulcanimicrobiota > Vulcanimicrobiia > Vulcanimicrobiales > Vulcanimicrobiaceae > Aquilonibacter. The sequence goes on from DATJOG010000046.1 coordinate 24,825, forward strand.
TTACCGCGTCGAATCATGACGGTGTCGCCTTTGACGATATTGACCTTGACTGCCATGTTAGAGCACCTCCGGAGCCAGCGAGGCGATCTTCAAGAAGCCGCGGTCGCGCAGTTCGCGCATCACCGGACCGAACACGCGCGTGCCGCGCGGGTCGAGATTGTCCTTTTCGCCCTTGATGATGACGCAGGCGTTGTCGTCGCAGCGCACGACCGAACCGTCGGCACGGCGAATCGGCGCCGAAGTCCGCACGATGACGGCCTTGACGACTTGCCCTTTTTTCACCGCGGCGCCCGGAATCGCGCTCTTCACCGTACCAACGACGACGTCTCCGACGTGCGCGTAGGCGTGACGGCTTCCACCGCTGACGTGAATCACCAGCAGCTCTCGAGCCCCGCTGTTGTCGGCCACCTTGAGCCGAGTCTCTTGTTGAATCATGAGAAGTTATACCTACTTGGCCCTTTCTACGATCTCAACAAGGCGCCAGCGCTTGTCGCGCGAGAGCGGCCGGCATTCCATGATGCGCACGATGTCGCCCACCTTGGCTTCGTTCTGCTCGTCGTGCGCCTTGAAACGCGTCGACTTGCGAACGATCTTTCCGTAGGTCGGGTGAGGAACGCGCGTCTCGGTCACGACGACGATCGTCTTGTCCATCTTGTCCGACGCGACGCGTCCTTGCTTCACACGGCGCGAAACCGCCCTGACGTTATGCTGCTCCATGCTCTCCCTCGGCAAAGCGCTTCTCCGAAATCACCGTTTGAATTTGCGCGTATGCGCGGCGCATCGCTTTGATCTTACTGAAATCGGTAAGATGCCCGGTGCGCAACGCAAAGCGCAGGTTGAAAAGCTCCGACTTCGTGTCGCGCGCTTTCTGCTGCAGCTCGGCCAGCGTAAGACCGCGCAGCTCGTTGAGCTCACCCTTTTTCATGCCGTCGCCTCCTCGCGCGAAACGATCTTCGTGCCGATCGGCAGCTTGGCGGCTGCGAGACGCAGCGCTTCCTTCGCAACCGTCGGCTCGACGCCGGAAAGCTCGAAGAGCACGCGCCCCGGGCGCACGACCGCGACCCAAAACTCGGGATTGCCCTTACCGGCGCCCATGCGGACTTCGGCGGGCTTTTTCGTCACCGGCTTGTCGGGGAAGACCTTGATCCAGACCTTGCCGCCGCGCTTGATGTGGCGCGTCATCGCGATACGCGCTGCTTCGATTTGGCGGTTGGTCATCCAGCACGGCTCCATCGCCTGCAGTCCGAACTCGCCGAACGTCAGGCTGTTGCCGCGCAGTGCGCGGCCGCTCATGCGCCCGCGCTGCACTTTACGCCACTTGACTCGCTTAGGCGTCAGCATTTGTCTCTACACTCCCCTCGGCCGCAGGCGCGCCGTTTTCGTACGGTGCGTTGGCCGCTTCGTTCACGATCGCGTCGTTGTCGACGGTAACCGGCTCGCCGGCGTCGGCAAACGACGGCGCGCCGCCTTGTTGCGGGCGTCCGCCGCGGCCGCGTCCACCGCGTCCGCCGCGCTCGCGGCGATCGCGAAATCCGCCCTGCCGCTCGGCGCGATCCACGGTGTTGCTCTGACGCGGCTGATCCGGCAGAACCTCGCCGCGATAGATCCATACTTTCACGCCGATGCGGCCGAAAGTCGTAAATGCCTCGACGTGCGCGTAGTCGATATCGGCGCGCAGCGTGTGCAGCGGCACCTTACCGTCGGCGTTGCGCTCGGTGCGTGCGATTTCCGCGCCGCCCAGGCGGCCCGAAACCTGCACCTTCACACCGCGCGCGCCCGCTTTCATAGTACGCATGATCGCTTGCTTCATCGCGCGGCGGAATGCAATACGCTTCTCGAGCTGATCGACGATGTTCTGGGCGACCAGGCGCGCGTCGAGCTCGGGATGCTTGATTTCCATCACGTTGACTTGCACGTTCTTGCCGGTCAGCTTTTCGAGATTCTTGCGGATCTCTTCGATGCCGACTCCGCGCTTGCCGATGATGATACCCGGCTTGGCGGTGTTGACGATCACGCGCGCCTGATTGGCGCGGCGCTCGATTTCGATCTTGCTGATCGCGGCCGAACGCATCCACTTATTGAAGAACTGACGGATCTTGACGTCTTCGTGCAGCCAGTCGATGTAGTGCTTTTTCTCGAACCAGCGGCTGTCCCACGTACGCGTGATGCCCAGGCGAAGGCCGACCGGGTGAATTTTTTGTCCCATGAATTAAGCGGTAGCCTCCGCAGATTTTGCAGTACGCTTGCTCGCCGTCGTACGGCGAACGGTCGCACGTTTGGTCGAGACCGACGCGCCGCTGCGCGCCTTGCGCTTCTTGACCGGCGGCTGCTCGCCGACGACCACCGTCACGTGCGAGAGACGCTTGCGCTTGAAGTAGGCGCGACCTTGAGCACGCGGATCCAGGCGTTTCGTGAAACGGCCGCCGGGACCACCGTCGACGGTGATACGCGTGATGTAAAGCTCGTCGGTGTTCATGTCGTGATTGTTGCCGGCGTTTGCGACGGCGCTGCGCACGAGCTTCTCGATCGGCTCGGACGCGTAGACACCCGCGAACTGCAGCATGGCAAGCGCTTCGCGCACGCTCTTGCCGCGAATCGCATCGGCGACACGGCGCAGCTTGCGCGGCGCCATGCGCACGAACTTCAGGTGCGCGACTGCTTGTTGCTCGCTCATGCCTTCACCGCCGCTTTATCGCCGCCGTGGCCGCGGAAGCTGCGCGTCGGCGCGAACTCGCCAAGCTTGTGCCCGACCATGTTCTCCGTGATGTAGACGGGAACGTGCGCTTTGCCGTTGTGCACGCCGATGGTATGACCCACCATCGCCGGAACGATCGTCGATGCGCGGCTCCACGTCTTGACCACGCGCTTCTCGCGTGTCTCGTTCAGCTGCGTGACCTTCTTCAAGAGGTGGTCAGCGACGAACGGTCCTTTTTTGAGACTACGACCCATTACTTGGAACCTCGCTTGCGAACGATCATCTTGGCGGTGCGCTTGTTACGGCGCGTCTTTTTGCCCATCGTCATCTGACCCCAGGGCGTCGTCGGCGGACGTCCCGAGGTGGAACGCGCTTCACCGCCGCCGTGCGGGTGATCGACCGGATTCATCGCGATACCGCGAACCGCCGGGCGCTTGCCCATGTGGCGGATGCGGCCGGCCTTCCCGATGACCTGGTTCTCGTGCTCGATGTTGCCGAGCTGACCGATCGTAGCGCGGCACTCGATGTGAATCTTGCGCACTTCGCCCGACGGCATGCGTACCTGCGAGTACTCGTCTTCTTTCGCCATCAGCTGCGCCGCGACGCCGGCCGAACGCACGAGCTTGCCGCCTTGTCCGGGCCGCAGCTCGATATTGTGAATCACGGTGCCGACGGGGATGTTTTTGATCGGCAGCGTGTTGCCGGGCTTGATGTCGGCAGCCGGCCCCGACTCCACCACGTCGCCGACCTTCAGGCCGAGCGGCGCGAGGATGTAACGCTTCTCGCCGTCTTTATAATGAAGCAGGGCGATACGCGAGCTGCGGTTCGGATCGTATTCGACCGTCGCGACCTTGGCCGGAATACCGTCCTTGGAACGCTTGAAGTCGATGATGCGATACTGCTTGCGCGTGCCGCCGCCCTTATGGCGAACGGTGATGTGCCCGTTGTTGTTTCTGCCCGAGTGCTTCTTGCGAACTTCGACGAGCGATTTCTCGGGATCGACCTTGGAGAGATCCGAGAAATCCATCGTGGTCACGAAGCGACGGCCGGGGCTAGTCGGACGATATTTCTTTACTGGCACCTTAAACCTCGCTCTTGCGTTTAAGGACGATGTTACTGTTCAAAGTAGTTCACCCCGCCCAATTCGATTTTCTGGCCCGGCTTCAAAGTAACGATCGCCTTCTTGAAGTCGCTCTGCTTCCCGTTGGTACGGGTGCCGCGACGCGCGAAGTTGCGCTGCTTACCGCGCACGTTGACCGTATTGACGCTCATCACGTTCACGCTGAAGATCTGCTCGATCGCGTGACGGATTTGCGTCTTGGTCGCGTGCGGGTGCACGACAAAGGTGTACTGCGTACCCAGCGCATTGGCCATCGATTTTTCGGTAATGCGCGGCGAGAGGATCACATCGCGTGCGTCCATGCTACTTGCCTCCCAGCGTTTCGAACGCGGCTGCAGTGAAGATGATCCGCTCGAAACGCAGAACGTCTTTGACGTCGAGCGCGCCGGTATCGGTGACGGCAACCTTCTGAAGGTTGCGCGCGACGCGCGCGAGCGCGCCCGCGCCGCTCTCGTCCTTGCCCGTGACGATGAGCGTCGACGGTCCGGTCTTGGCGGCCTTTGCGCTGCCGAAGACGAGCTTCGCGAAATCCGCGGTCTTGGTCAGCGCGAAGCCGGCCAGATCGAGGACGGTCACCGCGTCGTTCTTGAAACGATCGGCGAGTGCGGCCGTGAACGCGAGCTTGCGCTCCTTCTTATTGAGGTCGGTCACGTAGCTGCGCGGCTGCGGGCCGAAGACCACGCCGCCGTGGCGCCACTGCGGCGAACGAATCGAACCCTGGCGCGCACGCCCGGTTCCCTTTTGTTTCCACGGCTTGCGTCCGCCGCCGGCGATTTCATCGCGCTTCTTGGTCGAAGCGGTGCCGGCGCGCGGGCTTGCAAGCTCGCGATAGACCGCGCGGAAAATCGCGTGGCTCTTCTTCTCGAAATCTGCTGCGAAAGCCGCGGGCGTCTGCACGTCGCGCACGACTTTGCCGGTCGAATCGATGACGTTAGGCACGGCTACGCCCCCGCTTTCTGCTTGACGCTTGCGCGCAGCACGACGAGTGCGTTCTTCGGACCCGGAACCGGACCGCGCACGAGCAGCAGATTGCGCTCCGCGTCGGCGCGAATCACTTCGAGGTTCTGCATGGTGGTGCGATCGACGCCGAAGTGACCCGGACGCCGGCTGCCCTTCACGGTGCGTCCCGCGTTGGTGTCGCCGTTTGATGCCGGCTGACGGTGAATCATCGAGCCGTGGCTGGCGCCGCCGCCCGAAAAGTTATGGCGCTTGATACCGCCCGAAAAGCCGTGGCCTTTCGAGATGCCGACGATGTCGACGCGATCGCCCGGCTCGAAACCGGCGACGGTGACCGTCTGCCCGACTTCCACGCCGTCGATGCCGGTGCGGAATTCGCGAACGAAACGCGTGGGCTCCACGCCCTGCTTTTTGAAGTGTCCGGCAAGGGCACGGGTGACGCGGGACTTTTTGACCGCACCGAAGCCGAGCGCGACGGCATCATAGCCATGCGACTCTTTCGTGCGGCGTTCCACGACCGTACAGGGACCGGCTTCGATCACCGTGACCGGCACATAGCGCCCGTCGTCGGTGAACACGCTCGTCATCCCAACCTTGCGGCCAAGGATATTTTTCACAGAGATCCTCGTCCTTACGTTGCAGTACACGGGTCCAGGCGTACTGTTTTATTCTTTTCCGGCACGCGCGAAGAGAGCGCGGACCGGCTGGACCACAACCTCCGCACTATATCAAGCGGGCGGGGAGCGGTCAAGAGGGTTTGACCGCCATGGACACGGACGGAGATGCTGTGCTCCACGTCATCGGGCGCTTCGTACGCCCGGCTCTCTCCTGTTTCTTGGCGCTTCTCGCCGCCAGCTGTTCTCAGCCCGGGAGCACGCGGGACCGGGATCGCCTGATCATCGTCCAGACTCAGGATTTCCAGAGCCTGGATCCGGTCTTCGTGAGCGGCGTCGGGGGCCAAGAGCTCGCCTCGCTGATCTACTCCTACTTAGTGAAGTTCGACGATCGGGGCGAGCTCGTGCCGGACGCCGCAACCGAGGTTCCGAGCCGGGCGAACGGAGGCATCAGCGCCGATGGGCGGACGATCACCTACCATTTGCGCCCGGGCGTCCGCTTCTCCGACGGCAGCGCGCTGACGGCGTTCGACGTCGCCGAGACCATCGGCCACGTTGCCTTCCCGGGAACCGACGCACCTTCGCGGGTTGCCTTCGACGACATCGCCGCGATCGCAACGCCGGACGAGCACACGGTCAAAGTCTATCTGCGCGAACCCTACGCGCCGATCTTGGTCTACCTGTGCGGGCCGGGCAACGCGATCCCGATTCTTCCGGCCCGTCTGCTTCAAGGCCACGTGCGGCTGCACACGACCGGGCTCGACAGCCAGCCGCTCGGGAGCGGGCCGTACAAGGTCGACCGCTGGCTGCGCAGCGAGCGCCTCGAACTCTCGGCGAATCCTTACTATTTCGGCGGCAAACCGAAAATCGGCCATCTCACGATTCTTCCCGTGCCTTCATCGACCACGGCCTATACGATGCTGCGCACCGGCGAAGCCGACGCGTACGTCAACGCCGACGACTCGCAGTACGCGCTGCTCGCCGCGCTGCCGGGCAAACGCACCGAAGAGATCCCCATCGACGGCACGGGCGCGCTGATCTTCAATACCTCGGTGCGCGCGCTCGCCGACCCGCGCGTGCGCCGCGCGCTTACCGAAGCGCTCGACGTGCAATCCATCGTCGACAAGACGCTGCTGGGCAAAGGACGTGCGCGCGATCCCGGGCGCGGGCTCTTCGAGTGGGCCTACGATCCGCGGGCCTACGCGATGCCCGGTTACGATCCGGCGGATGCGGCGCGGCTGCTCGCGAACGCCGGCTGGCGGATGGGTCCCGACGGCCTGCGGCACCGGCACGGCGCCGTGCTCGCGCTCGACATCATCGCTCGCGCGGACAAACCGAGCGCGCTTCAAATGGCGACGCAGATACAGGCGCAAGAACGCTCGCTCGGCGTTCGAATCACGATTCGCCGGCTTGCGGTAGACGCGCTCGTCGCACCGGACGGCCCGCTCTACGGCGGGCACTACGACCTGGCGCTCTTTCCGTTCATCGCCGGGTTCGACCCCGACGTGCGCGACCAATTCGCGTGCAACCGCGTTCCTCCGCGCGGCTTCAACAAGGCGCGCTATTGCAATCCCGCGCTCGATCGCATCATGGATCAGGCGGTGCGCCCGTACGAACGCGCGGCGCGTATTCCCTACTATCGCGAGGTCCAGCGCAACCTCGCGCGCGATCTTCCCATTGTGGTGATGTATCAGGCGGTTTCGATCAACACGTTTCCGGCCTGGCTGCGCAACGAACGCAGCGCCGTGAACACACCTTTTTGGAACGTAGCGGACTGGGGGGAGTAATGCAACAGTTTACGATCGGCGGCGATCTCACGGTCAATCGTTTGGGCTTCGGCGCGATGCGCATCGCCGGCGAAGGCGTTTGGGGTGAACCAAAGGATCCCGCGGGCGTACGCGCGACGCTGCGGCGCCTGCCCGAGCTGGGCATCGATTTTATCGATACCGCCGACAGCTATGGACCCGAAGTGAGCGAAAATCTCATCGCCGAGGTGCTGCGGCCCTACAAAGGCATCGTCGTCGCAACGAAAGGCGGGCTCACGCGTCAGGGCCCCGGCCAATGGTATCCGTGCGGAAATCCCGGCTACCTGCGCCAATGCGTGCAGATGAGTCTGCGCAGATTGGGCGTCGAGCGCATCGATCTTTGGCAGCTGCATCGCATCGATCCGCAGACCGCGCGTGAAGCGCAGTTTGAAGCGATCGCTAAAATGCGAGAGGACGGCTACATCCGCCACGTCGGGCTCTCGGAAGTAACCGTGGCAGAGATCGAAGCGGCGCAGAAGTACTTTCCGGTCGTCACCGTGCAAAACCAATACAACCTCGTCGATCGTAAGAGCGAAGCGGTGCTCGAGTATTGTGAGACGCACGGTATCGGGTTCATTCCGTGGTTCCCGCTGGCCGCCGGCGATCTGGCGAAACCGGGTTCCGCACTCGACACGATGGCGAAGCGCCTCGGAGCGACGCCCTCACAGGTCGCTCTGGCATGGACGCTCAAGCGCTCGCCGGTGATGCTGCCCATCCCCGGAACATCGCGGGTAGATCATTTGGAAGAAAACGTCGCTGCAGCCTCGCTCGTTCTCTCCGATGAGGACTTCACCGAGCTCGACCATCGGGCGCGCGCGCTTACGTAAAGGCGCCCAGACCCGTGATTTGCTGACCGAGGATCAGCATGTGCACCTCGCTCGTTCCCTCGTAGGTGAGAACCGACTCGAGGTTGTTCATGTGGCGGATGACCGGATATTCGAGCGTCACGCCGTTGCCGCCGAGAATCGTGCGGGCTTCGCGCGCGATGGCGAGCGCCTCGCGCACGTTGTTGAGTTTGCCGAAACTCACGTGCGATGGATGCAGCCGGCCTTCGTCCTTCATGCGTCCCAGGTGCAGCGCTAGAAGCGAACCCTTGCCCAGCTCGATCAACATGTTCGCGAGTTTCTCTTGCGTGAGTTGGAAGCCGCCGATAGGGCGATCGAATTGAATGCGCGTCTTGGCGTACTCGAGCGCGGTCTCGTAACACGAACGCGCGGAGCCCATTGCGCCCCAGATGATGCCCAAGCGCGCTTCGTTCAGACATGCTAGCGGGCCGGCGAGCCCTTTAGCCAGCGGAAGCTGTGCGTCGGCCGGCAACCGCACGTCCTGCAGCACGAGTTCGCTCGTGACGCTCGCGCGCAGCGAGAGCTTGCGATGGATATTCGTCGCCGAGAACCCGGGTGTCACGGTGGGCACGATGAAGCCGCGGATGCCTTCATCGGTGTTCGCCCAGACGATCGCAACGTCGGCGATCCCGCCGTTCGTGATCCACATCTTTACGCCATTGAGCACCCAATCGCTACCGTCGCGCCGCGCAAAGGTTCGCATCCCAGCGGGATTGCTGCCGAAATCGGGCTCCGTCAAGCCGAAGCAGCCGATCTTTTGCCCGCGCGCCATCGCCGGAAGCCACTCGCGTTTCTGCTCTTCGCTGCCCCAATGGTGAATCGCATACATCGCGAGCGAGCCTTGCACGGACGCGAAGCTGCGAACTCCCGTATCCCCTGCTTCGAGTTCGGTACATGCAAGGCCATACGCGACCGCGCTTGCGCCGGGGCACTCGTAGCCCTCGAGATGCATGCCGAGCAAACCGAGTTTGCCCAGTTCGGTCGCGATCTCGCGCGGCAAAATGCCCTCTTCGAACCACTGCGCGACGTGCGGCAGGACGCGCTCGCGCACGAACGCGCGAACCGTGTCGCGCACCAGACGTTCTTCGGGTGAGAGCAGCGCGTCCAGACCGAGGAAGTCGAGCGCATCCGGCGGGGCGAGCTTCTGTTTCGTCGTGCTCATCGTTTCAACACTCGTGCGATCTTTTCGAAGAGCGCTTCGGTCGAGCGCTCGAATGCGTCTTCCAGGCGGCGCCAGAGCAGACGTCCGTCGGTATCGCTCAGCGTACCCTCGATGCGATATTCGAGTACGGTCTGCTTGCCCTCGGCGCTCAAGTAGTACCCGTGCGTGCCTTCGACACCTTCGTTGAGGATGCGCCAGACGATGCGCTCTTCGGGCACGACCTCGGCGAGGATGGCGTGGATACCGAGGTGCCACTCCTCGGTTCGTTCGGGCGTCAGCGGGCCGGGGGAGCGCATGAACGGTTGCGATGCGAACGGCCAGATCTGGTCGCCCGAGGTCCCCATCTCTTCGAGCAAGTGAAAAATCCGGCGTTTCGTGCCGTGGAACGTCCGGCTGCGCGATTCTCGAAGTTCGATTGGCATGGCGCCTGGTTCGAGGCGCCGGACGCTAGCTCATTGTCGCTCGCCGAGATGAACGGACGTCACCAGCGCGAAGCGCGCGCCGCCAAACTCGCCGGCGCGCTCGTAGAGCGCGTGCAATTCCGCCGCCATCGCGTCGAATTCCGGACCCTCGCGCGGCAGATATGACGCCGAACGCGTCCGCCCGATCAAGGCGTCCCAATCGACCGGCACGGTGTGCCGAAATTCGAGCACGCGCACGCCGGACCAACCGTGCGCGCGCATGTCGTCGTCGACGGCGGTGTTTCTGCGCCGCGCCTCGGTGTCGTCGGTCATGTAGCGCCGGATGATCTCGCTGTATGCAAAAACGAATGGATCGCTCTCGTCGCGTTCGTTCCACACCGCGGCAAAGCGCGCGCGGTCACGGCCGATGCGTGCGGCTTCGGCGAGCACGCGAACCGGATCGAACCAGTGATACGCCTGAAACGCACCGATCACGTCGAAGCTGTGCGGCGGCAGCGTGGTTGCCTCGGCGGTGCCGTCGACCACGATGATGTCCTCGCGCTGCGCGATCGACGCGCGCATGTTGGCATTCGGTTCCACCGCATACACGCGGGCGCCGGCATCCGCGAGCAAGACCGACGAGATGCCGGTTCCCGCACCGAGGTCGGCGACGCGCGGCGACTCGAAGCCGGCGAGCACCGCTTCGATCGCCTCGCGCGGATAGCTCGGACGATAGCGCGCGTAGTCGGCGGCGCGAACGCCGAATCGTGTGGTCGAATCGGGCGACATCTTACTTTGCTTCCCGATCGGCGAGTTTACCCAAACTCTGGACCACGAGGATTGCGACGATCGTGATGATGACGGCGTAGATGAATTCGGCCCACACGCCGGAACCGGGCTTCAGAAAAATCGCGATGAAATCGGCGATGAATTTGTTCCATGCCCCGGCGGCGATCAATCCGAAGGCGACCGTCGCGAGCGAGATCATCGTCCCGAGGTAGGTTGGTTTGAGTTCCATACGGCCCTCCTAGATGGCTGCGGATTCTGCGTGATAGAGTATGCGTGAGGGCCAGTAAACCATGCACGTCATCGACGAAATCGACGACTCCGAGAAACCCTACATCGAATATCTCGCCGGCCGGGCAGTGCCGAAAGTGAGCCCGAAGCGCCGCCACGGCATCGTTCAGGGGAGGCTTTGGGCAATTCTCCAAGAGCTCGCGCGGGGCCGCGGCGACGTTGCCACCGAGTGGCGCTGCTACCTGCCGGCTGAGGCGCACCGCACGTCGCCCGTTCCCGACGTCGCGTTCATTTCCAACGAGCGGCTGGCGCCGCTGACCGAGGACGAGCGCGAGATGCCGCAGTTCGCGCCCGACGTCGCCGTCGAGGTCCGTTCCGAGGACGACAAACGCAGGAATCTCGAGTGGAAGATTGCAGCCTATCTGCGCCACGGCGCGGTGCTCGTACTCGACGTGCTGCCGCTCGAGCGCAGGATCGTCGCTCACACGCGCGGGAGCGTACGCGAATTCACGCAAGACGACCGCTTCACATGCGACGCGCTTCCATGGCTGTCGTTCGACGTCCGCGACGTCTTCGCCGATCTGCCGAAATAAAAAAGCCCGAAGCAATTGCTTCGAGCCTTCGATATCGTCGTCCCTCGACTACGGCGCATCGCGCCTACGCTCGGGATGACAAGCTTACTACGCTCGGGATGACAAATTACGCCTTGAGTTCGATGTCGACGCCCGCGGGCAGATCCAGGTGCATCAACGCATCCATCGTCTTGGGCGACGCCTGGAGGATGTCGATGAGGCGCTTGTGGGTGCGCATCTCGAAGTGCTCGCGCGACTTCTTGTCGTTGTTCGTCGAGCGCTGCACGCAAAAACGGTTGATCTCGGTCGGCAGCGGTACCGGGCCGCTCACGAACGCACCGGTGCGTTTGGCGGTGTCGACGATACGCTCGGCCGACTGGTCGAGAACTTTGTGATCGAACGCTTTCAGACGAATGCGAATCTTCTGCTTACTCATTGCTATCCTAAACTCAGGTTTTCAAAGAACTGGGGGCCAGGGGTAACTATACACGGAGTCTGGACACTTGTCGAGGCGGTACGCGTTCCCGCACGGGGGCGTCTGAGAATCGGCCGGCGCCAGGATGGCGAGAGGCCGATTTCAGCCGAGTAGGATTCTCGCACGAGGCGAGAATCCGGACGTCCCCCGCAGGGAACGCGTACTGCCGAGACTACTCCGAAACGGCCGTGACGACGCCGGCGCCGACAGTCCGCCCACCCTCGCGGATCGCGAAGCGGAGGCCGGGTTCGCACGCGACCGGGGTGATCAGCTCGACGTCCATCTTGATGTTGTCGCCGGGCATGACCATCTCCACGCCTTCGGGCAGCTTGATGGTGCCGGTCACGTCGGTCGTGCGGAAGTAGAATTGCGGACGATAGTTTGCAAAGAACGGCGTGTGACGGCCGCCCTCTTCCTTCGAGAGGACGTAGACTTCGGCTTGGAACTTCTTGTGCGGCTTGATCGAGCCGGGCTTCGAGAGCACCTGACCGCGCTCGATGTCGTTGCGGTCGATACCGCGCAGCAGCACGCCGATGTTGTCGCCGGCGATGCCCACGTCGAGCAGCTTACGGAACATTTCGATACCGGTCACGACCGACTTGCGGGTCTCTTCCTGCAAACCGACGATCTCGATTTCTTCGCCAACCTTCACCTGACCGCGCTCGACGCGACCCGTACCGACCGTGCCGCGGCCGGTGATCGTGAACACGTCTTCGATCGGCATGAGGAACGGCTTGTCGACTTCGCGGACCGGGTCGGGAATGTACTCGTCGACCGTGTCCATGAGCTTGAAGATCGGATCCGCATCGGCGTCGCCCTTGCGGCCGCTCGAGTTGAGCGCCTTGAGCGCCGAACCGCGGATGATCGGCGTGTCGTCGCCGGGGAACTCGTACTGGTTGAGCAGTTCGCGGATCTCCATCTCGACGAGCTCGAGCAGCTCTTCGTCGTCGACGAGGTCGACTTTGTTCAAGAAGACCACGATCTTGGGAACACCGACTTGGCGCATGAGCAGAATGTGCTCGCGCGTTTGCGGCATCGGACCGTCGGTCGCAGCGACGACGAGGATCGCTCCGTCCATCTGCGCCGCGCCGGTGATCATGTTCTTGATGTAGTCGGCGTGTCCGGGGCAGTCAACGTGCGCGTAGTGACGCTTCTTGGTCTCGTACTCTTGGTGCGAGATCGCGATCGTGATACCGCGCTCTTTTTCCTCGGGCGCGTTATCGATCTCATCGACGTTGCGAGCTTGCGCTAGACCTTCCGTCGAGAGGCAGTGCGTGATCGCCGCCGTCAACGTGGTCTTACCGTGGTCGACGTGACCGGTGGTACCGATGTTCACGTGCGGCTTGGTGCGCTCGAATTTCGCTTTAGCCATGATTGTTTCGTTCTTCCTATCTTATTCCGTCGATGAGTTGTTTACTGGTCCTTTTTCTTACCAGACTTTGCGATGATCTCTTCTTCTACCGATTTCGGGGCTTTCTCGTAGTGCGAGAACTCCATCGTGTACGTCGCGCGGCCTTGCGTTGCTGAACGCATGTCGGTCGCGTACCCGAACATCTCCGAGAGCGGCACGTTGGCGGTGATGATCTGCGCCCCGCCCGGAGCCTCTTCCGTCGCCTGGATCATGCCACGCCGGCGGTTGAGATCTCCGGTGATCGCGCCCATGTAATCCTTGGGCGTGGTCACTTCGACTTTCATGATGGGCTCGAGCAGGATCGGCCCGGCCGCCGCGTTGGCGAGCTTCCAGCCCTGCGACGCGGCGATCTTGAAGGCCATTTCCGAGGAGTCGACGTCGTGGTACGAACCATCGAACGCGGTGGCCTTGAAGTCGAGCACGGGAAATCCCGCGAGCACACCGCTCTGCGAGGACTCTTCGATCCCTTGCTGCACGGCCTTCGCGTATTCTTTGGGAACCGCGCCGCCGACGATCTTCCACTCGAACTGGAAGCCCGAACCCGGCTCGAGCGGTTCGACCCGCAGCCACACGTCACCGTATTGACCCTTACCGCCGGATTGCCGGACGAATTTGCCCTGCTTCTCAACGGTTTTGGTGATCGCTTCTTTGTACGCGACCTGCGGTTTGCCGACGTTGGCTTCGACTTTGAACTCGCGGCGCAGGCGGTCGAGAATGATCTCGAGGTGCAATTCGCCCATGCCGGCGATGATCGTCTGCTGCGTCTCTTCGTCGGTCCACATGCGGAAGGTGGGATCCTCTTGCGCGAGGCGCTGCAGCCCCTTGCCGAGTTGATCCTGGTCCGCCTTGGATTTCGGTTCGATCGCTTGCGAGATCACCGGCTCCGGAAACGTGATCGACTCGAGCACGATCGGATGCTTCTCGTCGCAGAGCGTGTCGCCGGTGCGCGTGTCGGTAAGCCCGACCGCGGCCGCGATGTCGCCCGCGCCGATCGCATCGATGTCCTCGCGATGATTCGCGTGCATCCGCAGAATGCGGCCGATGCGCTCTTTCTTGCCCGAGCGCGAATTGTAGACGTACGAGCCCTTTTCGAGCGTGCCGGAATAGACGCGGAAATACGTCAGGTTCCCGTACGGGTCGGTCGCGATCTTGAACGCGAGCGCCGCGAAGGGCTCCTTGTCGTCCGGCTTGCGCGAAATCTCCTTATCGGATTTCGGATCCTCGCCGAGGATCGGCTTCGCGTCGAGGGGCGAGGGCAGATAGTCGACGACCGCGTCGAGCAACGGCTGCACGCCTTTGTTCTTGAACGCGGAACCGCAGAGCATCGGCAGCACCGAACCCACGATCGTCGCCTTGCGCAGCGCGGCCTTCATGCGGTCGACCGGCAGTTCTTTGCCCTCGAAGAACATTTCGAGCAGCTCGTCGTCTTGCTCGGCAATCGCTTCCACGAGTTCTTGGCGCCACTTCTCGGCGGTCGCCTTGAGCTCGCCGTCGGCATCGCCCAGCGGTTGATCCGCCATCGTCGAACCGAGGTCGTCGGTGTAGACGATCTTGTGCATCGTGAAGAGATCGACGACGCCTAGAAACTGGTCTTCCGCGCCGATGGGGACCTGAACCGGGACGGCGCGCGCGCCGAGGCGCTCGCGAATCTTGGCGACGACGTTAAAGAAGTCGGCGCCCATGCGGTCCATCTTGTTGACGAAGATGATGCGCGGGACTTTGTATTTGTTGGCCTGACGCCAGACCGTCTCGGACTGAGGCTGCACCGCCGCAACCGAGTCGAAGAGCGCGACCAGGCCGTCGAGGACGCGCAGCGAGCGCTCGACCTCGACCGTGAAGTCCACGTGGCCAGGCGTATCAATAATGTTGATCCGGTTCTCGCGCCAGGTGCAGGCGGTGGCGGCCGACGTGATCGTGATGCCGCGCTCTTGCTCCTGGACCATCCAGTCCATCGTCGCGGCGCCGTCGTGCACTTCACCGATCTTGTGCACCCGCCCGGTGTAGAACAGGATGCGCTCGGTGCAGGTCGTTTTGCCTGCGTCGATGTGCGCGGCAATACCGATATTGCGCGTCTTCTCGAGGGTGAATTCCCGTGATGCCACGGCTGTCATGTCCTTGATCGATCCTACCAACGATAGTGGGCAAAGGCTTTATTGGCCTCGGCCATCTTATGCGTGTCCTCGCGCTTCTTGATCGTCGCGCCGGTGTTGTTGGAGGCGTCGAGCAGTTCGCCCGCCAGCTTCTCCTCGAACGACCGCCCGCCGCGCGCACGCGCGTAACCGATCAGCCAGCGCATCGCCATCGCCTGACGCCGGTCGGGACGAACCTCCATCGGCACCTGGTACGTCGCACCGCCGACGCGGCGCGGACGCACTTCGACCAGCGGCATCGCATTCGACAGCGCCTGCTGGAAGATTTCGTACGGATCGCGGCCCGTCTTCTCGGCGATGATATCCAGCGCGCCGTACGTGACCTGTTCGGCCGTCGACTTCTTCCCGTCGAGCATCACCTTGTTGATGAAGCGCGCGAGAATCTTCGAATTGTACTTCGGGTCGGGCAGAATCTGGCGCTTGGGCGCGGGTCCTTTACGTGGCATCGATCGTCCTTACTTCTTCTTGTCGCGCTTGGCGCCGTATTTCGAGCGGCCTTGCTTACGGTTGGCGGTGCCGGCGGTATCGAGCGTGCCGCGCACGATGTGATAACGGACGCCCGGGAGATCCTTGACGCGGCCGCCGCGTACCAGAACCACCGAGTGCTCCTGCAGGTTGTGCCCGATGCCGGGGATGTAGGCCGTCACCTCTTCGCCGTTGGTCAGGCGCACGCGAGCGACTTTGCGCAGCGCCGAGTTCGGCTTCTTGGGGGTCACGGTCTTCACTTGCGTGCAGACGCCGCGGCGCTGCGGGTTGCCCTCGACTTCGAACTGACGCGTGGGAAGATCGGGGTGCCCCGGTTTGGGTCCGGTGAGGATCACGCGGAACGCGCGGGTTTTGACCTTCTTTTCCGTCTTCGCCCGGCCCTTACGGACGAGCTGGTTGATGGTGGGCAACAGCGTCTCCTAGCAACACACACAAAGCGGGCCTCACCTGCCGGTGGGCCTGAACTAAGGCAGTATAGCAGGGCCGTTCGGCGGCGTCAAACCGGCTTTCGTGCGCAAAACGCTAGTACCAGCCCAGAAGCCGGGCGGCCGCGCCGATGGCCTGGGCGATGCGCTCCGCGTCCGCTGGCTCGGGGCACTCGAGCTCGGCATAGAACACGTACTCGAAGGGCCTGCCCGGCAACGGCCGGGCGACCAAAGAGCGCAGGTTCAGGTTTCGCTCGGCAAAGAAACCGAGGGCGCGGTATAGACTGCCGGGCTCGTGCGCGAGGACGAAGGCCAGGACCGCGCGTCCGAGCCGCCGCCGCGGCGCGCCGTCGCGCGCGATGGCAAAGAAACGCGTGAAGTTCTCCGCCTCATCCTGGATTGCGTCCGCGACGACCGTCCCGCCGTAGCGCCGGGCGCAGGCGGCCGGCCCGATCGCCGCGCAGCCCGGATCGCCGCGTTCCACGATCGCGCGCACCGCGCCGGCCGTGTCCGCGACGGGCGCAATCTCGACTCCGCTCATCCCGGCGAGAAACCGGCGGCACTGCTCGAGGGCAACCGGATGCGACTCGACCCGGCGAATATCTTCCAGACGCGCGCCGGGTACGCCGATCAGCGCTTGCTCGATACGGTGAACGGTTTCATCGACGATGCGCACGCGCGGGTGCCCGTAGAGCAAGTCGTAGGAACGCGCGACCGCACCGTGGATGCTGTTTTCGCAGGGCAAGAGGCCGAGCGAGATATCGCCCCGGTCGACCGCTTCTACCAGCGCATCGAAGGTGGGATAGCCGCGTGTTTGCACCGCGCCGAAGAGCGCACCGGCGGCCTCCTCGCTGAAGGCCCCCGGCTCACCCTGAAAGCCGACGATCATCGATGGCCTCGAGAAGTCGCGCGAACTCGGCCCGGATTGCGTCCGCATTCGCGCGAAAGATTTCATCCCACATCTGCGGAGAGCTGCGGCCCAAGCGCAAGAGTTCGCGCGCGACCGGACCGCATAACGCATCGACGATCTCCGGGTCGGATGTCGAGCGCTCGCCCACACGCCGGGTGAACGCGAAGGCGAGCAGTTGCGGGAGATGCGAGGTCAAGGCGACGATACGATCGTGCTCGGCCGCGTCGACAGCAACCGGCCGCGCACCGAGCTCCGCGATGAAAGCGCGCGCCTGCGCCGTACGCTGCTCTCCGGCCGGAACGTAGCACCACACCCGATCGCGGAAGAGATCGCTGCGCGCCGCGCCCGGTCCGCGGCGTTCGCTGCCCGCCATCGGATGCGTCGGCACGAAAGCCGCGATACTCGCGGCAGCTTTTGCGATCGGCGCCTTGACCGACGCAACGTCGATGACGAGCTGGTCGCCGCGCAGATCCCTGCGGCCGAGCGCAACGATCTCATCGAGCGTACCGCTGACGTGCGCGGCGATCGCGACGACGTTGCAGGTCGCGTAGATCTCGTCGCGCTCCGCAACCGCGTCGATCGCGCCGGCGACCAGCGCCCCGCTCACCGCTGCCGGGTCCCGATCGTAACCGGCGACGTCCCATCCGCTCGCACGCGCAGCCAATCCGATCGATGCGCCGATCAGTCCGGTGCCGATGATTCCCAAGCGTGGCATCGCTCAGGTCGAGCGGGCGAGATCGGGACGCAGCACGACCGCACCGTCGAGATAGACGTGCTCGATCGCGTCGATGGCGAGGGTGGTGTTTACGTGCATGAGCACGCGGATCACGCGCGGGAGCGAGCCGGGGACGTCGATCTCGCAAAAATGCAGCATCGGAACGTGCGTCCAACCCATCTCGCGCGCGCCAAGCGCCGGAAAAACCGCGTGCAGGTCGCGCGTCAAGCTGAAAAGCACCGAGGCGATGTCGTCGAGCTCGACCTCGTTGCGCTCGATCATCGCACTCAAAAGACGCTTCGTCGCCTCGACGATCGACGCAGCGTCATCGCGCTCGACGGTGATCGCGCCGCGAATGCCGCGTACCTTAGGCATGAACTTGCGGATGCGACCAGGTCTCGATCCGATCGAGATCGTCGACGATCGTCGCGAAATCGTCGAAGGTCAGCGCTTGATCCTTGTCGCTCTTGGCCTCGGGCGGATTGGGATGCACTTCGATGAGCAGGCCGTGTGCGCCGACGGCTTTCGCCGCGCGGCAGAGCGGACGCACCCAGCGTCGCACGCCGACGCCGTGGCTGGGGTCGACCCAGACCGGCAAATGCGAGCGCTCGCGCAGCACGGGCACCGCCGAGAGATCGAGCGTGTTGCGCGTGGAGTTCTCGTAGGTGCGAATGCCGCGCTCGCACAGAATCACGTTGGGATTGCCTTCGGAGAGGATGTACTCGGCAGCCGCGAGCAGCTCGTCGATCGTCGCCGCGAGTCCTCGTTTGAGCAGCACCGGGCGTCCGCAACGCCCGACCGCCTTGAGCAGATCGAAGTTCTGCATGTTGCGTGCGCCGATCTGCAGGACGTCGATCTGTTGCGCCATGCGATCCACTTGGTCGATCGTCATCACTTCGCTCACCGTCGGCAGACCGCTCGCGCGGCCCGCTTCCGCGAGCAGCGCGACGCCTTCCCAACCAAGTCCCTGAAATGCGTACGGACTGGTACGCGGCTTGAACGCACCGCCGCGCAGCATCACTGCACCGTGCGAAGCGACCGAACGTGCCGTCTCGATGATTTGCTCGCGTGATTCGACCGAACACGGACCTGCGACGATCGTGAACTCGCCGTCGCCGACACGCACGCCGCCGATGGTCAGGGTGGTGCCGGGCGGATTGGCTGCGCGCGCGACGCGCGGGAAGGGCGAATCCGCGATCGGCGCGGGTTGCGGCGCGATCTCGCGCACGAGTTCCACGAGTGCCTTGGGCGGATCGTCGTTGCGTCCGATCGGCTCGCCGATGTGCGCGTCATAGCTGCCCAGTACGGTCAGCGTTTTGCACGCGAGCTTGAGCCGGCTCAGTGCCGCCGCTACGTTGGTGTCGTCCACGTCGCCATCGAAGTCGACGTAAAAAACGCGTTCGGTTCCGTGGCCGAGGTAGGGCTTCGATTCGAGTTTGTCCCCGTTGATCTCGTGTTGCGCGAGAATCGTCAGCGCACCGGCGAGCGACCCGGTTCGTTCTTCGACCGAGAATATCAGCGAGGTCTTGCGGCTTTTGCTCTTGGCCAACAGAAGCGCGGGATTCGAAACGTCCGCGTGACGCGGACGCACGATCAGAAAGCGCGAGTACGTGCGTGGATCGTCGCTGCAGTGCGCAGCGAGTTCGACGAGATCGTAGATCGACGCGGCGGCCGGTGAGGCGAGCGCCGCAACCGCCGGGTTGCCGCTGCGCGCAACTTCGCGCGCTGCGACGCCGGTATCTTCGCACGGGATCGCGCGGGCGTGATCGAGCCCGGCGAGAAAGGTACCGCACTCCGCCAAGACGAGCGGGTGCGCCAACACCTCGCGCACGTCTCGCAGCTCCGCGCCGCGCACACCGAGCAATCGGTGATCGGTGCGCCACTGTATCTCCGCGACGGGAACCAAGTCGAACTCGGCGAGCAAATCGTACCCCTCGCGGACGGTGCCGACGATGGCGTTTTCGATCGGAATCACCCCGAGCTGCGCGCGCGATCCCGCGACCGCCGTCGCCATCTCGCGAAAGCTCGGCAGACCGACCGTCGACATCTCGATCCCGTGCTCGCGCAAGAAGTGCCCGAGCACGAGTTGCGAGTAGGCTCCGTCGACCCCCTGATAGACCGCTGTCATGACCTGGTACCCCTGGTTATAAAAGAACGAGTCCCCACTCTTCGGCGGGGACTCGTTCGTGCATTTTATTCGTGCTCTACGGCGTCGTGCCGGCCAGCCTCATGCGTGCGCGAATCCCCTTGGGCCCTGAAGGCCAAAGTAGTAAAACCAGTACGCGTAGCTAAAGTTGTTCCGAGTCACGTTGCGGCTATGCAACCACATCCCACCGGGGCCTGTCAAGCCCGGCTACGATCCGAGGACGCGCGAGAGCTCGGCCGCGATCTCGGACCGCGTATAGCCGCGGTAGCGCAACGTGTCGACAAATCGTCCGACCGCGTGGCTTAGTGCATGCGTACGCGCGCGCCGGTCGCCTGCCGGCGTCTTGCTCGCGACGCGCGTGCCGCGCCGCCCTTCACTCACGAGCCAGCCCGCGTCCTGAAGATCCGCGTACGCACGCGCGACCGTGTTGGGCGCAACACCGAGATCACCGGCAAGTTGTCGCACCGTCGGCAGCGGCGCATCGGGTGCGAGCGCGCCGCGTTCGATCGCGGCGCGAATCTGCTCGAAGATTTGTTGGTACGGCGGCGTCTCGATTTGCGGATCGACCGCGATCAGCGGCTCGTCGTTCATGCTTCCTTCAACCCCAGAGCGACGAGCGTACGAATAGCGCTTTGCGTTTGCCGCGACGCGGCGCTGAACGCACGTACCGGTCGACGGCTTCATCGGCCTCGATATCATCGTCGCCGACGATCGCGGGCCACGATATGGCCGCGAAGGCGAGCGCGACAGCAGCAATAGACGTCCCAACCGAGATCAGGATGGGGACCCACATGCCTGACCGGTCGCCGATGTACAGGCTCGCACCCCAGCCGATAGCCGGCAGCACGAGCGCCCAACGCGGAACAATGTCCGCAATCGTGCGCGGTGCTAACCGCGCGATGCGCTTTCCACTGCGCGCGCGCACCCGCAGCAGCTGCGCAGCCTGTGAAATGACGAGCAATGCAAAGTATCCTGCAAAGAGCAGCGGCATCGATACGAGCCGGAAAAACGCACCGGCGCACAACGCGAGCATGAGCAGGGTAACGGCAACGCCGATCCCGTTATTCCGCCTTTCGCTTTGCCAACGCCGCGCGGTGGCAGCGGCGATGCGTGCGCGAACCGCGTCGTCGCACGGCATCACCATGCGTTCGAGCACAGCTCTCTCGGCGACCAATGGCGAGCGGCGGTTAAAGAAAAAGAATGCGACGCCCGCCGCAGCCAAGAAAATCGCTAGTCCGGGTTCAAATACGGTGAGCATGCCGCGATCACCGGGCTTTCTGCAGCCAACGCCGCACGCTAATCAACACGAACGCCACCAGGATGCCCACGGGCGCTGCCGTCACGATGAATGCCGTCGCACTCGAATGCATTGTACTGCTACACTAATACAAATGCCGCTTTTGTGTCAACCACTTAGAACAATCATTTTGTCGTCCCTCGACTACGCTTCGCTACGCTCGGGATGACAGGGGAGTGCTTCGCTACGCTCGGGATGACACGTGAAGGATAGGTTCGGCGTTCTCGACGGGATGCGCGGTATCGCCGTCTTATTGGTGCTGTGGTACCACCTCTGGGAGATTTCGTGGCAGCCCGCGCCCGCGTCATGGCTGCAGTGGATCCCGGAGACCGGCTTTATCGGCGTCCCGCTCTTCTTCTTTTTGAGCGGTTTCGTCATCACGTTTCCGTTCGTGCGCGCGCGGCTCGCCGGCGAACCGCAACCGACGTGGGGTCATTTTGCGTGGCGCCGCTTCATCAAGATCATGCCGTCGTACGTGCTCTCGATCATCATCGCGTATGCGATCGGCTACGCCGCCGTCAACCACGCCGGCGCGCCGGTCTGGAAAGAGGTTCTCACCCACCTGCTCTTCATTCACACATGGTGGTACGCGACCTACGGCTCGATCAACGGCGTGCTATGGACGCTCGCCGTCGAAGTCGAGTTCTATCTCGTCTTCCCGCTCGTGTGGTGGTGCTTCGCTCGCCGCCCCATCCTCACAACGGCGGGCATGATCCTCATTGCGATGCTCTGGCGCGTGCACGCGGCGCAGTGCTGCTTCCATTATGAGATGCCGCTCATGGTTGAAAATCTTCCCGGCTATCTCGATATCTTTGCCGCCGGAATGTTCTCGGCGTGGATCTTTGCGCGGTTCGGTCACCGGCTGCGTGCGCCGGGCGTGCGCTTGACGATGCCGCTGCTCGCAAGCGCCGGCGCAGTGCTCTTCGCCGGACTGATGATCTGGATGTTCGACCATCGCTACGCCGACGAATGGGAGGTCTCGCTGCAGATCTACGCGCGCCCGCTCTTCGGCCTTGCCTTTGCCGCGATCGCCGTGGGGATGCTCGCATCGCCGCCGCTTTGGCAGACGCTGCTCGCGAACGCTCCGCTGCGCTTTCTCGCGTTCATTTCCTATAATCTCTATCTCTATCACCAGATGGTCGCGCGCCTGATGGTCACGTACGATCTTCCGCCGCACGGCGCTACCCCGCACGCCGAGCCGGTCTGGATGCTCCACTACACGATCCTCGCATTCGTGATAACCATCGCGCAGGCCGCCGCCGTCACGTACTGGTTCGAGCGGCCGCTGCTGCGGTTGCCGCAGCCGCGTCTCAAGCTTTCCGCACTCGGGCACTCATCGTGACGTGCGCTCCGGAGAACGCGGCGAGAGTCTGATCGAAGTCGTCGTAGCGGTCGCGATCGTCGCGATCGTAACCGGCGCGCTCGGCGCCGCGGCGATCGCGGCCTTTCACCGTTTCGGTCCCGATATGATTCAGAGCGCGCTCGAGCAGAGCGTAACGCGCGAGATGCGGATTGCCGTCGACGTCATGAAATACCAGGGCGCGAGCCTGCCGCCGGCAAGCCTGGCGACGACCGTTCCGCTGCCGAGCGGCTCACCGCTGCCCGTCACCTACACCGTCACGAGCAACGCCACCGCCGACGGATCGGTGACCATCGTGCTCACCGCTATCGACGCGGATGATGCCGGCAAGAGCGCGACCCTCAGTCAGAGCATCGCCGCGCCGGCGCCGCTGCCCGGCGCACGCATTCCCGCCGCGGCGAGCGGCGCCGCGCCGCAGTAGTGCTGCTGCGCACTATGTTCGTGCTTGCGATGCTCGCCGTGCTCGGCGAGACGCTGGTTCACGGCGCCGCGTCGCTCGCGCGCGTCGCTTTACACCAGCGCGCGCTCGATGCCGCGCGCCTCGCGTTCGTAAGCGGGACGCGCGCCGCGCAATCTGCGCTCGCCCGGGGAGAGACACCCACACCGACGGCAACCTGCGCGTACGCGGATGCCGCCGGCTGCGAGATCGCGGTGCAGACCACCTTCGCGCTGCCGGCTGCCGCCGCGACGCCGGGCACGTGTCCCGGCACGCCGTGCGTCGTCGAGTTGCAAAGTAACAGCGCCGTCGATGAAGGCCGCGCGGCGTACGTGATCTCGACGACGGTCATGGCAGCAAACGGCGCGCCGCTCGCATCGCGCAGCGGCGTGGTTGCATTTCGCACCTTCGCGACTGCGCCGTACGCCGCGATCGTCGGCGGCGCCGACGGCACGCTCGGCGAGAACGCTCCCGGCGACGATGCCGGCAGCGCAAACACGCTGATCACGGTCGAATACGATCTGCGCGGCGGCGCGAGCGCCACGGCGGGAAACGTCTGGCAGCCGCTCGTGGAGAGTCCCGCCTCCGCCGCGCCGGCCTGGGACCGCTAAACGAAGCGCCGGATCGCTTCGGCAATGTCGTCGGGTGTCTCGACCGGCAGGTTGTGTCCGGCGTTGTGCAGCTCTACGAAAAGCGCGCCGTCGATCGCGTTCGTCACTTCGCGTTTGATACGTGAGGCCGGTGCGAGCGGATCGTTGCTGGCCGCAATCGCGAGCACCGGCACGGCGATGCGGGCGAGCCGATCGCTGAAATCGAACGTGCGCCCGCGATCGTACCACCCGATCCAATGCTCGTAGGATGCGACGAGCGCGTCATCGACGACGCGCTCCATGACATCCGCGGCCACTTCGCGCTGCATCACCGCGCGCGTAAAGCGTTCGATGCGCTCGCGCGAGCCGTACGTCTCGAGCGTTCGGGCGCGGTGCGCTGCAGCGGGCCGGGCCGCCGCGGCGCTTCCCGGTGCAACCAGGATGAGCCGCTCCAGGTTCGACGGACGTTCGGCAGCGATGAACTGTGCGAGCTTTCCTCCCATCGAATGTCCGGCCAGTGTGACGGGCGCGTCGATAGCGGCAAGCGCCGCGCGCAGATCGCCGGCGTAATCATCGAAGCCGTGGCCCTCGCGCGGGCGATCCGAGAGGCCGCATCCCCGAAAGTCCAGCAGATGCATCGTGACGCGTGACGGGTCAAGACGGGCCGCGACCTCGTACCACATGCGCCGCGACGAGATCCAGCCGTGCGCGAAGAGCACGTGACGAGGACCTTCCCCACGCTGCTCGCAACACAGCTGCACCGGACCGTTTTGAAGGAATGACATGAACCCGCGCTTTCGCCCGTTCGTCTACGTAGCACTGCTCTACGTCGTCACCGCATGGGCGCTCAATATGATCGTCGCCAAGCAGGCCATCGAGCAGATGAACCCGCTCGCCTTCACCTTCTTGCGCTTCCTCGTAATGACGCCGCTCTCGTTTCTCTTGGTTTGGGCGAGCCGCAGCCGCCTGCATATCGAGCGGCGCGATATTCCTTCGCTGTTGCTCGTGGGCGCGTGCGGCTTCGGGATCTATCAGTATTTATGGGTGATGGGCCTTTCCTACACGTCGCCCTATGCAACATCTCTTCTCGGCGCGACCTCCCCGATCTTTACGCTCGCGCTGGTGGCAATCGCCGGGCACGAGCACGTACGCAAGCTGCGTTTTCTCGGCGCGGCGATCGCGCTGCTCGGCGTCGCGATTTTCGAAGGTTTTTTCTCGGGCAATGCTTCGATTCGCGTGGGTGACACGCTGGTGCTCTGCTCCGCGATCGTCTTTGCAGGCTACAACGTCGCCGGGGCGCGCTTGCTCGAGCGTTACTCGACGCTCGAGCTGCTCGCGATCACCATGACGATCGGCACGATCATGCTCGTGCCGGGCGGACTACCGCCGCTGCTGCACGTCAATTTCGCCGCCTACGGCTGGGATTTTTGGTGGCGTTACGCCTATGCTACGCTCTTTCCGATTTTGCTGACCTATCCGGTCTGGGTGTGGGGACTGCGTGAGGTCGGCGCTGGAAAGGGATCGATCGTTCAGTTTCTCATGCCCGTCATCACCGGCATTCTCTGCGTTCCGATCCTGCACAGCGCGTTCGCGTCGTACGAACTCGTTGGCGCCGCTATCTGCCTGGGTGGTATGCTCTTCGCGTTTACGCTCGGGCGTTCGCGCTTACCCCAAGCCGTCCCCGAATTCGAGTAAGAGCGGCTCGCGCGCACCGCGATCGCGGAAGGCGATGGGCACGGCCCGCGCACCCTCGATCGACCGGCTCGGTTGACTCTGCGCGTGCACGTGCAGAAGCGCGTGCGGACTCGTGCCCGAATTCCCGCAACGGCCGATCTCGTCGCCCGCGCGTACCGTGCCGCCGACGCGTACCGTTACCGACCCTTGGCGAAGATGCGAGAGGATGACGTAGCCGCGCGATGTTTCGATGGAAACGTAGTTGCCGAAGGGGCGCTTGCGATTGCGGCTGTGCGCCTGCGGTGCCGCATCGGCTTGACGGCTCTCGACATGCACGATCATGCCGTCGCACGGCGCGAGAATGGGCTCGTCGAACGACGGGCCGTTTTCGCGCACGAAATCGTAGGCGAAGTATTCCTCGCCCATTCGCTGGTAGCGGTTGTGCCGCGGATCGGGTCCGCCTTGTTCCACGCGCCAGCGATCGGTGAAAGGCGGCACGAGAACGATCGGAGCGGCCGACGCTGCATACAGCCAGCGCTTCGACGCAGAGGCGGTGTTGAATCGATCCCAAAGCACGCGTCCGAGGATCGCGGCGACGCACGCCGCGAATCCGATGATGCCGACATTGCGGTCCCACAGCGTCGCGAACCCGAATGCCGCTGCCGCGAGGACGAGCATCGTAAGGAGATTTGGCGCTCGCACGATGCATACAAGGGTCGGCCCAGCATCCGCGTAAATCCTGCCCCGATGATCGGGATCGCGATCGCGCTCGCCGCCTTTTTCGCGCACTGGGGAACGGCGTGGCGCTACGGGTACTTTCGCGACGAGCTCTATTTCATCGCCTGCGGCCGCCACTTCGGATGGGGATACGTCGATCAGCCGCCGCTGGTTGCGCTCATCGCGTGGCTCGCGCAGCCGGCGCACGATGCGCTGCTCGCCTTGCGTCTGCTGCCGTGCCTGGCTGCCGCGCTCACCGCGTTCGTCGCCGTACGCATCGCGCGCGAACTGGGCGGCGGCGCCTTCGCACAGTGGCTCGCGGGCGCTGCGGTCGCGCTCACGCCGGCATATCTCTTGCTCGGCAACGTGCTCACGACGACCTCGTTCGAGCCGCTCTCGTGGACGCTCGTCGTATGGTGCTGCATGGCGCTTGTCAACCCGAGCGCAGCGCAGCATAGTCGAGGGACCGGCACGACATGGCTTGCGCTCGCGGCGGCCGCGACGTTCGGACTGTACGGGAAGTACTCGATGGCGCTGCTGCTCGCTGCGCTGCTCATCGGTTTGCTCGCGACACGCGAACGCCGCGTGCTCGCGAGTCCCTGGCTCGCGATCTGCGCCGCAATCGTCGCGCTGGCGATGCTGCCGAATCTGTGGTGGCAGGCCGCGCACGGCTGGCCGTTCCTCGAGGTTCTGCGCGGCGATGCCGCGCATCGGCACGCGTTCAACAACGGCTGGATGCTCGAATCGCAGAATCTGCTCGGCAACGCCTGGGCCTTTGCCGGCGAGCAATTTCTCTATACGAATCCGCTCGCGGCGCCGGTTTGGATCGCCGGGCTCATTGCACCCTTTACGCTGCAGCGCTTGCGCGATCTGCGCTTCATTCCGGTCGCGTATGCGGTGCTCTTCATCGCAGCCGCGGCGCTCGAAGCCAAAGGGTACTACGTCATCGGCGTCTACGCAGTGCTGCTGGTGATCGGCGCCGTCGCGCTCGAGCGCGCCGCATCATGGATTCGCGTTCCGCTCTTCGGCGCGCTCGTGCTTTGCGCGCTCGTGACCTTGCCGCTCTCGATTCCCGTTTTGCCGGTCGAGAGCTTCATCGCGTATTCGCAAGGGCTCGGGCTCACCGGCCGCGGCACCGGTGCGCACCTCATTCAACCCGTCTACGCCGAAGAGTTTGGGTGGGATCGTCTTGCGCGCGACGTCGCGTCGGTCTACGATGCTCTACCCAACCGCGAAGCGGTCGCCATCTATGCCGACACCTACGCCGATGCGGGCGCGATCGACTTCTTCGGCGGCGCGTACGGCTTGCCGCGCGCGATCGGCAGCCAGAACACCTATTGGCTTTGGGGCACGCGCGGGTACGACGGCAAGCGTATCATCGCCATCGGCGCCTCACGCATCGATCTCTTGCAGCGCTACTACCGCTCGTGCAAACTCGTGCGGACCTCCGACGAGCCGCTCAAGTGGGTGGTCGAAGGCCCCTCGCCGATATTTCTGTGCAGCGGTCCCGTCATGCCGCTCGACCAAATCTGGCCGCACCTGCGCTGGTACGGGGCGTAGCAGCAGGCCCTACGCCTCTTGGTCGCCGGGCACGACCAGCGCGACGCCGTTTTTCTCGCCGCAGATGAGCTCGAGGCTCGCCTGCGCGACCTCGCCGACGGTCGCAATGCGTCCCTGCGGATTCATCAACGCGAGCGTCGACCGGGCCGAGTCCGCGCTCGCACCGGTATGCTTCACAATCTTTTCTATTGCCTGGTGCATCATGTCGGTCTCGGTGTAGCCCGGGCAAATCGCGTTCGCGGTGATGCCGGTGCTCGCGAACTCGGCCGCGATCGCGCGCGTAAAGCCGATAACGCCGTGCTTGCTCGCGCAATATGCCGAAATGTAGGGCGCTCCGTAGAGGCCCGCGATGCTCGCAACGTTGAGGATTCGTCCCCATTTCGCAATGAGCATGTCTTGTGCGGCCTCGCGGCTGCACAAGAACGTACCGGTGAGATTGGTCGCGAGGATACGCTCGAAGAGCGCAAGCGAGGTGCGCGTGAGCGGCGACGAGTCGGAGATGCCCGAGTTATTCACGAGGATCTCGATAGGGCCGTTGGCCTTGCGGCAAACCGCAAACGCGTCGCGCACTTGCTCTTCGTCACTGACGTCGGCCTCGGCGGTCGTGAATTCCGCGGCCGCGGCGGCAGGTTGACGGCTGACGACCGAGACGCGCGCTCCGTGTTCGGCGAGAAGGCGCGCGATGGCCGCGCCAATGCCGCGTGCGCCGCCCGTAACGAGCGCGTGTTTGCCGGATAGAATCGCGTTGTACTCGTTCATGCCGGGGAACACCGGTCGACCGCGCTGTACATATCCATGGGCGATACGACAACGCGGTTGCGCAACGAAATCCTGCGCAAACGGAACGGGAAGAACATCGGCGGGGCCGGAGTCCCCGCTCCGAGCCGCTCGATCCGCTCGACATAGGCTCTATCGCGCAGAGCGCCGCCTTCGTGACACCCGCTTTCCAGGAAAGGACTCGCTCGCCTCATAAAGGCTTCATAGATGCAGCAACGGCTCCGCTTCCTGCTTGCAGTGATACCGTTCGGCGCGCTCTCCGTTGCGGTGCCGTTCGTGAACCACGTCGAGCCTCGCATCCTGGGTCTGCCCTTTCTCCTGGTTTGGATCGCCGCGTGGGTCTTCGCGACGCCGGTCTGCCTCTGGTTCCTCGGCCGCATCGAGGGTCACTGGTGAACGCGCCGCTCGCGCTCGGGATCGTCGCAGCGATCGTCATCGGCACGGTGGTTTTTGCGCTCTTCAGCGTGCGCCGGTTCACCATGTCGCCACAGGAATACATCGTGGGCGGGCGCGGCTTCGGTGCGGTGTTCTTGTGGGTGCTCTTGGCGGGAGAGATCTACACGAGCTTCACGTTTCTCGGCGCCGCCGGATGGACGTATTCCTACGGCGCACCGGCCTTTTACATCATGGCCTACGGCACGTGCGGCTACATCTTCTATTATTTCCTATTTCCGTGGATCTGGCGGATGGGGAAAGAGCACGGCTTGCTCACGCAGCCCGATCTCTTCCACGTGCGTTACGGCAGCCGTACGCTCACGACCCTGGTAGCGATCGTCGGCGTCCTTGCGCTCATCCCGTACATCACGCTCCAGCTCTCCGCGCTGCAGATTTTCCTGACCGTCTCGGGCGGCGGCGCCATCGACCCGGTGCTCGGCGCGGTCGTCGCGTTCTTGCTGATCATCGCATTCGTTTTCGTCACCGGTTTGCGCGGGACTGCGTGGGCGAGCATCGTCAAAGACGCGCTGGTCATCGGTGCGCTCCTATTCGTCGGCCTCGCGATTCCGCTGCAGTTCTTCGGCTCGCCCGCGACGCTCTTCGATCAAGTGCTGCGCGCGCATCCCGATCACTTGACGCTGGGCGGATTGACCGACTCCAAAGGCGCGCTTTGGTACGTCTCGACGGTCCTCTTGACCGGGCTCGGCTTCTTTGCGGGGCCGCAGTCGACCAACGCCATCTTCAGCGCAAAAGACGCGAACGTGCTGCGCCGCAACGCGATGTTCTTGCCGCTCTACCAAGTCGTGATGCTGCTGATCTTCTTCGCGGGCTTCTCCGCGCTGCTTATCGTGCCGGGCTTGCAAGGGCCCGCCGCCGACCAATCGTTTCTCGCCGTGCTGACCCGCTATTATCCCGCTTGGGTACTCGGCTTTGTCACCGGAACGGGCGCGCTCTGCGCGCTCGTGCCCTCAACCGCGCTGTTGCTCAGCTCGGCGAGCGTCGTCGCGAAAAATATCGCGGGCGACATCTTCGGTATCGGGCTCGACGAAGAAGGCCGGCTGCGCACGACGCGGATCATGGTCGTCGCACTCGGGCTCTTGGCGCTCGTCTTTTGGCTCGCCTATCGCACGCAGCTCGTCAACCTGCTGCTGCTCACCTATAACGGCATCTCGCAGTTCGTGCCCGCCTTCTTCTTCGGCTGCTACTGGAAGCGCGTGACGACGCCCGCCATTATCGCCGGCATCCTCGTCGGTATCGCCATCGCGGTCACGCTCGCGGCCGAGAAGATCGCGCCCTTCGGATTGAATCCCGGATTCATCGGTCTGGCGGCCAATACGCTCGTCGTCGTGGTCGTCTCTGCGCTCGCGCCGGCGGGCTCGCGGGAGGCGCTACCGGCTAGCGATAGCTAGGTCTGGACTGGAAACAGTCTCTACAATAGACCGGCTTGTCGCCGCGAGGATTGAACGGCACCTCCGCAACGGCACCGCAATTGCTGCAGGTTGCCTGGAACATTTCACGCGGACGCGCGGCGCGCTCGCCGCCTCCCGCGCTACCGCCGTTTTGCGATCGCATGGCTTTGCGTGCGGAACGGCAATCGGGACAACGGTTCGGTTTATTCTGGAATCCTTTTTGCTCGTAAAAGCGCTGCTCCCCGGCGCTGAAGACGAACTGGCGGCCACAGTCCACGCAGTTCAACATTTCGTCGACGTACACGAACGAGTAACTCCTTTTG
This sequence comes from Candidatus Acidiferrales bacterium, assembly GCA_035507275.1. Taxonomy (GTDB): domain Bacteria; phylum Vulcanimicrobiota; class Vulcanimicrobiia; order Vulcanimicrobiales; family Vulcanimicrobiaceae; genus Aquilonibacter. The sequence goes on from DATJOG010000046.1 coordinate 55,309, forward strand.
GTGGTCAGGCTCCGAGAACGGTATCGAAGGTCTCTTCGAAAAAGTACAGCGGCCCTATCAGCAGGTAGACGAGATTCTCCAAGAATTTCGGTTTGGTTCCCTCGAACCGGTGACCGACCAATTGGAAGACCCATCCGATGACGAACGCTGCAAGCGAGATCTGCCACGGCAAACGGATCGCAATCACATAGATGATCGCGAAGAGGACCGTGGAGATCAATGCGCCGCGAAGGTCGATGACGGCATAGTACACGAGCGTCGCGACCGCGAGCACGATCGCGAGATCGATCGGCCCCAGCGCGACGAGGTGGCCGAGCCCCATCAGTCCCAAGATGATCAGCGGAATGCCAACCGCGTGACAAGCGCGGTTTCGGCGGTCGGCGTGATACGCGGCGTACTCGGTGAAGAGTTCGGTCTTGGTCATGGACAGCGCGCCCCTCTAGCGCGTGCGGCGTTCTGCGACCCCTGCGACCTTGGTCCCTGCCGACCGGGGATGTGGATCCGTCCGCAGAAGCCCACCGAGATGGCAGCGACGATTACCGTTCCGCAGCGGCTTGCCGACGACGTGGTCTTGATACGCCGCGATTTGCACATGCATCCCGAGCTCGGCTATCGCGAGCACCGCACCGCCGGCATCATCGCGGATCGGCTGCGTTTGCTCGGCTATGAGGTGCACGAGGGCATCGGTACGACCGGCGTCGTCGGCATACTCAAAGGCACCCGCCCGGGGCGGACGATCATGCTGCGCGCCGACATGGATGCGCTGCCGATTCTCGAGGAGCGCGATCACGCGTATCGCTCGCAGAGCGACGGTACGATGCACGCCTGCGGTCACGACGGCCACGTCGCGATTCTGCTTGGCGCCGCTTCGCTCATCGCCGATCGGCGCGAGGATATCGCCGGCACCGTCGTGCTGCTCTTCCAGCCGGCCGAAGAGGGCCTTGCCGGCGCAAAGGCGATGATCGACGACGGTGTGATCGAACGCTTCGGCATCGAGCGCGCCTACGGTCTACATCTTTCCACCAAATATCCGACTGGAGTCCTCGGTTTTCGGGAAGGCCCGATGTACGCCTCGAGCGATTCGATCGAGATCGAAATCGCCGGCAAAGGCGGGCACGGATCGGCGCCGCAAGATGCGGTGGATCCGATCTTCACCGCGGCAAGCTTCGTGACCAGCGTGCAGCAGGTCGTCTCGCGGATGGTCGATCCGCTGGAGCCGGCGGTCGTCACGATCGGTGCGATTCACGGCGGCACCACGCACAACGTCATTCCGCGAACCTGCTCGATGCTCGGCACGGTGCGCGCTTTCGACGACGAGGTGCGCGGCGCAATGCCGGAGCGCATCGAGCGCGTGCTGCGCGCGTGCTGCGACGCGTCGGGCGCCACCTACGCGTACGACTACATTTGGCGCTATCCCGTGACCGCCAACGACGCGGAGCAAACCCGTTACGCGCGCGCGCTAGCCGAAAAGACCGCCGGCGAAGCTCACGTCGTCGAGGCCACCGCGCTCATGGGCGCCGAGGACTTTTCATTTTTTGCTCAGCGCGTGCCGGCGTGCTTCTACACACTGGGATGCAGCGGCGGGCCGCAAACCAGTCATCCGCACCACTCGAGCCTCTTCGATATCGACGAAAGCGCATTACCGCGCGGCGTAGCAATGATGACGGCACTGGCCTTCGACGCGCCGCGCAACGCGCCGTGATCCCGGAGGTCATCGACGAACCGGCACCCTCGCAGATCCTCGAAATCATCACCCGCGCGGTCTTCCAGACCGGCGTCAAATGGTCGCAGATTGCCGATCGCTGGGACGCGTATCGCTTCGCTTTTGCCGATTTCGACGTAGCGCAGGTAGCGTCGTTCGATACGCTCGACGCCGAGCGGGCGCTCGCGCAGCCGGGCGTGCTGCGCGTTCCGCGTAAGGTGAGGGCAACGATCGCCAACGCCCGGGCGCTCCTCGCCCTCGAGCGCGATTTCGGCACCTTTCACGCGTATGCCGCGTCGTTCTCGAATTATGCGGCGCTCGCCAAAGACATGAAGAAACGCTTTGCGTTTCTTGGCGACATGAACGTTTGGTACGTGCTCTTCCGATGCGGCGAAGCCGTGCCGCGCTTCGAGCCGTGGGTTGCGACCATTCCCGGCGAGCACCCGCGCATGCGCGAGATGGTCGAGCTCGCGCGTTCGCAAGGGCGCTCGCCGGAACGCGGATCCTAGCCGGCCGCTTCCCCCGAAAGCGTCCGAGCAATTTCCGCGACAACCCCTACAGCCGCGTCGTCATTGTCGCGCCGGGGTCTGATTTTGTCGCGGCGGTTGGCGAATCAAATAGAGACCCCAGGCGGCATTGTAATTCAAATCCGGGTTCATGAGTCCGTCCCATCCTTTGGTTACGATCTCTTCGGGCGTACCCGAGGCGACGCGTCCGCAGAAGAGCAGAGAAAAGACGAGGGTGGGATCGCCGGGCGCGAGACCGTACCAGGTGCCGTTCTTCGCGGTGTGTGCCGTGATGGTCCAGAGTTTCGGCGTCGTGCTGCTCGTGAAGTAGGCCTTCAATTCGGCAAGCGCCTCGGTCGCGGTGTTGCGTACGTCGCCCGTGCACTCGGGCGCGGTGCGCACTTCGAACGGGTCCTTAGGCGGCGTCGACGGCAGCGTGTAAACCCGGAAGCTCTCCTGCCCCGCTTGCTGCTGCAGGCGTGCGATCGCGTAGAGACCGTAGGCAGGCATGAACGTCACCTGCGGCGGCCCGAAGACACCGGTGTTCGGTGCGTAGAGATTGTGCGTGGTCACGTCCGCAGGCTGCGCGATGTGTAGCGCAAGACAGCCGAAGAACACACGGAACTCCCCGCCGCGTCCGCGTTGCACCGTTGCACCGCTCTGTTGCGTGTGCGCCGCCGCATTTGCGAGCTCTTGCGAGGCGAGCGTGCCGGCGTTGTTTTCATTCTCAAAGTGCGGCTCGATCGTCAGCGCATAGGTGCTCCCAAGGCCGTGATAGGTGACCGTGGCGTCGGTGATCGCCGGCGCGGGCATCGTGGCCGGATAGCCCGCGGCCGTCTTCGCAGCTTCGATCTGCGCCACGTACGCTTTGAGTTCGCTCGAGATTTGCAGAGCGATCGCGTGGGCATCGGCCGGGCACCGCTCCGCGTTGTCCGAGACTGCAAGCGGATCGGCGGGCGGTGAACTTGGCAGCGGCGTGATCGCCCCACGGAAACCACCGCCGGGACCGCCGCCACCGGGGCCGCCCGGCCCTCCGCCAAAGCGTCCGCCGCCGCGCGGCTGCGGAAGGTTCGTTGCGATGTGCGTGTTTCCGAGCGCGCCGGGGCCGAACTTCACCGTGTACGTCACCGAGTAGCTGCGCGGTGTGAGCGGCCGTGCGATCGTCGGCACGATCAATCCGCTTTGCGTGTAATACGGCACCATGTTTTGGATGCTCGAAAAGATGCCAGCCTGCGTATCGAAGATGTTCGAGATCGCCGCGGTGAGTGAGCCCTTCGCCAAGAGCACGTTGACGGCGCCGTCGAATTGCGTGTACGCGGGAAGGTTGTTGCCGTTGTTGCGCCCGGTATATTCGGCGTCCGCGTACCATTCGAAGGCCGAGTGCTTCGCTTTGTAATCGAGAATGATTCCCGCGCGCTGCAGCGGCGTGTTCGGATATTGCTCGCCGGAAATGATGTACGAGTAGGGATTGTCGATCAGCGGCGAGTTGGAGATCACTTGGCGCACGGTCGTGTCCCAGAATGGCTCAACGACGAGATTCCCGAGCGTCGTATACCCGGTGATCGACCCGCCTTGATAGAGTCCCTCGGTACCAGCTATCGGTGTCATGAAGTAGAGGTTCGTCGGCGCGAAAGGCGTCGTAGCGCCGCAGCCGGCATTGCTCTGAAATACTTGCTGTACCGCAGCCAGGTAGGACGGCGTGAGCGTCCCGTTGGCAAGAAGCACCGAACCGTTTACCGGCGTGCCGAGCAGCACGTTGTTCTGCACCTGGCGATAGAACTGCAGCGTTGCCGAACCGCCGGTGAACTGGTGCAGCCATGAGACGCGCGCCGAGTTCGAGGAGCTCGGCTGCGGCGCGGCGCCGGGCGCACTGCCGTATGCGAAACTGTCGTCTCCGTCGCAGGTGAAGCGCAGTGCATCCGGGTCGGTGAGGACGCTCGAGCGTGACTGCGCGGCCGCCGTCCCGCTTACCGAGTAGGTCGCCTGGTAGGTATCGAGACGATCGGGATGCCAGCTCACGCCGAGGCTCGCAAGCGTGCCGGCGTATCCGCCCGTCGACGAGCTGACACCGATCGACTCGTTCAGGGTGAGATGCGAGTTCGAGTGGATGGAATCGTTGAGCTGCGCTGCCATATATTGGCTGTGCTGGCTGTTCGTGTAGTATGGTATCGCGACGTTGTTGAGCGGAAACTCGAGTACCGAGCTCCAGCTTCCGTACGCGGTAACGGAGAGGGTGTGACGCTGCGCGGCCGGGAGGAGCGCGTTGAGCGTGAAGCCGTGCGTCGCGTTGCGACCCGAGGATCCGATCGGCGACGGCACGCCGTTCACGAAGCGATTGAGTTCGTCGCTGAGCGAACTCGTGCCGATCGAATAGATCGAACCTTGGATCGAGGTGCCGCCGAGCAAGAGATCGTCGGTGATCGAGTAGACGCCGACGCTGTTCGCCGAAGAGTTGTTCGGCCCGTAGCCGCAGGGAATGCCGTTGTATTGAATCCGCGCGCAGACCAAATCCGCATCGCTCGCGGAGCCGAGGAACATCGCGCTGAGCGTCTGCGAGTCACTGAGGTCGTAGCGCAGCTTGACGAACTCGCCGCCGATCTCGCGGTCGCCGTCGTGATTGTAGTCCAGTCCGCTCGCGTCGAGGTAGGTCATGCCGTCGAGCCAGCTCGGATAGAGGCGCTCGACGCCCATCACCGCCATGCCGAGCTTTCCGTCGGTTCCGGTTTCGGCGAAACTCTCGTTATGACGCCCGAGCGTTCCCGTGGCCATCGACAGATAGGATTCCCAACTCAGCGTCGGCTCGAGAGTCGAGAAGTTCACTCCGCCGCCGAGGCCGCCGATCTGCGGACCCATCCGCACGTTCGCACCCATGAAGAGGTCGGTCGCGAACATGCCGATGTTACCCGCCGAACCGGGCGCATTGAGCGGAATACCGTCGAGTGTGAGCTGCGTTTGCGATGCGTCATGCCCTTCGAGTGAGATCGTTTGCTCGGCATCCGAGTCGTCGCTGCTGGTCTGGATGGTGACGCCCGAGAGCTTGTTCATCGCGTCGGCAAGATCGGTCGAGAGCCGGCGAACCGCCGAGTCGGGGCCGATCGAAGAAGCCGAAATGGTCGCTTCCGACTTGGCGACGACCGTGCCGATCACTTTGAGCTGCGTCGCGAGCGCAAGCGTGACGGTGACCGTGACGTTGTTGCCGTTGAGAATCTCGAACCGATCGGAGGTGATGGTCTGGTATCCGCGACGCAGAATCCGCGCACGGTAGACGCCGTCGGGTACATCGGTGAAGAGCACTTTGCCGCGCTTGTCGGTGAAGGCGCTGGTAATGACCGGCCCGTCGAGCACGACGCGCGAACCTTCGAGCGGTGCTTTGGTGATCTGATCGTTGACGACGATCGTGATCGTGCCCGTATCGTCTTGCTGAGCCCGGACGTTCGCAGGAACGATAAAAGTCATACAGGCAGCAGCAAGCAGGGCTGCGAGGAAGCGCTTCATGTTTCGCAATGATTCTACTGTGCCGGACCTGGATGAACGCTGGGCGCCTTAGAGGGTAATCGTCACGGTCGTGCCGCGGGCGGGCGCGCTCTCGATCCCGATCGAACCGCCGGCCCGCTCGACCGCGCGTTTGGCGATCGCCAGGCCGAGTCCGCTTCCCGTGATCTCACCGCGTTGATCGCCGCGGTAGAAGCGCTCGAAGGCATGAAGACGCTCGGACTCGGACATACCCGGTCCCTCGTCGCGCACCGTGATCGTGGTGTGTCCGTTGTTCTTCACGGCGCGTAAGTGAATCGGAGCGTCGGGCGCGTATTTGAGCGCGTTCTCGACGACGTTCCACAACGCTTCGCCGAGCTCGGTCCGGTCGCCGATGACGCCACCCGAGCCTTCGACGCTATAATCGATCTCGCGCGCCTCGTCGAGCCGGCGCGCAGCATCGCACTGGCTGCGCAGCAGCTCCGCAAGGTCGATGCTTTCCGCCCGTGGCGGCGTGTCGGAATCGAGCCGCGCGAGCCGCATGAGGCGGTCGATCAAGCCGCGCATGTGCTCCTTCTCGATCGACATCGTGCCGAGGATCTGACGCGCGATCGTCGGCTCCGTCACGGCCCCGCGACGCAGCACGTCGATGTAGCCGCCGATGACGGTGAGAGGTGTACGCAGTTCGTGTCCGGCATCGGCGACGAACTGGCGCATGCGCTCCTCGGTCTCTTTGCGTTCGCTCATGGCGCGCGCGACGCTCGCTGCAGCCTCGTTGTACGCCGCGGTCAGCGTCCCGATCTCGTCGCCCCCCGATGCGACGAACCGTCGTTGCGTGAAATCTCCGCCGGCGAGCGCCTTGAGCGATTCGCTGAGATCGCTGATCGGACGAAGCGCTTGTTGCGCGAAGAGACGCCCGACCATCCACGAGAGCAGCACCGCGACCACGGCGACCACGACCACGACGCGCCAGTACGGAATCAGCTCGACGAGCAGCAGCGGCATCGACGGCTCGAACGCGACGAACCCGCCGTCTACCATTGTAATGTTCGTCGGCTCGGGGAAAGAGCGGCCCGCGCCGGGCGAAGGAGGCGGCCCCTCGAGCGTCGGCGCGCCCGGCGGACGCGTGAAAAAGAACGGCGGCGCAATCGTTGTGAAGTGCCGGCGCATGGCGACAAAGCGGCCCAGCATCCGTGGGTGCACGCTCTTGTCGCCGCCGAGAAAGTTGCCTTTCTCATCGAAGACGGCGACGCTCAGCCCGATGCTGCGCAGCGTGTTCGCGATCTGCGGCGCCGCCGCTTTGAGCGAGGTGCCCTCGGCGCGGTACTGATCGACCAGCACCCGCGCCTCTTCGTGCTTAGCCAGCACGATGTTGCGGCTGAAGGTATCGAGGTCGAGTACCAGTGCGATGCTCGACGCCACGATCACGACCGTCACCGCAATGCCGAGCAGCCCTGCATAGAGCAGCGAGAGCCGCGAAACGATCGAGAGCTTCATGACCGGCGACTTCGGCGCAGGCGCCTAATTCTGCTGCGAGAGCCCGTAGCCGACGCCGCGGACCGTGCGGATGAACGAACCGCGCTCGCCCGGGCGATCGATCTTCGCGCGGAGGTAGGAGATATACGTTTCAACGATGTTCGGACCGCCTTCGAAGTCGTGACCCCACACGATCTCCAACAGATGATCCTTGCTGAACACGCGCCGCGGTTCGCGCATGAACACGGAGAGCAGGTCGAACTCACGCTGCGTGAGATCGATCCCTTCTTTTCCGCGTACGAGCTCGCGCGTCTGCGGGTTGAGGGCGAGGTCGCGCCAGCGCATGACGTTCTCTTCGATGAGCTGCGGGCGGCGCAGCTTGGCTTGCAGCCGCGCGATCAACTCTTCGAAAACGAACGGTTTCACGAGATAGTCGTCGGCGCCCGCGGAAAGGCTTTGCACTTTGTCGTCGGTGCCGCCCTTTGCCGTGAGCATGACGATCGGCGCCTGCGTGATCTCGCGAAGCTTCGGCAGAAGCGCGAGACCGTCGATCTTGGGCATCATGATGTCGAGCACGATGACCTCGGGATCGAAGCGCCGGATGAGATCGAGCGCCGCCACGCCGTCAGCGGCGGATTGCACCTCGTAGCCCTCGCGCGAGAGCCCCAATTCGAGCATCTCGCGGACCATGCGATCGTCGTCGACGACGGCGACACGCGCGTGTAATGTGGATGTAGCCATTGCTTGGGGACATCTTCAACTGGCCCGCTGAGAAGGCACTGAGGGCCAGCGCCGGTACCGCTGGCCGCAGACCAGCGCGGCCTGCCGGATGCTCTCGAGAGGGTGTACGACGAGCGCGACGCCCTCGCGCGCCAGCGCGGCCGTCAGGATTTCGTCGGGCAGCCAGCGCGCGAAGAGATGCACCTCAGCGCCGCCGGCCGCGTGCGCGAGGAGCACGAGAATTTCCGCCAGCGTGCAGCTTCCGCGCTCGTGCAGCGGCTCGACGAGCGCCTCCCGGACCCGGCGCGCGTTCCACCCCGTACCGAGCACGACGATCTTGCTCAGCTCGCTCCCGCTGCCGGACTCGAAGTCGACGACGGCGGCCCGTACGCTCGCGGCAATCGCCGGATCCGTTTGGGCGTGCAGCGCCGCGCTGGTTATGCTCGCGTGCGGGCCGGCGGTGATCAGCGCGCCCGAACCGATGAGATAATCGTTCATGCTGCGAGCATCGCAGCCACGAGTGCCACCTGTATGGCGCTCCAAGAAAATTAAGAGGCACCGCTTTCGCGGCGCCTCAGCCCACCACCCGGTAAGCAAGATTTCCCTCCGCGAAGGACACTACGCGGAGGAAAGGTTCGTATGAGCGTGCGAGACGATCGTGACGCGGCGGGCGAACATGCCGAGCATCGCATCGACCACGTCCGGATCCCACTGCGAACCGCGCCCGTCTTGAAGAATTCGCAGCGCCTGGCGCGGCGCGATCGCCTGCCGGTACGGCCGTTCACTGATCATTGCGTGAAACGCGTCGGCAACGGCGACCACGCGTGCTTCGAAGGGAATCGTCGCGCCGAACAGGCCGTCGGGATAACCCGCGCCGTCGAAGCGCTCGTGATGCGCCCGCACGACGATCGCGCAGCGCGCAAGGGTCGGAACTTGATTGAGGATGCGCGCGCCCGCCGCTGAGTGATCGCGCATGACGTCCCATTCGTCGACAGCGAGCGGTGCCGGTTTGAGCAGAACGTGATCGGGCGTCGAGATCTTTCCGATATCGTGAAGCAGCGCGCACAGCGCGATGAACTCGGTCGAGTCGTCGCCGCAATCCATCGCGGTCGCGAGGCGTCGCGCCCACTCGGCGGTCGCCTTCGAGTGACAGCACGTCCCGTAGTCGCGCTCCGCCAGCATCGCGAGCAGAGCAGTGGTGCCCTCCGCGCCGGGACGGTCGCGCTCTTCATTGCCTTCGCCGCCGAGCGCACCGCGCTCGATCTCGCCCGAAAGCACGTCGAGAAAGGCGAGCAGCCGGCGGTGATCGGCTTCGTACGCGCCGGCGGCCAGAGCGATCGCGTGCAACGCCGCCGCCGTCAAGTCGACGACCGCCGCGCGGCCGAGCCGGGGGGTCTCGCGCTCAACCCACCCGACCAGCCCGACCGGCTTCGCCAACGTCAAGGAAAGACAGAGCCGATCGAGCAGAACCTCGAGGGTTCGCTCGATCTGCGCGTTTCCGCGAAGCGCCGGCAATGTTACGTGATCGGCTGCAGAGCGTGCGAGCTCCGGGATCGACTGACCCAAAGCTGCCCCGAGGGCCGTCAACGTGCGTACCGCAGACATAAAAAAGTAACGGAGGTCCTAATCCTGGGCTCTCTAGTCCCCGGTGGGCGGCATGTCCGCGGCGACCATCAGCGCAACGATAACAGCAAGGGTCAACATCGTAAAAAGCGAGCCTCCAAGCAAGTGCAGTGCTGCTTCTACGATAAGGCGCGAGCAGGGCCGAAAGCCCTACTTAAAATTAAGTAGACGCGTTACATTTTTTCCTCGAGGAGGCCCGCGGCTCTGGCGACGGAGACGGCCTCCGTCCGGCCGTGGCAGCCGAGCTTCTCGATGAGATTTTGAATGTGCGTCTGCACGGTGAACGCGGAGCGCCCCATCTGCGCGGCAATCTGCTTCTGATTGAGCCCCGACGCCAGGCCACGCAAGACGCTCAGCTCCTGCGAGGTGAGACTGATCTTCGTTTCGGGCTGGTGCAGGCGCCGCATGTGCTCGGCGGCGTGTTCGATGTAGCGCGCGTAGCCCCCAAAGCCGGCGGCGCGAATGACTCTGAGGTGCTCGTCGAGGTCCTGGGCGACGTAGTTTGGGCCCTTCGCGACACGCGCCAACTCTTCGACCGCATCATGCATCGCTCGGCCCGCATCATGGCCTCCGCGAAGTCTGCGGGCCAGGAGACGTTCCGCGGCGACGTGACGCCCCGCGACGATCTCGGCAAGGGCGAGCATTGCTTGAGCAAAATCGAAGACGAGCGCGCCGAAGCGCTGCGCCGGCTCGTGCTTTTTTCGTAAGAGTTCGCGCGTTGCGCTCGCGACGGAGCCGCTTTCCTTGAGTTGACCGTCGAGCGCGAGGACCAACGCATAGCTCGACCGGATGAGCGCCTGATCCGAGGCATGAGCTTGCCGGTCGATGATGCTGCCGAAGAGCCGTTGCGCTTCGGAGAAACGGCCGTTCCAGGCGTGGCGATGCGCCTGACTCGACGCGATATACGTGCTCTGCGCGCGCACGTCGCGCGATGCGAGCTCACCCAACTGCCGCTCGATCTGTTCGGCGCGCTCCGCGTTTCCGCGCCGCGTCTCGAGACTCAGCATCGAGATCAACGCATTTTGCAGATCGGCGTAATCGCCCGCTCGTGTAGCGGCCGATGCAGCCTGCTGCGCGAAGACGAGACTCTGCGCGGGATTGCTCTCGGCAAAGAGCGCGGTATTGGCGAGGTTTCGAAAAGAACGCGAGGCGACGCTCCATAATCCGCAACGCGAAGCCAGTTCCGCCGCTTCGGTCCAACGCTGGCGCGCCTTATCCACCACGCCCAGCGCATCGAAGGCGTTTCCGACGCGCAGCGCCACGCGCGCGAGCCATTCGTCGTCCTGCAACAGCGCCGATCGCCGATCCACGGAGGCGATGAGTTGCTCCGCTTTCGCGGGCTCACCGGCGCGAGCGTACCATGTGGCCAGCAGCGCCTCACCTTCGGCGCAAAGCGAATCGGAAACATGGGGCTCGGCCAGAAGACCGCAAATCAGATCGACCGGGCTGGTTCGGCGCACCGTCAAATTGACCGCCAAGCGAAGGGTCAGCTCGGCGCGAAGCTCGGGGACGTCGAGCAGACGAATCGAGCGCGCGATCTTTCTCTCTCCTTCGGTATGCCGGCCGCGCGAGAGATCGAGCAACCCCCGAAGGCCGCTGACGACCGGGCTCTTCTCGTATTTCTCGTCGACGCTCACCGAGGTGAGAGCTTCCAAATCGTCTGCGAAACCGCCATCGATCAGCCGGATACCGTGATCCTTGAGCAAGCGCAGAGCGTCGTCGGGCGCGTTGAACTCGACATAGAGACGCAGCGCGTGCGCGACGTTGCCCTTCTGCTCGAGAATGCTTCCCAGGCGCGCCAGGCGATCGCGCTGCTCACCGCTTCCGCGCAGCTCGACCTGGTGGCGCGCAAAGTCGCGGAAGAGATCGTGCAAGCGGTAGCGTTTCGGCTCGTATTCGTTGATGAAAGCCACGCGCGCGCGCAGGTCTTCGATCAGCGCATTGGCGCGGTCGAATCCCGACGCAACCATCACTTCGAGATCGATCTCGGGCAGCAGCGCGGCGGTCTCGATGAACTGCTGCTCCTCTTGGCTGAGCGTTTGATAGACCTGCTCGGCGAGATAGCGGTAGATCATCTCGCGCGTCATCGAGGAGATGTTGCGCAGATCGACCGAGCGCGTCGACGAGCGCAGCGCGAAGGTCATCGCCGTCGCCCACCCTTCGGTGAGTTGCAACAGCTCGATCAGCTCTTCGTCGCGCACGCCGAGACGGAACGAACGCGCCGCCTCTTTCGCCTCTTCCACCGAGAAGCGCAGGTCGTGCTCGTCGATCGCGAGGTCGCTCTCGCCATAAGCAAGCCACGTGCCGATCGGAAGCCCGCTCGTCGCGCGCGAGGCGATGATCCACTGCACGTTACCCTTCGTGCGTTCGATCAGCGAGACGAGAAAGCGGGCGACCTCCCGGTCGCTCTGCGCGACGTGCAAGTCGTCGATTGCGACGATGCCGCGATACGAGCGCAGATGGGAATGCATCCAAAGGGCGAGATCGGCTCCCGGCGACTGCGATCCGGCGTTCTTCTCGTACGCGCCCGCGAGCGTCCCGCGAGCGTCAGGCGCGACCTCCGCGAGCGCGTCGGCAAATCCGCGCAAAAAGCCCAAAAGGCCGCCGTTTTCGGGTAAAACGTCGTAGCGGATGTGCGGCTCGGTCAGTGAGTCGAGGTATTGCCGCATCGCGACCGACTTGCCGTATCCCGCAGGCGCCACGATGAGCACGACGCGCTGCATCGCCGCGGAGGCGATCCGGTCGATCACGCGCCGCCGAACGATGGGAACAAAAGCCCCGCCGGTCTCGATTTTGCCGTCGGGGCGCACGGGTCGAATCATGCGATGCAGCTACACCCTGTCGAGCGAGGCCTTGTACTCTTCCTCTCCCTCATAATACCCCAACAGCAGCTCCTCGACATAGAGCAGGTGCAGGTCGCGATCCAATTGCGCGTACGCCTCGGCATTTTCGGTACGAAACCCGTCCCAATCGGCCTTCGAGTTCCACACGTCCATGCAGATATAGAGACCGGCGTCTTCGCGGTGCCGAAAGAGCCGCGTCCGCCGATAGCCCGCATGCGCCGAAAAGAGCGCGACCCACGGCCCGTTCGACCCGTAGGCATGCTCGAAGGCGCGCGCTTGGGCGGGATGGACGCGATACCGGTAGAGCACTTCGATCATCTGTTCGTCACGAACTTAGCGGGATAGGGCACGTCCCCTTTGCCAAGCTCGCGGCTGAGAAAAAACGCGATCGCGTCGCCGAGCGCCAGCAAGCGCGTCGCGAGCCATGCATGCTGCGAGGGGCACGTGATCTCACCGAGTTCCAGCACGAGTGCTCCGTCACGCGCATCGACCTGGCGAAAGGCGTAATAGTCGCGCAATCCCGTCGTAAAATCGTCGGGCATGAAGCGAAACGGAAAGAGCGGCCCGTAGAACGCGCGCCATGCCCGCGCCAAACGCGCACTCGCCGGGCCGTGGTAGCCGATCGACGTACCGCTGCTGCACGCCGGCACTGCGCCGTCGAAATGAATGAAGACCGCGGCGCCGACTGCGTAGCGCCCGTCGAAATCCGCCGGCTCGCGCAGCACGCGCACTCCGTGCGCGCGCAAGACACGCGTCGCCTCGTCGGCGACGATCGGCGTCCAGGCACGCTCGCCGGCCGCGCCGAGATTGCAGGCGCGGTGCGGATAGCGCGCGCACGAGGCCGGGCGTCCTTCATGTCCCGCGGAGATGAGCACGTCGGCGTGAATCAGCGCCGCCATCACAAGGTGAAGCATCGCTACGAACCCGCGATCAACGCGGAGAGCACCGCGGAGGGCTCGAGTTGCAGTTCGCTGCGCAGCGCGTCGCGGTACTGACGGAAATGACGCAGCGCAGCCGCGCGGTCGCCGTTGGCGAGATGCGCGCGAATCGCGATCTCGCGCGCCGGCTCGTCGCATGGGTCGACGCCGATGATATCCGCGGTGTAGGCGATCGCGGCGTCGGGATCGCCGCCCTCGAGTGCGTCTTCGCCGAGACGGTGCCCGATGTCCGCACGTAAGTCGTCGATGCGGCGCAGCACCGGTTCGAACCACTCCCAACGCTCGAGCATCGCGCTGCGCTCGCCGCGCAGACGCTCCCATGCGCGGTGCAGCGTGCCGCGATCGCCCTCACGCAGTGCTTCGCGCGAACGCAGCGCGAGCGCGGCGCGTTCGACTTCCCACAAATCGACGAACGCGTCGACGTGAAGGCGGTAACCGTCGTCGTCGCGTTCGATCGCGTCCTCGCGCCCGAGATGCGCTCGCAACCGGTGCAGGCATACGCTGAGCGCGTTGCGCGCCGCGAACTCGTCGAGGTCCGGCCACAACGTAGCGGCAAGCCGGGCGCGCGTCGCGGGTTGGGGCCGCTGCGCTATCGCCGCGAGCAGTTCGAATTCGCGGCCGGAGAGGCGCGCGTAGGAGCCGTCGACGCGTACGCGTCCGCTCAAAACCTCGAGCGCGATCGGGGCGGCCTCGCTGCGATCGCGCGTGATCTGCTCGACGAAGGTCGAGAGCATCCCCACGTTACCATGCTGACTCGCAAACGCGTTCACCGCATGTACGAAGGCCGGTGCGTCGCAGCGCGAGGCTGCCGCCTTCGCGCAGGCAACGGCGTCGTCGAAGGCGGGCGGATCGCAGAGTGCCAACGCAACCGCCGCGAGGGCTTCGACGAACGGCGTCTTCGCGCGGCGCGCGATCTCGAGCGCAGAACGCGCGAGTGCCGCTCGTTCATTTTCGTCGCGCGAGCGCGAGAGCGCGATCAAATGCCCGAAAACGGTGAATTTCGGTACGTCTGCCGCCGCCGGGCGAACCGAGCGCCCGCGGGCGGCGCCGGCTAAATAGGCAAAGCCTGCCAAGCCATGGCGCGCGACTTCCTCTTCCAGCTGCTCCGCACGCTCGTTGAACGCGGGCCGATCGCCCGCGAACCAAGCACCCACCAGCGCCTCCGCGGTTTCGAAAGCCATGAAGTTCGGCAGCGAGGAACTCACCGCGCGCTCGTGTGCGCGCGAAAGAAACTGGCGCTCGAGCGACCACTCGCCGCGCACGCGCGCGATATCCGCGCCGAGCGCGAGATAGATGGCCGACGCCGCCGCATCCATGCGCTCGACCAACGGGAGCGCGGTGTTGAGATCGCGCTCACCCAAATCGAATTGTCCGCAGCGCGCGCGCACCAGCCCGCGCAGATAGAGCAGCTGCCCGTCGAGCATCGTCTTGGGCGGATCCGAAAACCCGATCGACGCACCGAACCGTTCGATCTCGGCTGCCGCCTCCTCGTGCTTTCCGAGATAGCCCATCAGCAAGATGCGAAAAACGAAGACGTAGAAGCGTTCCATCGGCGAAGCGTCCGGCGAGAGCGTACGCCAGACCGATTCGGTTTCGTCGAGCAGCGCCGAGCTATCGATCGTGAGGATGCGCATGAGCGCGGTAACTCCCCACAAGCGCGGATACCGCAAGATCGAGGCGCGGTCCAGACTAGCGAGCACGCGCGCGTATCGCATCGTCGGGGCGGGGTCGCGGAGCAGCTCGTAGGCGCCCAGCGCGCGCGCCGCCGAATCGCGATCGCCGCGCGCACCGTGCAGTTCGGCGGCGCGCAGATAGTCCGCGCGCTCCTCGTAGGCGCGTGCAACGCGCCCGAGCAGCTCGTCGCGCCGATCCTCGGCGCGTTCGAGGAAAAGTGTCGCCAGCAGCGGGTGCAGCGCAAACGCGCCCGTCTCGTCGCGTACGACGAATGCGCCCTCCTTTGCAAATTCGCCAAGATCGGAAGGGAGCGCGGGATCGTCCAAGGCGAGGCGCAGATCCTCGGCGCTTGCTTGCGGAATGGCCGCACATGCAAAGAGTGCGTCGCGCATGCGCGCGTCGAGTCCGCCCAGGACTTCGTCGGCGAGATAGTCGTGCAGCTCTTCGAAGGCGACGTCGTCGAGACGTCCGAGGAGCTGATCGATACGGCCTTCGCTCGCGAAGCGTTTGAGCAGAAAGACCGCGACCGGCCATCCCTCGGAAACGTGGGCGATCCGTTCGAGCGCGCGCTCGGCGGTGACGTACGGCTCGAAGATCGCGCGCATGTCGTTCGCGTCGAACGCGAGATCGCCGGCGCGCAGCGTGACGATCTCGTGCGGCGCGAAATAGCGCGTGAGATGAACCCCGCGAAGCGCTTCGCGCGAGCTGATGACAATGGTGCGTCCGGACGGCCGCGCTTCGAGCAGCCGCGCGAAGAGGTCGCGTGCCGCGGGGGCGGCCGCAAGCGTCTCGGCACTCTCGAATACGATGCAGCCTTCGAAGGGTTCGCGCCACGCGTCGAGCGCGAGCGTCAAGCGGTCGGCGACGCTCGTGCCGCCGTCGCCCAGCATGATCTCGCGTTGGGTGAGGTCACGCTCGCGGGATGGGTTCTCGGCGGCCAACGCGGGAATCACCCGGCGCGCCAGATCGAGCTCGTCCCGAATGCCGGCGCAGTCGCAGATCCCGCCGCCCCCGCGCTCGGCCACGTACTGCCGCACCAGCGTCGACTTACCGAAGCCGGCCGGTGCGACGATCGCCACCACCCGAGGGTCCACGCGCCTAAGCCGCTCGAGCAGCCCTTCGCGCTGAACCACTCCACCCACCATGCACCAGTAATCGGTTTGTAATGTGGATGTAATTAGGCCGTAAGTCCCGGGAAAGCGCAATGGCCTACCGTGGGGGTGCCAGCCGAGCCAACGGAAAGGCACTCATGACCGTCGTTAGTTCACCCGCGGCCCCTACCAGCGTGCTGGTGGTCGGCCCCGAAGCGCCGGTCCGAACCGCAATCGCACGCCTGCTCTCATTAGAGAGCGACGTTGACGTGGTTGGGACCGTAGCGAGTATCGCGCAGGCCGCCGGAATCGATGCCGACGTCGTCATCGACGAAACGCTGCTGCACGATCTCAAGAACCTTTCGATCGCGGAGTTCATCGAGATGGTGAAGTCGCTGCCGGCGACACCCGCCTCCACCGCGCTTGCCTTCTCACCGCGCCGTCTCCGGCCGGTAACCGGCGGAAGCGAGATGCGCGCCGCACTCTCGGACCGCGAACTTCAAGTCGTCCGGCTGGTAGCGGAAGGGCTCTCCAACAAACAGATCAGCATTCGGCTGAAGCTCTCGGATAAGACGGTGAAAAACCACATCTCGCACATCTTAGCCAAGCTGAACCTTTCAGCACGCACGCAAGTAGCGGTCCACGCGCTGCGCGCCGGACTGGTCTAGCAACAGCGCTCTCCCACGCGCGAAGTCGTACACGAGGACACCGTCGACCGGTGTCCTCGTCGTCGTTCGCACGGCCGCGCGTACGCGCTGCAGCATCGCAAGCCGCCGCCCGTCGCGCGGTAATCGGCGAAAGACGATCGCACAGATACGGCCCCGGCGGTTGCGCACCAGCAGATCGAACGGGGCTGCTGCGCGGCCGGCCGCCGCGACACCTCGCTTTCCGACTGCACGCAGGCGCGCGGCGAGACGTCCGTCGACGAACGCGCGAAGCTCGCGCGCGATCCGGTCGCGCTCGGCAAAGAGCAGCGGCGCGCGCACGCCGCCCAGTCTTTCGACGGCGGACTCGAAGGTGAGGAGCGCAGGGTCGACCACCGCGCGCGGTGTGATGTGTCCCGCGAGCACCGCGCGCAGGATGGCGTCGCGCATTGCGCGCTGGGCGAGCCGCGGGAGACGCTGGGCGGCGAGGATCGGATCGTTCACGCGGCCATCATCCTGCGTTGTCGTGCCAGGCGCATGGCACGATCGCGTCGGATGATGCCACCATGCAGCGCATCGACGGACGCTTCATCTTCTCGGCCAGCGATCTCAACAACGCGCTCGAGTGCGAACACCTCACGCAGCTCGAGGCGCTCGCCGCACGCGGCGAACTCGTGCGGCCGGAGCCTACGCAGACGAACCAGCTGCTTGCGGAAAAGGGCGACGAACACGAGCAGCGTCAGCTCGATCGCTTTCGCGCGCAGTACGGCGACGGCGTGGTGGCACTGAGTCCGCAAGCCGGCGGCACGATCGCGGCGCTCGAAGCGGCGCAGGCGCGTACCGTCGCCGCGCTCGACTCCGGCGCCCCGCTGATCTACCAGGCGACCTTCTTCGACGGGACGTTTGTGGGCCGCACGGATTTTCTACGCCGCGTCGAGCGGCCGTGCGCGCGCTGGCCGTGGAGCTACGAAGTGATCGACGCGAAGCTCGCGCTCACCCCAAAGCCGTACTACCTCGTGCAGCTCGCGCACTACAGCGCGCACCTCACCGCCGTTGCGGGCACCGCGCCGCACGCCATTCACGTACTGCTCGGCAGCGGCGCGGAGCGCGCTTTCCGTCTCGAAGATTTCGCCGCCTACGAACGTCATCTGCGCGCTCGCTTTCTTGCGACGATGGCATCCGCGCCGCAGGCATCCTATCCGCTCGAAGTCGCGCACTGCGATATCTGCCGGTGGTCGGCGCGCTGCGCGGCGCAGCGCCGCGAAGACGATCATCTCAGCCTCGTCGCACGCATGCGCCACGACCAAATCAGACGATTGGAAGAGCGCGGCATCACCACGATGACGGCGCTCGCCGGCGCGAACTTGGCCGATCGCCCCTTCGGAATGGAAGAGCGCACGTTCGCCACCCTGCACGCGCAGGCCGCGATCCAAGTGCAAGGAGAGCGCGAGCAGCGCTACATCTACGAATTGCTCGATACCGAACCGGGCCGCGGTTTCGAGCTGCTGCCGCGCCCCGACGCGGGCGATCTCTTCTTCGACATCGAGGGCGATCCGCTCTATGCTCCCGAGCGAGGCCTCGAGTATCTCTTCGGTTTCTACATACCGGACGAGTCGCGTTACGTTGCATTTTGGGCGCGTTCGCAGGCGCAGGAACGCGCCGCCTTCGAGGCCGCAATCGACTTCATCCGCGAGCGGCGCGCGCGCTATCCCGCCATGCACGTCTACCACTACGCCCCCTACGAAACCACGGCGCTGCGCAGGCTGATGGGATTTTACGGTTCCCGCGAGCGTGAACTCGACGATCTCCTGCGCAATCAGTGCTTCGTCGATCTCTATGCGATCGTGCGGCAAGCATTGCGCATCTCGCAGCCGAGCTACTCGCTCAAAAAGCTCGAGCCGTTCTACGGCATGCGGCGCGATACCGACGTGCGCCGCGGCGACGATTCGATCGTCATGTTCGAAAGCTGGCTTGCGGGCGGCGACGACGCGATTCTCGAGGATATCGAGCGTTACAACGACGACGATTGTCGCTCGACGCACCTTTTGCGCGAGTGGCTGCTGGCGCTGCGCGCGGAGTACGAGCGGCAGATGCGGCCGCTCGCGTGGCGGGAGAGCGAAACGGTAAGCGCGCCCGAAGACGAGGGGCGCAGCGAGCTTGCGGCGCAGCTGCTCGACGGCCTCTCGGCTCCTCCCTCGCTGCGCGCCCTGCGCGCGAGCGACGAGACCACGCGCGCACGGTGGCTGCTCGGGCATCTCCTCGAGTATCATGCGCGCGAAGCCAAACCGGCGTACTGGAAATTCTACGACCGGATCGAGAACGTCGATCGCCTCGTCGAGTTCGATCACGAAGCGCTCGGCGGCCTCGTCCTGCGGGAGGACGTCGCGCCGTACAAGCTGAGCCCGCGCGACCAGAACTTCGTTTACACCTACACGTTCCCCGAGCAGCTCCATAATTTGGGAACCGATAAACCGCTCTGCCCGTACGCGCGCGCCGGCGCCGGGACGATCGTCGCGCTCGACGACGAGCGCAACGAAATACGCATCAAACTCAGCCGTTCTATTAGCCCGAACGCGCTGCGCGCGCTGATTCCCGGTAAGCCCGTGCAGACGGGCGAACAGCGCGAGGCGCTCGCCCGTATTGCACGCGCGTATCTCGACGGCACGCTCGCGCAAACCCACCCGGCGACCCTCTCGCTGCTGCTCGCGCGGCGTCCGCCGACGCAGCTCATTGCCGATCTCGACGGCAGCCATCTCGCGATTCAAGGCCCTCCCGGCAGCGGCAAGAGCACGCTCGCCTCCGAAGAGATTACCGCACTGCTCGCTCGCGGCGCGCGCGTCGGCATCGTTGCAGGCGGACATAAAGCGATCCACAATCTCCTGCGCAAAGTCGAAGAGTGCGCGCTAGAGTGCGGCGTACATTTTCGCGGGCTGCACAAATACTCGAAGACGACCGAGGGCTCGCAGTATCTTTCAAACGGCGCGCGTTTGGTCGAATCGACCGATGACAACGATGCGTTCGCGGCTGGACACGATCTCGCGGCGGGAACGCCGTGGCTCTTCGCCCGGCAAGAGATGGCCGGGCGCTACGATTATCTCTTCATCGATGAAGCCGGACAGATGAGTCTTGCCGACGCACTTGCCTGCTCGATGGCCGCTCGCAACGTCGTGCTGCTCGGCGACCCGCTGCAGCTCAAAGGCGTCTCGCAGGGCTCTCATCCGCCCGGAACCGATCTTTCGATTCTCCAGCACCTCCTCGGCGAGCGCGAGACGATCGATCCGCGCGACGGTATTTTCCTCGACCGCTCGTATCGCATGGCTCCCGCCATCTGCGCCTTCATCTCGCACGCGATCTACGAGGACCGGCTGCACGCCGCGCCCATCTGCGAACGCAACGCGATCGACGCACCCGGCCTGAGCGGCAGCGGTCTGCGCTACATGCCCATCGTGCACGACGGCAACGCGCGCGGATCCGACGAAGAGGCGGCTGCGGTTCGCGACGCCGTGCGCACGCTTCTGCAGGGCTCCGTCACGATAGGCGATCGCGCGGCGCGTCCGATCGTAGCCGACGATATCATCGTGGTCTCGCCGTACAACGATCAACGTAAACGCATCCGTAAACGACTCGAAGAGGCCGGACTCGGCGAGATCCGGGTAGGCACCGTCGACAAATTCCAGGGTCAGGAAGCCGCGGTCGTACTCTATTCGATGGCGACCTCGAGCGACGCCACCCTGCCGCGCGATCTCGAGTTTCTCTTCGAGCGCAATCGGCTCAACGTCGCAATCTCTCGCGCGCAGTGCATGAGCGTCCTCGTTTGCTCGCCCGAGTTGCTCAACGCACGCTGCAATACGCCCGAACAGATGGAGCTGGTCAATCTGCTCTGCGCGTTCGTCGAGGCGGCGGCCGTCGCCGGCGAAGGGTTCACCGGCGCCTGAGCTAATCCCCCAGGCATGCAACACCGCCCCAACTGGGTCACCGGAATCGCGCTCCTCGCGATTCACGTCGGCGCGCTCCTCGCGTTTCTCCCCTATTTCTTCTCGTGGTCGGCGATTCTCGCCGCAATCGTCGTCGCCAATCTCACCGGCGGCCTCGGGATCACGCTCTGCTACCACCGCACGCTGACGCACCGCAGCCTGCGCATGGTGCGACCGTTTGAGATCGTCTGCGCCATTTTCGGGGCGCTGGCCTTTCAGGGCGACCCCATCGATTGGGTCTCGACGCACCGCATTCACCATGCGCACGCCGATCGCCGCGGCGATCCGCACAGTATCCGTCGCGGCCTCTCCTGGGCGCACGTCACGTGGCTCTTCCGGACGAACGAGAATCTCCCGACCGATGCCGAGCGCAAGCGCTATACGCCCGATCTCTGGGCGGATCCGGTCTACCAAGCGCTTCGCTATCTCTACGTTCCGATGCAGATCGCGCTTGCGCTGCTGCTACTGCTCTGGGGCGGCTGGTCGTGGGTCATTTGGGCGATCTTCGTGCGGCTCGTTTTCACCTATCACGCGACATGGCTCGTCAACAGCGCCGCACACGCTTTCGGCTACCGCACCTACCGCACGCCCGACCGTTCGGTCAACTCGTGGTGGGTCGCGTTGATCTCATGGGGCGAGGGCTGGCATAACAATCATCACGCTTTCCCCTTCTCGGCACGCCACGGATTGCGTTGGTTCGAGTTCGATCCGACCTGGTGGGCGATCAAGGCGATGGCCGCGATGAATCTCGTCGACAAGGTGCGCGTTCCGACTCGCGAGATGCGTGAACGCCTGGCTTCGGGGCAACGCGAGCTCGAAATGCGGTTCTTCCGGCGCATGACGATGGAGTGATGCGCGAGGACGAGCTGCAGCAGTACCGCACGAGCGGCTACGTCATTTTCCCCGGCTTCAAATCTCCCGGCGAGATCGCCGCGCTGCGCGCACGCGCCGCGGCGATCGTCGATGCCTTCAATCCAAGCCAGACAGCCTCGATCTTCTCGACGAGCGGCGACTCCGCGCGCAGCGACGCCTACTTCATGGAATCGGGCGAGACCGTTCGCTGCTTCCTCGAGGAGGACGGGCGCAGCGTCAACAAGATCGGTCACGCGATGCACGATCTCGACCCGGTCTTCGACGCCTTCTCGCATGATTCGCGGTTAGCGCGGATCGCCGGCGCGATCGGTCTGCGCGATCCTCTGATCTATCAGTCGATGTACATCTTCAAGCAGCCCAGGGTCGGCGGCGAGGTCAGCTGGCATCAAGACGCCGCGTTCTTCGACACCGATCCGCCCAGCGTCACGGCGTTCTGGTTCGCACTCGAAGACGCCAATCGCGAGAACGGCTGCATGTGGGTGCAGCCCGGCGGCCATCGCTCGCCGCTGCGCGCGCGCTTCATCGCACGCGACGGGGCTGCGCGCCTGCACGTGGTCGATCCCACGCCTTGGCCCACCATCGAAGAAGCCACACCGCTCGAGGTGCAGGCCGGTACGCTCGTCGTGTTCGACGGAATGCTCCCGCACTACAGCGCGCCAAACCGCTCGCCACATTCGCGTCATGCGTACACGCTGCACGCCGTCGACGGCACCGCGCGTTACGCCGAAACCAACTGGCTGCAGCGCACCAAAGTGCCGCTGCGCGGATTCGCGTAAGACCCGCTTCCAAATCGAAGGCCCGGCGATTTCTCGCCGGGCCTTGTGCGTCCTCTGTCCCTCGATTACGCTTCGCTACGCTCGGGATGACAATGGTTTGCCGATATCGGCGAAAAGACTAGAGATCTTCGGGATTTATCCCTTTGATCCGATCGTACTGCGTCTTCTTCGGCGCAGCGTGTACCGCGAGGTGATCGTCGTACTCGCCTTCGTATTGAACCGTGAGCGGTTCGCGATTGCGTTCGTACGCGTTCATTAGACGGCTCATGCCGTCGCCGCCGCCCGACATGACTTCGGCCAACGCCGCATCATCTGCGGTCATCTGGTAAGCGTTCATCTCGATCTGCGTACGGGGACGTCCGTCATCGTCGACGTCCTGACCTTGGGGCTCGATCTCGATGTTGCGATAGCGCGACATACCCGTACCGGCCGGGATCAGTTTACCGATGATGACGTTTTCCTTCAGACCAAGCAGCGGATCGTACTTGCCTTTGATCGCTGCGTCGGTGAGGACGCGCGTGGTCTCTTGGAACGACGCCGCCGAGAGGAACGACTCGGTCGCCAGTGACGCCTTGGTTACGCCGAGCAGCACCGGCGTCGCCGTTGCGGGCTCGAGGTTCTCGGCCCTGGCGCGATCGTTGGCTTCGCTGAACGCCGCCGCTTCCACCACTTGGCCGGGAAGCATCAGCGTGTCGGCGCCTTCGACGATCTTCACCTTACGCATCATCGAGCGCACGATGACCTCAACGTGTTTGTCGTTGATGTCGACGCCCTGCGAACGATAGACCTTCTGCACTTCCTGAACCATGTAGTTCTGCAGCGCGGTCTCGCCCTTGATGCGCAGAATGTCGTGCGGGTTGAGCGAACCTTCGTTGAGCCGATCGCCCGGCTCGACTTTCTGCCCGTCTTGCACCGCAAGATGCGTGCCGTGCGGCACGTCGTACTCGTGCTCTTCGCCGGTCTCGTCGACCACGATGATCACGCGCTTGTTCTTGTCGTCACCAAACTTGATCGTGCCGCCAACTTCGGTGATGACCGCTTGACCTTTGGGCTTGCGCGCTTCGAAGATTTCCTCGACACGCGGAAGACCGGTGATGATGTCCTCGGTCGCGACGCCGCCGGTGTGGAAGGTGCGCAGCGTGAGCTGCGTGCCCGGTTCACCGATCGATTGTGCCGCGATGATGCCGACCGCCGTACCGATATCGGCACGGTTGCCGGTGGCGAGATCGCGGCCGTAGCACATCGAGCAGACGCCGTATTTCGACTGACAGGTGAGTACCGAGCGGATCTTTACCGTCGGAATCGCCGCGTCGACGATCGCCTTGGCGCGCTCTTCGTCGATCTCGTCGTCGCGCTTGACGATGACGTTCTTGCCCTCTTTGACGTCCTCCGCGGCACGGCGCCCGATGATGCGATCGAGCAGCGGCTCGATGATCTCTTTGCCGACGCGGATATCGCTCACGGTGATGCCGTTCGAGGTCGCGCAGTCGTCTTCACGGATGATGACGTCTTGCGCTACGTCGACCAGACGGCGCGTGAGGTAGCCCGAGTCCGCCGTACGCAGCGCGGTGTCGGCGAGACCCTTGCGCGCGCCGTGCGTCGAGATGAAGTACTCGAGAACCGTGAGGCCTTCTTTGAGCGAAGCCTTGACCGGAATCTCCAGAATGCGGCCCGACGGATCGGACATGAGCCCGCGCATACCGCCGAGCTGCTTGACCTGCGCGATCGAACCGCGGGCGCCCGAGGTCGCCATCATGAACACCGGGTTGAGCGGGTTCTGCGCGGCCTGCATGGCGCCGGTGACCTCGTCCGAGGCCTTCGACCAAATCTCGATGGTCTTGTTGTACTGCTCGTCCTCGGAGATGAAGCCTTGGTCGTAGAGTTTGTGCAACTCGTCGACTTCGTGCTGCGCCCGATCGACGATGTCGTGCTTGCTCTGCGGCACCACGATGTCACTGATCGAGACGGTCGTTCCCGAGAGCGTCGCGAAGTGGAAGCCCAGCTCCTTGATCGCATCGAGGAAGCGCG
>DATJOG010000047.1:0-58935 GCA_035507275.1 Candidatus Acidiferrales bacterium
CTCTTTCCGCAGCCGGCGATGCCCTGCAGTATCGCAATCGGGAATTGTGACGCCTTGAGCATCCGCTCTCTGACGCGCGCTCGCTCCACCTATCCTGTATCGGAAAAAGCGGGCGGCAGATTATGCGGCAGATTTTGCGAACGCTGCAGCGTTATCGCTCGCCCATTCTTCGAAGCTGCGCGCGGGCTTGCCGAGCACGCGCGCCACGTCTTGCGTAACGAAGGGTTCGTTACGCGTTGCCTGCTCCCAGGAAGCGAGGATGCCTTGCGCGAGTTGCGGCGGTAAGAACGAGAGCGACGCCAGGCCCGCCTCGCCGGTGACTTCTTCGAAGCGCAGATTGCGCCGTGTTGCCCGGCCGATGAACTCGAGCTGTTCGGCGGCGGTAACGGCCGCCGGTCCCGTGAGGTCGTAGACCCGGTTCGCGTGCGCGGAACTCGTGAGCCCGAGGACGGCGATTTCGGCCATGTCGCGTTCGTGAATCGGCGCGAAACGCGCGGTGGGATACGGCCAGCGCAGGACGTCGCTCGTGCGCAACTGCGGAAGCCACCAGCGCAGCGCGTTGGCCGCGAAGTAACCCGGTCGAAGGATCGTCCATGCCGTGCCGCTGACCTTGATCGCGTTCTCGACCGCCGCGTGTCGCTGCGCGATGAAGCTCGTGTTCGAGGCGTCGATCGTTACCAGAGCAGAGGAGAGAAACGCGATGCGTTCGACGTGCGGCGCGGCGCGTTTGACGCCCTCTTCGAGATTTGCATCCATTGCCGGCAGCATGAGGAAGATGCCGTCGGCTCCATCGGCCGTGCGCGCAAGCGTCTCGGGGTCGGTGAAATCACCGCGCACGACGTCGACATTGCCGGGAAGGTTCACGTGGTCGGGATTGCGCGTGAGCACGCGTACGAATGCACCGGAGCGCGCGAGAGTGCGAGCGACCTGGCTTCCGACGTTGCCGGTCGCGCCTGTGACGAGTATCATGCGCGCCATCGTATAAGTTAAAGTGCACTTGAAGTCAAGGGGTTCGATGCGATAGGATGCGCGCATGGATGAGATGCTGGCAATCGGCGACGTTGCGCAACGGAGCGGGGTTGCGACCTCGGCGCTACGCTATTATGAAGATCGCGGCTTGATTGCGTCGGAACGGGCCCCGTCGGGGCATCGTTTGTATCCGCGATGGACGTTACGTCAAGTCGCCTTCATCGTGTTTGCACAACGCGTCGGCTTCTCGCTCGACGAGATTGCCGGCGAGCTTGCGAAGTTGCCGAACGGCCGGGCGCCGGACGCTTCCGACTGGTCGAAACTTTCGAAGCTGTGGACGACGCGCATCGACGAGCGCATAGCGGAGCTCAGACGCCTGCGCAAAGGGCTAACGGTCTGCATCGGCTGCGGCTGTCTTTCGCTCGGGAAATGCCGCTTTGCTAATCCTAATGACAAAATGGGCCGGGAAGGTCCCGGCCCACGTAACTGGGTGCGAAAGAAGTAGGCGTTACTTGCCGGAGGCTTGTTTTGCTATCTTCAACAGCGAGCCGAAAGCGGCGCTGTCGTTGATCGCGAGCTCCGAGATCGCCTTGCGGTTGAGCGTCACGCCCGACTTCTTCAAGCCGTTCATGAAGACCGAATAGGTCATCCCCTCGCGGCGGACGGCCGCGTTGATGCGGCTGATCCAGAGCGAGCGGAAGTCGCGCTTGCGCACGCGGCGGTCGCGGAAGGCGTAGGCAAGCGACTTGAGCAGCGCTTCGTTCGCGACGCGATAGTTGCGGCGGCGGGCGGCGCGGAAGCCCTTGACGAGCTTCATCACCTTGCGGCGGTGCTTGAGCCCGGATACACCACGTTTGATACGTGCCATTTCTTCGAGCCCTCCTTATACCAAGTACGGGATCGTCGGCGCCAAGCGCTTCAAATCGCCCTTGAACGTCGGTTGATCCTTGCGGAAATTGCGTTTGCGTTTCCGCGTCTTCTTGCTGAGAATGTGGCCGCAGCCGTCGAACTGATGGCGATGCAGCACTTTGCCGGTCGCCGTCACTTTGACGCGCTTTGCGGTCCCGCGATGGGTGCGAATCTTAGGCACTGGTAGGCTCCTTCGTTTCCTCTACTTTGTGGTCGTCCTTATGCTCTTTGTGCTCCTTGTGGAGCGCGAACTTCGGAGGACCCGTCGGCGTCGCGCGCGGCGCCAAAATCATGAACATGTTCTTGCCTTCGAGCCGCGGTTCGCGTTCGACCGTGGCCAGCGGCGCCATGTCCTCGGCCATGCGGTCGAGCAACCGCCGGCCGAACGCCGTGTACGTGATTTCGCGTCCGCGAAACATGATCGTGACTTTGATCTTGCTTCCGTCGAGCAGAAGGCGTTCGGTCATGCGCGCCTTCGTCTCGTAATCGTGCGTCTCGATCTTCGGCCGCAACTTCACTTCACGAAGCTCGAAGTTGCGCTGTTTCTTGCGGGCGTCCTTATCTTTTTTCGACTGCTCGTATTTCAGGCGGCCGTAGTCGCCGATTTTCACGACGGGCGGCTGGGCGTTGGGCGAGATCTCGATCAGATCCAGCCCTGAGGCCCGGGCGCGCGCGAGCGCTTCCTCGGTTGCCAGAATGCCGAGCTGCTCGCCGTTTTCGTCGATCACGCGGACCTGCCGAATACGGATTTGCTCGTTGACTCGCAGCGGTCGAGCTATGGCGTTGTCCCTTTCAAGAGATAAAAAATGGCGCTGCCGAAGCAACCCCACAAGCGGAACCTACCGTCGGCCCCTCATGCAAAGACCGGATCGCCCGCGGGCATCCGGTGAGCTGCCGGGGCGAACCCCGGCTGCTACTTCGGCTTGCGTAGGGTATCATGGCGGCCCAAGCAGTGTCAACGGCAGGTGCGGCCTCTCCTACATGTAGCCGCTGGCCCGGCTCGCGCCCTTGCGCTGCAGTTCGAGCTGACGCAGCTCGACGCGGCGGATCTTGCCGGAGCGCGTCTTGGGAAGCTCGCTCACGAACTCGATCTCGCGCGGATATTTATACGGCGCGGTCACGCGCTTGCAGTGCTCTTGCAGCTCGCGTACCAGCGCGTCGCCGGCCTCGTGTCCCGCGCGCAGCACGACGAATGCTTTGACGATATTGCCGCGGTCCGGATCGGGGCTGCCGACGACGGCCGATTCTTGCACCGCCGGGTGTTCGAGCAGCGCGCTTTCGACTTCGAACGGCCCGATACGATATGCGCCCGAGCTGATCACGTCGTCGGCGCGCCCCACGAACCAAAAATATCCGTCGTCGTCGACGTAGGCGCGATCGCCGGTGAGGTAGCAGCCGGCGCGATAGCTCTTAGCGGTCTCTTCGGGATTCTTCAAGTAGCCTTTGAAGAGCGAGGGCGGGTTGCCGCGCAGCGCGATATCTCCGGTCTCGCCGGCCTCGCACGGGTTTCCGTCCTCGTCGATCACGATCACGTCGTGTCCGGGCGTCGGCATACCCATCGATCCCGGACGCACCGTGCCGCCGTAGAGATTCGCGACGAGCAAGGTGTTTTCGGTTTGCCCGTAGCCGTCGAGAATCTCCAGACCGAACGCGTCGTTCCAGCGCGCGATCACTTCCGGATTGAGCGGCTCGCCCGCGCTCACGCAATGCCGAAGCTTGGGCAGGGTCCAACGCGAACCCAGATCGGGCAGTTTTGCGAGCATGCGGTACTCGGTCGGCGCCTGGCAGAGGATCGTTACGTCGAGTTCCTGCAAGAGATCCATGCGCGCGGGCGGATCGAAGCCGCCTTCGTGCAGCACGATTGCGCTGCCCTGCGACCACGGCCCGAGCAGCACGTTCCACAACGATTTCGCCCAGCCGGTCGAAGCGGTGCACCACACGAGATCCTGCGGCGTGCAGTCGAGCCAGTACTTCGCCTGCGATCGTTTCGCGTACGCGTATGCGCGGTCGTGTACCACGCCTTTGGGATCCTTCGTCGTGCCGCTGGTGTAGACGATGTACGCCCACTCGTCCGCGCTCGTCTCGACGCCCTCGAACGGCGTCGCATTCGCGGCGAGCGTGTCGAGGTCTAGCCAGCCGCCGTCCGCGCCGCGCACGGTTAATCCGCTGCGTATGCCGGGCGAGGCCGCGCGCGCGCCTTGCAATTCGGTGATGTTCTCCGCGTCGCCGATCATCGCGACGGCTTCGGCGTGATTTGCGCGATAGGCCCAGTCTTTTGCGCGCAGTTGTTCCGCACCGGGAATCGCGACCGCTCCCAGGCGGTCGAGCGCGAGCATGACGAAGAGCCATTGCGGAATCTTCGGTAAAGCGACGATGACACGCGCACCGCGCTCGATTCCGGCGTCGAGCAGCGCGGCGGCGTATTTCTGCGAGAGTTCCGCGATTTCGCCGAACGTGTACTCGCGCCGCGATCCGTCGGCGGCGACGAAGAGCAGGCCGCGCCGTCCCTCCGGCG
This sequence comes from Candidatus Acidiferrales bacterium, assembly GCA_035507275.1. Lineage (GTDB taxonomy): Bacteria > Vulcanimicrobiota > Vulcanimicrobiia > Vulcanimicrobiales > Vulcanimicrobiaceae > Aquilonibacter. The sequence continues at coordinate 4,394 of DATJOG010000047.1, forward strand.
CGAGCCGGTCGACGACGTCACGTGCGAAATTGAAACGCTGCGGAACCTTCACATCGCCTCCAACGCGTCCTTGTAGCGGCGTAGAAGAAAATCGATTGCCTCGTCGTCGATCACGAGCGGCGGAGCGATGCGCAGCACCGAGCCGTGCGTATCCTTGGCGGCCACGCCGCGCTCGAGCAATGCAAGCGAAAGTTTTTTCGCCTCGACGGTAAGCTCGACGCCGATCAGGAGTCCGCGGCCGCGCACTTCCTTCACCAGCGCAGATTGCTGCGCGCGAAGGCCTTGCATGATCTTTGCGCCGGCGTAGCGCGCGCGTGATGCGAGCTTCTCGTCGACGATCACGTCGAGCGCGGCTTGCGCGACGGCGCTCGCGAGTGGATTCCCGCCGAAGGTGCTGCCGTGATCGCCCGGTCCGAAGAGCGACATCAGCGCGGAGCTTGCGAGCACGGCCGAGACGGGGTAATAACCGCCTCCCAGCGCTTTTCCGACGATCAAAACGTCGGGCTTGACGCCGTCGAAGTCGCACGCGAAGAGATCGCCCGTGCGTCCCAGTCCGGTTTGGATTTCATCGGCCACGAAGAGCACGTTGTGTTCTCTGCACATCGCCCACGCGCGCTTGAGAAAGCCATCCGGCGGAACGACCACGCCGCCCTCACCTTGAATCGGCTCGATCAAGATCGCAGCGGTGTTGGGCGTGATCGCGCGCTCGAGCGCGTCGGCGTCGCCGTAGTTCACGAGCACGAAGCCGGGAACGAACGGGCCGAAATCGGCGCGATAGTGCGGATTGTCGCTCGCGCTGATGACCGACATCGTGCGCCCGTGAAAATTATTGTTGAAGACGATGATCTCGGCCGCGTTCGCGGGGATGCCTTTGACGCGATAACCCCAGCGGCGTGCGAGTTTGATTGCGGTTTCGACCGCTTCGACGCCGGTGTTCATGGGCAGCGCCTTCTCGAAACCGGCGATGCCGGTGAGTTTGCGCAGAAACGGCCCCAAGCGGTCGTTGCGCAGCGCCCGCGAAGTCAGCGAAACGCGCCCGGCCTGTTCGACCAGTGCGGCCTGTATGCGCGGGTGGCAGTGCCCCTGATTGACCGCCGAATACGCGCTGATGCAGTCGAGATAGCGCGCACCGTCGACGTCGTAGAGCCAGACACCCTGCGCGCGCGCGACGACCAGATCGAGCGGCGTATAGTTCTGCGCACCGTACCTCTCGTCGAGGTCGATGAATCCTTGCGTCGTCTCAGATTTGCCTAGCATCATAGAGCATGATACGACAGTGGTGATGCAACAACTCTCGGACCGCACGAATGCGCTGCTCGCGCGGTTCCGGCAGCGCGACCATCGCGGCATTTCGGAGGAAGGGCGCACCAAGCTCCTGTTGCACGGCGAGGTCCGCCCGGTTGCGACGGTCCTCTTTCACGGCATGTCCGCGAGCCCGGAACAGTTCGCCCGCTTCGCGCACGAGCTGCACGCGCGCGGCCATAACGTCGTGGTACCCCGGCTGCCACGCCACGGGCATCGCAACCGGCTGACCACGGCTCTGGCGCGATTGCGCGCCGACGACCTCCGTCAACTGGGGACTGAAAGCGTCGAGCTTGCGCAGGGCCTGGGCGAGCGTGTCGTCGTCGCCGGTTTTTCGCTCGGAGGGCTGCTGGCGGCCTGGATCGCGCAGCGCTATCCGGTCGATCGCGCCATCGCGATCGCGCCCTTTTTGGGCATGTCGTGGATGCCGGCCCGCTGGACCGCGCCGTTTACCGACTTGGTACTGAGATTGCCCAATATTTTTGGCTGGTGGGACCCCATCGCACGCGAACGGCAGCAGCCCGAGCACGGATATCCGCGCTATTCCTCGCACGCGGTCGGCGAATCGCTCTTGTTGGCACGGGACGTCTTTGCGCACGCGAGCGAGGCCTTTGCGGCGCGCGAACTCATTTTGGTGATCAATGCGCGCGAAACAGCGGTCAATAATCGCGCGATCGAGCGGCTGGCCGCGCTGATGCGCGCATCGCGCGCTGCGGCGCTGGAAGAAGTTCGCTTGCGCGACATTCCGCTCTCGCACGACATCATCGAGCCCTCCCGGCATCCGGCCGTCGCGGAGCACGTCTTTCCGGAGCTGCTCGATCTGCTTACTCGACCGTTTGGTAGAGACTAGCGGGGCGTGCTGCCCGCGTGTAATAATTCCTTACTATGGTTGTCTCCAGCGCTACCCGTCTGATTCACCACTACATCGACGGCGCCGCCGTCGAGGAACCCGGGGCGCGCTTCGGGGAGGTCTACGACCCCGCCCGCGGCGTGGTGCAGGCGCGGGTCGCGCTAGCCGGCGCACCTACCGTCGACCGCGCCGTGCGCGCCGCGGCCGCCGCGTTTCCGGGATGGCGCGACACTCCGCTCGGTAAGCGCTCCGAACTCCTCTTCGCGTTTCGCGAGTTGCTGCGCGCGAACGCGCAACGCTTCGCAGCGATCGTGTCGTCGGAGCACGGAAAGATCGTGACCGACGCGGCCGGCGAAGTCGCGCGCGCACTCGAGGTCGTCGACTACGCCTGCGCGCTGACACAAATGACCAAGGGCGAGTTCAGCGAGAGCGTGTCGCGCAACGTCGACACCTATTCGATTCGCCAACCGCTGGGCGTCTGTGCGGGGATCACGCCATTCAATTTCCCGATGATGGTGCCGGCCTGGATGTTCGCGATTGCGATTGCATGCGGCAACGCGTTCGTACTCAAACCTTCCGAGCGCGATCCTTCGGCGGCGAATCTGATCGCGGAATTGTGGACGCAGGCCGGATTGCCGAAGGGCGTATTCAACGTCGTACATGGTGATAAGGCTGCAGTCGACGCGATCCTGACGCATCCGGGTGTCGCGGCCGTGAGTTTCGTCGGCAGCACGCCGATCGCGAAATACGTCTACGCGACGGCCGCGGCGAACGGCAAGCGCGTCCAGGCGCTCGGCGGCGCGAAGAATCATCTCGTGGTGATGCCCGATGCCGACATGGATGCGGCTGCCGACGCGCTCGTCTCGGCGGCCTACGGTTCGGCCGGTCAGCGCTGCATGGCAATCTCCGCGAGCGTGACGGTCGGCAACGCGCACGAGACGCTCTTGCCGAAGATTCGCGAGCGCATCGCAAAGTTGAAAGTCGGCCCGGGTGAAGATGCCGGCAACGACATGGGCCCGGTCGTGACCGATGCCGCGCGCAAGCGCATCGTCGACTACATCGCGCAGGGCGAACGCGCCGGCGCGAAGCTGATCGAGGACGGACGTACGCTGCGCGTACGCGGGTGCGACGACGGATTTTGGGTCGGCCCGACGCTCTTCGACGAAGTGAAGCCCGGGATGTCGATCTACACCGACGAGATCTTCGGTCCGGTGCTCGTCAACGTGCGCGCGCAATCGCTCGACGAAGCGCTCGCGCTCGTCAACGAGAACGCCTATGGAAACGGAACGTCGATCTTCACGCGCGACGGCGGCGCGGCGCACAAATTCCAGCGCGAAGCGCAAGCCGGCATGGTGGGCGTAAACGTTCCGATTCCCGTACCGGTCGGCTACTACAGCTTCGGCGGATGGAAGGCCTCGCTCTTCGGCGACCTGCACGTCTATGGCGAGGACGGCTTTCGCTTCTACACGCGCGGAAAAGTCGTGACCGCGCGCTGGGACGAGAGCGCGGCGGGCGTGAACCTGGGTTTCCCGACGCACAAATAGATGATCGATCTCGGTTCGATTCACAGACCGCTGACCGAGCTCGAGGTCAAACTCGAAGCCAACCGCTGCCTCTACTGCTATGACGCGCCGTGTATGAACGCGTGCCCCACGCACATCGACGTCGCGTCGTTCATCGCGAAGATCGCGCAGGGAAATCTGCGCGGGAGCGCGCGCGACATTCTAAGCGCCAATCCGATGGGCGCGAGCTGTGCCCGTGTCTGTCCCACGAGCGAGCTTTGCGAGGGCGCTTGCGTCTATGCAAAAGACGACTCGCCGATTCGCATCGGCGACCTGCAACGCTACGCGACCGACGCGCTGCGGGCGAGCGGCGAGCAGCTTTTCGTGCCGGGACCGGCGACCGGGAAGAAGGTTGCGATCGTCGGCGGCGGCCCGGCGGGCCTCTCGGCCGCGCGCGATCTGCGGCTGCGCGGCCATGCCGTGACGATCTACGAGATGCACGATCGGCTCGGCGGCCTCAACACGTACGGCATCGTGCCGTTTCGTCTCGCAAACGACGTCGCGCTCTGGGAGGCGGAGTACGTCGTGCAGCTCGGCGTCGACGTCGAAACCGGCGTGGAGGTCGGCGTCGATATTCCCATCGACGCGCTGCTGCAAGATCACGATGCCGTCATTCTCGCCTGCGGCATGGGCGGCGTGCCGTCGCTCGGCATCGAAGGCGAGGCGTATGCGTGGGATGCACTCGACTTCATCGAGCACGTGAAGACCGGAAGGCGCATTGGGGAGTTGGGCGACCGCGTCGCTGTGATCGGCGCGGGAAACACCGCGATCGACGCCCTGACCTGCGCCAAACGGCTCGGCGCGGAGCGCGTGACGATGTACTACCGGCGCGGCGAGGAGCAGATGACCGCCTACGATTTCGAGTACGCCTTCGCGAAGGACGAAGGCATCGAGTTCCGTTTTTTCTGCGCGCCGGTGCGAATCGGCGACGGCGACGTCACCTTCGTACGCACGCGGATTCGCGACGGCAGACTCGAAACGATCGCCGGAAGCGAGTTCACCGAAGCCGCGAGCGCGGTGATCAGTGCGGTCGGGCAGTCGCGGCTCGAGCACACGCTCAACGCGTTCGGCATCGTGACGGACGGCGGCGTAGTGCGCGTCGACGACGCTCTGCGCACCTCACGCGCAGGCGTGTTCGCGGCCGGCGACTGCATCTACGCGAAAGGACGGCGCGAGGCGATGGTGGTCGAAGCGGCCGAACAAGGCAAGCTCGCCGCGCGCAGCGTCGATGCGTTCTTGCGCGCGGAGGCTGCGTAACGTGGCCGACCTGCGCAGCAACCTCGCCGGTATCACCAGCCCCAATCCGTTTTGGCTCGCCTCCGCGCCGCCCACGAACAGCGGATATCAAGTGATGCGCGCCTTCGAGGCCGGTTGGGGCGGTGTGGTCTGGAAGACGCTCGGCACTCCGATCGTCAACGTCACCTCGCGTTTCGCCGGACTCGACTACAAACAAAACAAGATGATCGCGATGAATAACATCGAGCTCATCACCGATCGCCCGCTCGACGAAAATCTCCGTGAGATTCGCGAATGTAAAAAGGTGTTTCCGGATCGGGCCATCGTCGTTTCGTTGATGGAGGTCTGCGAACGCGAGCCGTGGCACGAACTCGTGAAGCGCGTACAGGAAGAGGACGTCGACGGTTTCGAGCTCAACTTCGGCTGCCCGCACGGCATGAGCGAGCGCGGTATGGGCGCGGCGGTGGGTCAGCATCCGGATCTGATCGAGGCGGTCACGAGCTACGTCAAAGAGGTTGCGCGCGTTCCGGTGATCGTCAAACTGACACCCAACATCACCGACGTGCGCGTGCCCGCGCGCGCGGCTGCGGCAGGCGGGGCCGACGCGGTCAGCATGATCAACACGATCAACAGCCTGATGGGCGTCGATATCGTGTCCTGGAACCCGATTCCGCACGTCGACGGCAAGAGCTCGCACGGCGGCTATTGCGGCCCCGCGGTTAAGCCGATCGCGTTGAACATGGTCAACGAGTGCGCGCGCGACGCGAAGGTCGGCCTGCCGATCTCGGGTATCGGCGGCGTCGAGTTTTGGCAGGACGCGGTCGAGTTCTTGCTGCTCGGTGCGAGTAACGTGCAGGTCTGCACCGCGGTGATGCACCACGGCTTCCGCATCATCGAGCAGCTTTGCGACGGCCTCGACTCCTATCTCGACGACCGCGGCCTCGCATCGGTGCAGGCATTGGTGGGCGCGGCGAAAGACCGTATTACTACCTGGGAGAATCTGAACCTCAACTACAAGATCGTCGCGGAGATCGATCAATCGAGCTGCATTCACTGCAGCAAGTGCTACATCGCCTGCGAGGACGCCGCGCATCAATGCATCGACCGCAGCGTCATCGACGGAACGGCGATGTTGAAGGTGGATCAGGATCACTGCGTCGGGTGCAATCTCTGTATGATGGTTTGCCCCGTAGACGAGTGCATAACGATGGTGCGCGTCGACGGCGGCCTCGCACCAGAGAGCTGGAAAGAACGCAGCGCCCGCGTGGGCGTGTAAGGAGTCACGCTTGGGAACCGTCATCCGCGGCGGCACCGTCATTACGGCCACCGATACGCAGCGTGCCGACGTGCTCGTCGAGGGCGAGCGCATTACGATGCTCGCGGAGTCGATTCCCAGTAACGGGCATACCACCGTCGACGCGAGCGGCGCCTACGTCTTTCCCGGCGGAGTCGATCCGCACACGCATCTCGATATGCCGTTCGGCGGCACGATCACCGCGGACGATTTTGAAACCGGCACGCGGGCGGCGCTGCTCGGCGGCACGACGACCGTCGTCGATTTCGCGCTGCACACGCGCGGCGACTCGCTGCAAAACGCGCTGAAGACATGGCACGCCAAAGCCGCGGGCAAGGCGTGCGGGGACTACGCCTTCCACCTCACGATCGCCGACGGGCGCGACGAGACGATGAATGAGATTGCGACGATCATCAACCAGCACGGCGTCAACTCGTTCAAAGTCTTCATGGCCTACAAGCACGTGCTCTATGTCGACGACGAGACGATCTTCAAGACGCTGCAAGCCTGCCGCGACGCGGGCGGGCTCGTGCAAGTCCACGCCGAAAACGGCGACGTCATCGAGGTTATCACGAGAGAGGCGCTAGCCGAGGGAAAGACCGAGCCGATCTGGCACGCGCGCACGCGGCCGGTCGAATGTGAGGGCGAGGCGACGCATCGCGCGATTCGTTTAGCCGAGATCGCCGGCGCGCCGCTCTACGTCGTGCACGTATCGAGCGCCATGGCTGCCGACATGATCAGCGACGGACGCAAGCGGGGCTTGCCGATCTACGGCGAGACCTGCCCGCAGTATCTCGTCTGCGACACGGAGGATTATCTTCGCCCCGATTTCGAGGGTGCGAAGTTCGTGCTCTCCCCGCCGATTCGCGATAAGTGGAATCAGAGCGTGCTCTTGCGCAAATTGAAGAATATGGAGCTGCACGCGTTCGGCTCGGATCACTGCAGCTTCAACCTGTGCGGGCAGAAGGAGCTCGGCCGCCACGACTTCTCGAAGATTCCCAACGGCGCGCCGACGATCGAAGACCGGCTCGCGATTCTCTACCACGTGGGCGTCAACGGCGGCGCGATCAGCCCGAATCAATTCGTCGCACTCGGATCGACGAACCCCGCGCGGCTCTTCGGTCTCTTTCCGCGCAAGGGAACGATCGCGGTGGGCAGCGACGCGGACATCGTCGTCTGGGATCCGGAGCAAGAGCGTACGATCTCGGCGAAGACGCATCACATGAACGTCGATAACAGCGTCTTCGAGGGGATGAAGGTCAAAGGCCGCCCACGCTTCGTCTTTTCACGCGGGCTCCAGGTCGCGCAGGGCGATGAATTCACGGGCCGCAAGGGACACGGCAAGTTCGTGCGCAGCGACAAATTCTATCCGGTGCAGGTGTAAGGAGCGCAGGTGGAGTCGAAAGTTACGGTCGGCCTGATTCAGGCGCACAACGACGTCGACGGCGGTCAACCGGTCGCAAAGCACAAGGCGGCTGCGATCGAGAAGCACGTGAAGCTCATTCACGAGGCAAAACGGCGCGGCGCGCAGATCGTCTGTTTGCAAGAGATCTTTTACGGCCCATACTTCTGCGCCGAACAAACGGCGAAATGGTACGACGCCGTCGAAGCGATTCCCGACGGCCCGACCACGCAGATGATGTGCGGCCTGGCCAGAGAGCTCGGCGTCGTGCTCGTCGTGCCCATGTACGAGGAAGAGTTCTCTGGCGTTTATTATAATACGGCCGCGGTCATCGACGCGGACGGAAGCTATCTGGGAAAGTACCGCAAGCACCACATTCCGCAGGTGCAAGCCGGACCGCCCGGCTGCGGCTTCTGGGAGAAATACTACTTTCGCCCGGGCAATCTCGGCTATCCGGTCTTCATCACCGAATTTGCGAAGATCGGCGTCTACATATGCTACGACCGGCACTTTCCTGAAGGCGCGCGCGCGCTCGGTCTGGCAGGCGCCGAAATCGTTTTCAATCCGTCGGCGACGGTCGCGGGTCTCTCGGAGTATCTTTGGAAGCTCGAACAGCCGGCGCATGCGGTTGCTAACGGCTACTACGTCGGCGCGATCAATCGCGTCGGCGTCGAGCCGCCCTGGAACATGGGCGAGTTCTACGGGCAGTCCTACCTCGTGAACCCGCGCGGCGAGTTCGTAGCGATGGGAAGCCGCGACAAGGACGAGGTCATCATCGGCGTGGTGGATCGCGACGTGATCCGCGACGTGCGCAACACCTGGCAGTTCTTCCGCGATCGCCGCCCCGAAAGCTACGGCGCGCTGGTGGAGCAATAGTGCCCTACACGCAGGAGCGCGTCGGGGACGTCGTCGTGCTCACCACCGCGCAGGAAACGCAGCTTGCGCGCAACCACGCCATGTGGAACGAAGATCTGCGACCGTGCACGCTCGCCGAACATTCCTGGCCGGGTACCAAGTTCGCGTCGCTGTGGATCGGCATGTGTCTGTGTCTCCCCACCTATTCGCTCGCGAGCGGCATGATCGCGCTCGGCATGAACTGGTGGGAGTCCGTGGTGACGATCCTGATCGGCTGTGTAATCGTGATGGCCGCGATCCTGCTCGTCTCACACGCGGGGACGCGCTACGGTATACCGTACCCCGTCTTCGCGCGCTTATGGTTTGGCACGCGCGGCGCGCACCTGCCCGCGCTTGCGCGCGCGGTGATCGGTGCGGGCTGGTTCGGCATCAACTCGTGGTTCGGCGGACAAGCGCTCGACGCGATCTGCAGCCGCGTGCTGCCGTTTTGGAACGGCATCGGCATCCATCTCGGGCTTGCCTTCGCGATTTTTTGGGCGATCAACGTGCTGGTTGCGATGCGCGGGCCGCAAGCGATCGGACGGCTCGCGCAATTCTCGGCACCGACGCTCGCGCTCGGTGCGATCGCACTGCTTGCGTGGGCGCTGCACCGCGAGGGCGGGTTCGGGCCGATGCTCGCCGCGCCCGCAACGATTCACGGTCCGGCTTTCTGGGCGGCGTTCTATCCGTCGGTCGTCGGCGTGATCGCCTTTTGGGCGACGCTCGCGCTCAACATTCCCGACTACACGCGCTACGCGCAGTCGCAACGCGGACAGATGCTCGGCCAGATCTCCTCGATGCCGCTCACGATGGCAGCGTTCTCGTTCGTCGGTATCGCAGTGACGTCGACGACGGTGATACTCTACGGAAAGGCACTCTGGAATCCGGTCGACCTGATCGTGACCTTCCCGACGCCGGTCGTCATCATCGCCGGCGTTCTCGTCATTCTTTCTTCGGTGACGATCAACGTCGGCGCGAACGTGATGGCGCCGGCGCGCGCATTTCAAAATCTCTGGCCTCAACGCATCGGCTTTGCGATGGGCGCCGTGTTGACAGGCGTGCTGAGTCTCGCGATGCAGCCGTGGTACGTGCTCTCGACGTTCGCGACCTATATCTTCACGTGGCTGGGGACCTACGGTGCGATGCTGGGGTCGTTCGACGGCATCGCGATTGCCGACTATTGGCTCGTGCGCGGCACGCGTCTCGATCTGGCGCAGCTCTATACGCCGGACGGCCGTTACTCCTATGCGAGGGGTATCAACGTTCGTGCGGTGATCGCGGTACTGGTTGGATGGGCGCTCGCGCTCTTGGGGCTCGTGGCGCCCCCGCTGCACTTCCTTTGGAGCGGCGGATGGATCTTCAGCCTGCTTGGCGGGCTACTCGCGTATTGGGTGTTGATGCGCGGAGAGGCTTCAGTGCTTTCCGCGCCGGAATACGACGCGATCACGCAAACCGAGAGCGAGACGCTCGCGAAAGGTGCATGAACGAGATGGACACGTTATCCAAGAAATCGAACGCCGAGCGCGCCAAAGCGCATCTCTTCGCGGCGCAGCAGCCTTACTACGAAGAGCCGCTCACGCTGGTCGGCGGCGAAGGCACGCGCCTGCGCGACGACAACGGCCGTGAATATCTCGACGCATTCGCCGGTATCGCAACCAACACGCTGGGCTACGGCAACACCGAAGTCGCGCAGGCCGTCGCCGAGCAGGCGAAAGAACTGATCCACATCTCGACGCTCTATTTGAGCGAGCAACAGCTCGAACTCGCCGAGAAGATCGCCCAGATCGCGCCGCCCGGAATGACGAAATCCTTCGTGAGTAATTCGGGATCGGAAGCGAACGAAACCGCGGCGCTCGTCGCGCGCACCGCAAAGAACTCGGTCGATTTCCTTGCACTCGAGCATGCGTATCACGGCCGCACGGTCTATACCGTCGCGCTGGCCGGTCTCTCCAACTGGCGCAACTACGGTCCGCAGATGCCGCACGTCGCGTTCGTGCCGAATCCGTATTGTTATCGCTGTCCGCTCAAGCTCAGCTATCCGTCCTGCGATATCGCGTGCGCAACTTCGGCCAAGCGGGTGATCGAGACGCAGACCAACGGTGCGCCCGCTGCGATGATCGCCGAGACGATCGAAGGCGTGGCCGGCATCATCACGCCGCCGCCCGAGTATTTCAAGGTTCTGAAAGATACGCTCGAACCGTTCGGTACCTTGCTGATTGCCGACGAAGTGCAGGCGGGCTGGGGCCGTTTGGGCGACGGCTGGTTCGGGATGGTTTCGAGCTACGGCGTCGTGCCCGACATCATCACCTCGGCCAAAGGTCTTGCGAGCGGGCTGCCGATCGGTATTACGATCACGCGTCCGGAACTTGCCGACACGTTCAAAGGACCGCATATCAACACGTTCGGCGGCAATCCGCTCTCGACGCGTGCCGCGACCGTCACGCTCGAGATCATCGAGAAGAAGCACCTCATCGCGAATGCCAAGAAGCAAGGCGAAGCCTTGCTCGCGGGATTGCGCGAGCTGCAGAAACGTTTTCCGGTGATGGGCGAGGTACGCGGCCGCGGTCTGATGATCGGCGTCGAAATGGTCAAAGATCCGGCGAGCAAAGCCTACGACGTGCAGTCAACCAATCGCGTACTGGAAGCGATGCGCGAGCGCGGCGTGCTCATCGGCAAGGGCGGCCGATTCGGCAACGTGCTGCGCATCCAGCCTCCGCTCATCTTCAGCAGCGACGACGTCAGCGAGTTCCTCAAGGCCTTCGAAGCATCGCTCAAATCACTTTGAAGCGATGTTCGTGGGCGACGACGGAGCTCTCGATCCCCTACCACGATAACGAGTGGGGGCGTCCCGTTCACGACGATCGGGTCTTCTTCGAGTTCGTTACGCTCGAAGGCGCACAGGCGGGACTGAGTTGGGAGACGGTTCTGCGCAAGCGCGACCGCTATCGCGCCGTCTTCCATGAGTTCGATCCTGCGAGAGTTGCCCGTATCACACCGGCGCGCGTCGAGAAACTCTTACTCGACCCCGGTATCATACGCAATCGCGCGAAAGTCGAGTCGACCGTGCGCAATGCCAAAGCGTTTCTCGCGATTCAAAAAGAGTTTGGGTCGTTCGACGCCTACGTCTGGGACTACGTCGGCGGAAAGCCGATCGATCACCGTATCAAGCGGCGCGAGGATCTTCCGGCCGAGAGCAGCGAGTCGCGCGCGTTGAGCAAAGATTTGATCGAACGCGGTTTCCGCTTCGTGGGGCCGACGATCATATACGCGTTCATGCAGGCAACCGGGCTCGTCAACGACCACGTCGTAACCTGCGACTGGCATGATACCGCCGCCGCCTAGCCTACGCGCCAAGACCTACGACGAGGGGATTGCTCGGCTCCGCACGATCATGGATCGCGACGACGAGCGTATCGCCGTCGGCGCGCGGACCGCGCTCTACGTTCATGGCGCGCGCACGCCGTGGAGCGTCGTGCTCTTTCATGGGCTTACCAATCATCCGGGCCAATTCATCGATTTTGCACCGCAGCTCTACGTGCTCGGCGTCAACGTCGTCGTGCCGCGGATGCCGCTGCACGGTTACGCCGACCGCATGACCGACGCGCTCGCGGGCTTGACCGCGGAAATGCTCGTGGCCGCGGCGTACGAATCGCTCGACGCAGCGGCCGGACTCGGCGATCGTGTCGCCGTGCTCGGTATCTCGATGGGTGGTTTGCTCTGCGCGCACATCGCGCAATATCGCGCCGACGTGGACAAGAGCGTGCCGGTTGCACCGGACTTCGGTCTGCTCGGTCTATCGCGCGAGCTCACCGACTGCTTGTGCTGGCTCTTGTTGCGTCTGCCGAATATGTTCCTGTGGTGGGACCCGCGCGTTAAAGAAGCGCAGCGGCCCGCGACCGCGTACCCTCGCTTCGCGACGCACGCGCTCATGCAGACGTTGCGCATCGGCAACGCGGTAAGCGCCGCCGCACGCACCGTGCCCGCCGCGGCGCAGCAGATCGTGACGGCCGTGAATCCGCTCGATCCCGCGGTCAACAATCACGAAACCTACGAAACGGTCGAAAGCTGGCGGCGTTTGCGAGCGAGCGGCGTCGATTACGACGAGCTCTCCGGGTTACCGAAGAATCACGATATCATCGACCCGGACAACCCGCTCGCCCGCACCGACATCGTCTACCCGAAGCTGATCGAGCTTCTCACTCGTACACCTTGATCTTCGGCCAGAGCGTCGCGAGCGGAACCTTGATCCCGCGGCAGAGCATGATGGGAATGCCGGTCTCCCAGCCGATCGTGTAGGGCACGTCGAGCGTCGCGACGCGCTTGCCGTAACGGAAGAGGTGCTCCGACGCGCCGCAATCACCGTTGACGTCGATGAGCACGTTGCCGGAATAACCGCGTGGTCCCCACAGCCAGTACTGGTTGTGGCGGGAGATCACGGGAACGCCGGGCGCGAAGAATTGAATCGCTGCCGCTTCGCCGTAGTTCGACGTGATCGCGACGGCCTGCGCGCGCTCGTTCGGCGGAAGTGACGCGTAGACGCGCTGCACGATCGCCGCCAGCTCCGGCCAGCCGTGCATGTCGGCCCAGTCCCCCGGCAGCGCGGCGGTTTCCCGCCCGTGCTCGGTCGCGAGCGTGCCCTTGGGAATGTGGAGCAGTTCGCCGAGTCTCGCCTGATACGCGAGAAACGCCGGCTCGGGAAGTATCGGCAGCGAGAACGGAAGGAAGAGCGGGCCGAGCGCGAGCGCGTAAACGACGATCGCAATGCGCGCCGCGAGCAGACGCGAGGTCCACGCCTCGATCGGCACTGCGCCAGCCGCGATGACGATCGGATAGACGTTCGCCGGATAGTAGTGCTTGCCGTGAAGTACCATCATCTCGGCGATGAGGATGACGTAAAGATACGCGGCCCAGCGCAGGCCGGGGCGCCGCAGCAACCAGATCACCCCGATCACCCAAACCGGGAACAGAAAGAGATTGGTGATCAGAATCTCTTGCACGAGGTAGAGCAGGGGACCGACGATGATGTTCTTGCCATGCTGCCCTGCTTCGAGCAACTGCCACATCGGAAATCCGTAGTGCGCCTGCCAAAGCACGTTGGGCAGCGCGATCAGGAATGCGATTGCGGCGCCGCCGAGCGCCCAGCGATTCCAAAGCAGCCTGCGTTGCGGTGTGAGCAGCAAACCCCCCAGGAGCGCGGCGACAAAGAACACGATACTGTACTTGCTCTCGAACGAGAGGCCGGTGATGGCGCCGGCCCAGAGCCAAAGCCGCGGATTCGCACCCTTCGCGATGCGTAGGATCAGATAGGCGAGCAGCGGCCATGTCAGCAATCCGACTTCGTCGGTTCCGACCTTCGCGCCGAAACTCATCAGCACGTTCGTGAAGAGATACACGAGCGCCGCCAACGCTTGCGCAAAGAGACCGCCGCCGAACTCGGCTACGAGCAGAACGGTAAGGTACGCGCCACCCGCGGCAAAGAGCGCGGGCACGAGGCGCAGGAGCCAGAGCGAATGTCCGCCCAGCTGCGTGAGCGCCGCGAGCAGCGGTACGACCGGCGGTTGATCGACGTAGCCGAATTGCGGGTGCTGCCCGCAGATGATGAAATACAGCTCGTCGCGGAAGAATCCGTAGTGCGCGTTGCCGATCGCATGCACGAGAAAAACTACCGCGGCTGCAGCCCACGCCGTCCGTCGGGTCACGTCGTTACTCCTTATTATCTCAGCAGGTCGGGCCGTAGGGCCGCGTAGCGCCGGCTCCAAGCGATCTCGCTACCGTCACGCATGAGGATCTTGTAATCGCCATGGAACCAGGGATGAATCTCGGCGATCTCGTCGATGTTGACGATGTGGGAGCGGTGAACCCGCGCGAATTGTACGGGATCGAGCCGCGATTCGAGCGACTCGAGCGTCGCGCGCAGGGTGTGCGGGCCGCGCTGCGTGTGCACGGCAACACCGTTGCCGTTTGATTCCAGGCGCAAGATCTCGCGCGCCGCCACGAAGAACGAACGGCCTTCGTTGGGGATGAGCAAGCGGCGCACGAATTTCTCTTCGTTGCGCAACTGCGAGAGCGTCTGCGCGAGCTTATCCGTGTCGGGCGTAACCTCGAGCGAGCGGCGTGCCTTGGCGAGCGCTCGTTCGAACCGCTCGCGATCGTAGGGCTTGAGCAGATAGTCGAGCGCGCTGACCTCGAACGCCCGTACCGCGTATTGATCGAAGGCCGTCACGAAAACGATCGAGGGCGGCGACTCGCTGCGCGTCAGAGTCTCCGCGACGCCGAGGCCGTCGAGATCGGGCATGTGAATGTCGAGAAAAACCAGCTGCGGCTTGGTCATCGCGATGAGGTCGAGCGCGTCGATGCCGTTGGAGGCTTCGGCGACGACGCAAACGTCCTCGTGCTCGCCGAGAAAGCGTGCGAGCTTGCGGCGCGCCGGCGTTTCATCGTCGGCGATCATTACGGTCAGCACGGCAGGCTCACCACGGCGAGCGTGCCGCCGCCCTCGCTCGACGCGATTTCGAAGTGCGCGCGCGAGCCGTAGAGATAGGCGAGGCGCGCGACCACGTTGGAGAGGCCGATGCCCTGCGGCCGCGATGCGTCGAAGCCCAGGCCGTTATCGCTGACGCTGATGACCGTGGTGCCGTTTCTGCGCGCGACTTCGATTCCGAGTTCGATCGAGGTTCGGGCCGACCCCATTCCGTGTTTGATGCTGTTTTCGAGCAGCGGCTGCAGCAGCATGAACGGAACCGTCACGTCGCGAGCATCCTCGGCGACGCGAACGTCGAGCACGAGGTTGCGGTCGAGCCGCGTCTTCATGATGTCGACATACATCCGTTCCATGCGAAGTTCTTCATCGAGCGAGATTTCTTCTACGCCGCCGGACGCAAGCACGAGGCGCATGTAGTCGCTGACTTGTGCGAGCATGCGATCGGCCTTGGCCACGTCTTCATACATCACCGACGAAATCGCGTTGAGCGTATTGAAGAGAAAATGCGGCTGGAGCTGAAGGCGTAGATTCTCCAGTTGCGCGCGCGCGAGCTGGGCCTCGACCTCGCGCGTCGCGAAAACGTAACGGATCAGGTAGAGCGACGAGATGATGAAGCTGTAATAGACGATGTCGCCCGGGGCTTCGGAAATGTACGTGTAACGCACCATCTCGGGGAGCGCGTAGTGCAGGCCGACGATTCCCTGGACTTGATAGCGCATCAGCAGCTCGAGCGAGCTGTGCGCGAGCGTGTAGACGGCCGCGCCGGCAAGGTTTATCGCAAGCGTCCGGCCGATCTTGCCGCGAGAGAACGGCGCGACCTGCGTGAGCCAGCCCATCGCGGGGACGAGCAGCATCGCACTCCATGAACCGGTCAGCTCGTAGTAAAGGTGGACGGCGAGCGACGAACCGGGGTTATCCAGGTAGGAGTGCAGCCCGAAGAAGGCGCCGATTGCGGTGAAGAGCGCGAAGAGCCAAATCCACGCTGCGGGCCGTTTGAAGGTCATGCACCCCTCATACCGCGCGGCGGCCGGTTGGGTCAACCAGCCGCCGGCGAGCGGGACTGCGCGCGGGATGAGCGGGCGTTACTTGGGGTCGAAATCCCCGGTGAGGATCATCCGCTCCGAGATGTCGCGCGCGCTCTGATAGCGCGCGGATGCTTCGGGCGTGAGGCCGGGTGACTCGCGCAAAATGCGCGCGAGCTCCTCGTCGAAGATCGTGCCGAGGGAAGGCGGCGTGTACGCGCCGGGATAGCGCATGCGCTGGGCGATCATGAGGCGATAGATGCGATCGGTCGCCAGATCTTCCATATAACCGTCGAGCAGGCTCGCACCGCGTCCTTCGAGCACGCCGTTGCGATACCGGATGACGGTGCGCACGGCGGCGCGCGTCCCTTCGATCGTTTTCTGACCGACGCCGGCCGGAACCGGACGCAGGTCGGGATGTTCGCTCGCCATCTTCGGGCGCCGGTCGAGCTGGTTGGGAAACGGGAATTGCGCGACCGCGATTTCGTTTTGATCGGGATGTCCGGTCCAGGCGCCATCCATGAGCGTGTCGGCTTCGTTTTTCTTGTCGCGCTCGAGTACGTCGAGCGCGCGTGCGTTCAGCTCGGGGTTGGCGCGATCGGGAAAGAGCGCGGTCATGCCGCCGATCGCCATCGCACCGTGCTTGTGGCAGATCTCGGGCATGAGCGTCCGCAGATTCTGGAAGAACGCAACGTCGCTCGGAATCGTATTGCGATCGGGCAGCACCCAGTTGGGATCGTGCAAGTTGAAATGAATCAAGCTCGCCATATAGTCCCAGCGCCCGAGATTGAGTCCGAGAATGTAATCGCGCAGATTGAAGAGGAATTCTTCCATCTCGTACGCCATCGGATGCGCTTCGATCAGCGCCATCGCTTTGATCGAGCCTTCCGGCCAGCCCTTGCGCGCGATGAGCTCGTCGAAGAGCTCTTTCCACCACAGCGCCTCTTCCGCCGACTCCGATTTCGGGATGTAGATGCAGAGCGGGTGCTTGAGGCGGCTGTAGTCGAGATTGTATGCGAGCAGCGCGGTATCGAAGAGCGAGGCGCTCGTGAGCTCTTCGTGCAGCAACCCCGCTTGCGAGATGTGCAAGCCGCGCACGCGATTCCATACGACGGTTTTGCTCGGCTTGATGCCGACCGTGCCGCCGCGCTTGCCGTCCTCGTACGTGAGCTCGCCGTAGAGTGCGGCGACGAGGTTCTTGTGCCCGAGCATCACGTGATCCCACACGTTGGCGATGGAATCTTCCAGATCGAGCATGACGCCGGGTGCGCCGGAGTTGAGCATTTTGACGACCAGCTCCGCGTCGTCGGCGGGTCCGGTCATTTGATTTCGCTGATCTTGGCACCACGCCGGAAGCTCGATGCGCCAGTCGGTCGTAGTGGCTTGCGACGGCGGGAGATAGTTCGGGAGCTCGCCCTGATGGGAACGCGCGAGCCGAACGGCTCGCGCGTGTGCCAATGCTTGCTGCTTCGGCGTGAAACGCTCGTGCAGCGGGAGATAGAACTCCGCGAACCCCGCCGGCAGATCTCTCTCGAGAGCGAAACCTGCTGGGGCGACGTTCATATCAGACGCTAACAACCTCTTTGACATGACCGTTGCCGTAGAATTGTTCGGCTTCGGTCGAACCGTGCAGTGCGGTCGTCGAGGACTTACCCTCGCTGATCGTCTGTGCCACTTCGTCAAAGTAGCCGGTGCCCACCTCGCGCTGATGGCGCGTGGCGGTGTAGCCGTGCTCTTCGGCCGAGAACTCCAGTTGCTGGAACTCGGCGTAGGCGGACATGCCGCGCTCCTTGAAGTCGCGGGCCAGCTCGAAGAAGCTGAAGTTGAGGGCGTGGAAGCCCGCTAGCGTGATGAACTGATATTTGTAGCCGAGCTTGTCGAGCTCGCTGCGGAACGACGCGATCTCCTCGTCGCCGAGCTTCTTCTTCCAGTTGAAGGACGGCGAGCAGTTGTAGGCGAGCAGTTTGCCGGGGAATTTCGCGTGAATGCCTTCGGCGAAGGCGCGCGCCTCCTCGATATTCGGCTGCGAGGTCTCCATCCAGAGCAGATCCGCGTACGGCGCGTACGCAAGGCCGCGCGCGATCGAGGCGTCGATGCCGGGGCGCGTATGATAAAAGCCCTCCGGCGTGCGCTCGCCGGTGATGAAAGCGCGGTCGATCGGGTCGACGTCGCTCGTGATCAACGTCGCCGCGTCGGCGTCGGTGCGCGCGATGATGACCGTTGGAACGTTCATGACGTCGGCCGCGAGTCGTGCCGCGACCAGATTGCGCACCGCCTGCTGCGTTGGGATCAGCACCTTACCGCCGAGATGGCCGCACTTTTTCTCCGAACTGAGCTGGTCTTCCAAATGCACGGCTGCGGCGCCGGCCTCGATGAGCGCTTTAGTGAGCTCGAACACGTTGAGCGGCCCGCCGAATCCGGCCTCTGCATCGGCGACGATCGGCAGGTAGTTCTGCGCTCCGCCGCGACCCTCGACGGTCTCGATCTGATCGAAGCGCTGCAGCGCCGCGTTGATACGCTTGACCATCTGCGGCACGCTGTTGACCGGATAGAGGCTCTGGTCCGGATAGACGTTGTTCGACGTGTTGGCGTCGGCGGCGACTTGCCAGCCGCTGCAGTAGATCGATTTGAGACCGGCCCTCGCGCCCTGTACGGCTTGACCGCCGGTCATGGTGCCCAGGCCCGTCGTCGGCCCGTTCGTTTGCAGAAGAGACCACAGGCGCTCTGCACCCAGACGCGCGAGCGTCTGCTCGACGATCACGCTCCCTTGCAGTTTGACGACCTCATCCGCGGTATAGCGGCGCTCGATCCCGGCCCAGCGCGGATTCGTCTTCCAGGCCGATGAGAGGGCTGCGGCGCGCTCGTTCGTGCTCAACTCGTGCTCCTTTGAAATTGGATCGTTCATTTCGTCGTTTGGACCGACTCAATTGGATGGCTTGCTTTTGGTCCTTGGACTGATATACCCTTATACAAAGTTCGGCACGCATATGTCAATATGGCCTATTGATAATTTTATAAGGCCAGCTTTGCGGCGCGAATGAGAATCTCGCTTGGACGCGTACAACGCGCGCTATGTGCAAGATCCGGATCGCCGCGCTCATGGCAGCGTTTACCTTCGTTTGTACGCAGGTCGCCGCGGCGGCGGCGCCGTCGATGCGCGACGTCTTGCGCATAACGGATTCGCTTCGCGATTACAGCAACGTCGCGATCTCTCCCGACGGAACGCATGTCGCGTGGCAGCAGACCCACCGGCACGCGGACACGTTGTGGATCGAAGATCTCGCGACGCGCACGGCGGTTCGTTTGACGGCGGGCGCCGGCGTCCGCGGGGACGAGACGTGGCCGGTGTGGTCGCCGGACGGATCGCGGATTGCGTTTTTCTCTGAAACGCTCACCAAGGATCGCCCCTCACTCTACGTGGCGCGAGCGAACGGAAGCGATGCGCACATGCTGGCGCCGCTTGGCGGACTACCGCAGCGGCTGACGTGGTCGCCCGACGGAAAGCATCTCGCGTTCCTCTATATTGCAAAGCCGCATCGGCTCGCCGGTGCGCTGGCGCCGGGTGCTCGCGACGTGGGCGTGATCGGCAGCGTCAGCGACGAACAGCAGATCGCAACCGTCGATGCCGCGTCAGGCACGTTGAGGCTCGTCTCGCCGTCGCAGGATTACGTCTATGAATACGCGTGGTCGCCGGATTCAAAACGATTTGCCTGCACCTACGCGCGCGGCAACGGCGATAACAATTGGTGGGTCGCCAAACTCGCGCTCGTCGCCGCCGGCGGCGGCGCGATGCGCGATTTGCTGGCGCCGAACTATCAGATCAACGATCCAACGTGGTCGCCCGACGGCAGCAAGATCGCAGTCATCGGCGGGTTGATGAGCGACTTCGGCTCGGTCGGCGGCGACGTCTATCTCGTCGACGCGGCGAGCGGTGCGGCGACCGACGTAACGCCGGATGCAAAATTCAACGCGGCGGATCTGCACTGGGTCCAACCCGCGCGTATCCTCGTGGTGGCGCACGTCTTGGGTGCGCTGCACGTACTCGCTCTCGATCCCTCGAACGGTTCGACGACGACGCTGCTGGGAGGCGCGGAATCGATCCGCAGCCTCTCGCTCGCACGCGATGCTGGCCGTGTCGCCCTCGTGCGCCTTTCTTTTTCGGCGCCGCCCGAAGTTTGGGCGGGACCGTTTGCGAACCTGCGGCGCATCACGAGCGGCAACGAGAACGTGCCGAAGCTTACCGGCAAAGCGATCTCGCTCACCTGGAAGAGCGATTCGTACACCGTGCAGGGCTGGCTCATCTATCCGCTCGACTTCGATCCCAACAAAAAGTACCCGATGGTGATGATCGTGCATGGCGGTCCGTCGGCGGAATCCCTTCCCAACTATGATTACCGCTTCTCGGCTGCGCTGACCGCGCGCGGATACTTCGTGCTGGAGCCCAATCCGCGCGGCAGCTTCGGTCAAGGCGAAGCGTACACGTCCGCAAATATCAAGGACTTCGGCTACGGCGATTGGCGCGACGATCTCGCCGGCATCGACGCCGCAGTCGCAGCGGCGCCGATCGACCCGAATCGCCTCGGCCTCTTCGGCTGGAGCTACGGCGGCTACATGGCGATGTGGGCGCAAACGCAGACGCGGCGCTTCAAGGCGATCGTCGCGGGCGCCGGCGTCGTGAACTGGCAATCATATTACGGCCAGAACAAAATCGACCAGTGGATGATTCCGTTCTTCGGCGCATCCGTCTACGACGATCCGGCCGTATACGCGAAGAGCTCGCCGATTACGTTCATCAAGAACTCGCATACGCCGGTCCTGATCCTCCAAGGCGAACGCGACGAGGAAGTCCCCGCTCCGCAAGCCTTCGAGTTCTATCACGCGATGCAGGCGCTCGGCGTTCCCTCGCAACTCGTCGTCTACGCCGACGAAGGCCACAGCCCGCGCAAGCCCAAGGATCAGATCGACATCATGGAGCGTACCGCGGGCTGGTTCGACAAGTATTTGCGCTGAGGTGTCCTCCTGGGCGTAGTCGAGGGACGCATCCCCTCTGTCATCCCGAGCGTAGTGAGCGAAGCGAGCGTAGTCGAGGGACGCATCCCCACTTGTCATCCCGAGCGTAGTGAACGCAGTGAGCGTAGTCGAGGGACGCATCCCCTCTGTCATCCCGAGCGTAGCGAACGCAGTGAGCGTAGTCGAGGGACGCATCCCCTCTGTCATCCCGAGCGTAGCGAACGCAGTGAGCGTAGTCGAGGGACGCATCCCCTTCTGTCATCCCGAGCGTAGTGAGCGAAGCGAACGTAGTCGAGGGACGCATCTGCCATTGCTGCCAAGCGAAAGCTCGAAGTTTTGCGCCATTCGCAGGATGCGAACTTCCTTCGGCCGTGGCGCAAAACTCGCGCAGCAGGAGCGGCACACGACGTGCCGCGAGGAGCGTTTTCGCGGGCAGCAGCGGCGGGTGCCGTCCCTCGACTACGCTCACTGCGTTCGCTACGCTCGGGATGACAGGCGGGTGCCGTCCCTCGACTACGTTCGCTTCGCTCACTACGCTCGGGATGACAGGCGGGTGCCGTCCCTCGACTACGCTCGGGATGACAGCGAATCACACGAAGACTTTCCGCGGTGCAAGGAGCGCGCCGTGCGCCTCACCAACGCCGACGAGCGTACGCGAGTGATCCCGCACGAAGACGCGTTCCGCCGGAGCACCTTCGGGCAACGGTACGACGCGGCCGGCGCGAAAGTCCGCCGAGCCGCGCAGATCGAGCACGATCGTCGGAAAGGGAATGATGTGCTCGGGCGGCGTCACCGAACCTTGCGGATCGTCAGCGATCTCATCGAGCATCCGCGACTCGTAGAGCACGAACGGGCCGGAGGCTTCGCGCACGAGCGCGCCCATGTGCGCGGGCACGCCGATCGCGCGCCCGATGTCTTCGCAGAGCGTACGCACGTAGGTGCCTTCGCTGCACGCTACGCGAATGCGCGCGAGGTTCGGCGCCTCCGTTCCGAGCAGCGTCAGGCCGTAGATCGTGACGCAGCGCGCTTTGCGCTCGACGATCTTTCCCTCGCGCGCGAGGTCGTAGAGGCGCTTGCCCTCGTGGTGCAGCGCCGAGAACATCGGCGGCACTTGCGCGATCTTGCCGATGAACTGCGGCAGAACGTCGGCGAGCTTGCGCTCCCAATGCGGAGGCGGATCGCCTGTGGCAACGGTTTCTCCGAGCGCGTCCTGGCTGGTCGTGGAGCGGCCCAGAACCAAAAGCGCGGTGTAGGCCTTGCGCTGATCCTCGAGTAGCGGAATCAGCCGCGTCGCTTTGCCGATCGCCACCGGCAGCACGCCGGCCGCCTGCGGGTCGAGCGTGCCTAAGTGGCCTGCGGCGATCTTTCGGTCGCGCCCGTAGACGCCGTAGATCCGCTTGACGCGAGCGACGACTTGCGCCGAGGTGTAGCCCGCCGGTTTGAAGACGTTGACAAACGCGATCACAAGCCTTCGGCCGAAAGCGCCGCGTCGACCGCATCGTAAGCTTGATTGCGCGAACCGTGCAGCGTCAATCCGGAAGCGCGGAAGTGTCCGCCGCCGCCGAGGCGTGCCGCAGCCGCCTGCACGTTGATGCGCCCGCTCGAGCGCAGGCTCACCCGAATCTCGCCTTCGTACGCTTTGAAGAGCGCCGCGACTTCGACGCCTTCCTGTGCGCGCAGCACGTTGACCATATCCTCGGTATCTTCACCGTCGGCGCCGGTTTGCGCGAGCATCGCGTCGTCGACGAACGAATAACAATAGCGCCCATCGTGCGTGAACTTCATCTCGTCGATGATCCGGCCGAGCAGGCGCGTAGCGGCAATACGTTTGCTTCCGAAGATCTCCTCGGTGATCTGTTCTTTATCGGCGCCCGCCCGCATCAGCTCGGCGGAGAGCTCGAGCGCGTCGGGCGAGGTGTTGGAGTGCATGAAACCGCCGGTGTCGGTCATGATCGTGGTGAGCAGACAGGTTGCGATCTGCGCATCTACCGGTGTCTTCATTTCACGCAGGAGACGCATGACCGCGGTGCCGGTCGAGCACTCGCTCGGAATCACGAAGTTGAGCGCACCGAAATGCCCGTTGCCGAGGTGATGGTCGATGTCGAGCATGTTGACGCGGTCGACCTTCGGCAGAAACTCGCCCGCGCGCGCCGGGTCGCTCATGTCGCCGAAGACGTAGAGCGTATCCGGCGGAAAGTCGGAGGGAATCTCGCGTGAGACGAACTGCGCGTCGGGAAGGAAACGCAGGTTGCGCGGCACCGGATCCTGATTGAAATACGCGACGCGCTTGCCCATACGCTTGAGCGCGATGCCGAGCGCGAGGCCCGCGCCGAGCGTGTCACCGTCAGGCTTGACGTGACTGACCATGACGAAGGCCGAGCGGCGCCGCAGTTCGGCGACGATCTCGGCCTCGGTGGACGAGCGCAGCTCGTTTTCGATCATTCCTTCTCCTCCGTTACGCCGCGGCGCTCCGCGTCCTCGCGCAGCGTCTTCGCGAGCGCAATCGCACGCTCCGTCGAGCGATCCTCTACGAAAACCAGCTCCGGCGTATGACGCAGATCGATGCGATGGCCCAGCTCGCCGCGCAGAAAGCGCGCTGCCGAGTGCAATGCTTCCAGCGACTGTCGCGCCGCATGGCGGTCGCCGATGACCGAGACGAAGACCTTGCAGGTCCGCAGGTCGTCGCCGACTTCGACGCGCGTCACCGTGACGAACCCGAGCCGCGGATCCTTGAGCTCCTGACTGATCAGTGTGCCGAGGATGCGCTGAATCTCGTGATCGATACGCGCTAAGCGCTGTGCCTTCACGCCGTCACGAGCTCCGCCGCGACGTGTTCGGTCGCGTAGGCCTCGATGATGTCGCCGGCTTTGAGATCCTGGAACTTCGCGACTTGAATACCGCACTCGAAGCCTTCCGCGACTTCGCGGACGTCGTCCTTGAAGCGCCGCAGGCTCTCGAGCTCGCCGGTAAAGACGACGGCCGAGTCGCGCACGACGCGGACCTTCGCGTTACGCGTGATCTTGCCGTCCTTTACGTAGCAGCCGACGATGGTGCCGACCTTGCTGACCTTGAAGACTTCGCGCACTTCGGCGTGGCCGAGCGTCACTTCACGCTCGACCGGCGCGAGCATACCGGTCATCGCCTTACGCAGATCGTCTTCGATCTCGTAGATGACTTGATAGAAGCGCAGATCGACGCCTTCATTATCAGCCAAGCGTTTCGCCGTTTCGTCGGGGCGAATGTTGAAGCCGATCAGCACGGCGTTCGAGGCGCTCGCGAGGTTGACGTCGTTGGGCGAGATTGCGCCG
Organism: Candidatus Acidiferrales bacterium; assembly: GCA_035507275.1. Lineage (GTDB taxonomy): Bacteria > Vulcanimicrobiota > Vulcanimicrobiia > Vulcanimicrobiales > Vulcanimicrobiaceae > Aquilonibacter. Next base: position 28,755 of record DATJOG010000047.1, read on the forward strand.
ACGCCGCCGTGAATCACGCGCACGTCGACCTCGTCGTTCGAGAGCGACTCCATGCGCGCGCGCAGCGCTTCGAGCGAGCCCTGTCCGTCGGCCTTGATGATGAGATTGAGCGTCTTCTTACCCTCGGCGGGCATCTGCATGAAGGTCTCGAGCGAAACGCGCTGCGACCCGCTCCCGGCGATACGCACGTCGCGGCGGCGCACCGCACGCTTCTGCGCGGTTTCGCGCGCGACGCGCTCGTCGGAAACGACCATCAGCGTGTCGCCCGCGGCCGGAACGTCTTGCAAGCCCATGACCTCGACCGGAATCGAGGGGCCGGCCTTCTTCACTTGCTTGCCCTTGTCGTCGATCAAGGCGCGCACTTTGCCGAACGTGCCGCCGACGACGACGATGTCGCCGACCCGCAGCGTACCGTTCTGCACGAGCACCGTAGCGACGGCACCGCGGCCGCGCGAGAGCTGCGATTCGATGACGACACCGGTCGCGCGGCGATTCTTGTTCGCCTTGAGCTCCTTGATGTCGGCTTCGAGCAGCACCGTATCGAGCAGCGAGTCGATGCCGTCGCCGCTCTTCGCGGAGACCGGCACCATTTCGATGTTCCCGCCCCAATCCACGGGCTGCAGCCCCTCTTCGATGAGCTGCTGCTTCACGCGATCGGGTTGCGCGTCGGGCTTGTCCATCTTGTTGATTGCGACGACGATCGGAACCGCCGCGGCTTTGACGTGAGCGATCGCTTCCTTCGTCTGGGGCATGACGCCGTCGTCGGCCGCAACCACGAGAATCGCGACGTCGGTGACTTTCGCGCCGCGCGCGCGCATCGCGGTGAAGGCTTCGTGACCGGGCGTATCGATGAAGGTGATCTTGCGATCGTTGCGCTCGACCGTGTACGCACCGATCTTCTGCGTGATGCCGCCGGCTTCGCCCGCGGCGACGTTCGCGCTGCGAATCTTGTCGAGCAGCGAGGTCTTGCCGTGATCGACGTGGCCGAGCACCGTGACGACCGGCGGGCGCGCCGTCATCATCTCGGGTTTGTCTTCTTCTTGCTCGACCGTAACTTCTTCGCCGGCTTCTTTGACGACGGCGTTGAAGCCGAACTTCTTCGCAACCGAGATTGCAACGTCGCTCGGAATGTTCTGATTGATCGTCGCCATCGTTCCGGTCTTGATCAGCTCGGTGATGACGTCTTTGACCGGCACGATCATCGAGGTCGCAAGCTCTTGCACCGTCAGAAGATCGGGAATCTCGATGGTTTCGAGCGCGCGCACCGGTGTGGCAGGCGCGGCGTCGACGCCGCCCTTCTTCTTACGCTGACGCTCTTTCTCGAGCAGCAGCTCTTTCTCGCGATCCTTTTTCGCGGCCGCCTTGTCTTCGTGGCTGCGCGGCCGGTCGCCGGGACGTCCGCCGGCCGAGGGCGCGGGGCCGTCGGTGGCGCCGGTCGTGACGCCGGGCCGCGGGCCGGCCGGGCGCGCACCGGGTGCGAGCGGGCGGAACGGGCCGTTGCCTGCCGGACGGCGCTGCGGCGGAGTGAGCGGTCCGTTGCCGCGCTGTGCCGGCGCGACCGGACCTTTGCCGCCTTGACCGGGCAGCGCTTGACCGGGGCGCGGTGCGACGCCGGGACGGCCCGGCACGCCGGTCGAGGGACCGGGCGAAGCCGACGCCGAGGTGGTCGGCGGCGGAGGACGGCGCGCGATCGATTGCTGGCCGTGTGGAACCGGCTGTAGCCGGGGAATCGGCGTTTCCGGCGCCGCAGGGCGAGCCGGGCGCGGGGCCGGTTTGACCGGCTCCGGCGTTTCGGCTGCGGCCGGGGCGGGTGCCTCGGGCTCGACGGGTTTCGCAGGCGCCTTCGGCGCGCGCGGCGTGGAGCTGGGCGCGACCGGGCGCAGTCGTTGAACGGGCGGGGCCTCGGGGGCCGGCGCAGCGGGTGCGGCGGGAGCAGCCTTGGTCGCGGCCTTCCGGGCAGGCGCAGGATGCGGCACAGCCTCCTTGACCGGCGCGGCCTTGGAGGCGGGCGCCGGTTTGAGCACGCTGCGAACGAGATCCGCGATGTTGTCCGGAACGACACTAAGCTGGTTTTTCGCTTCGAAAACGCCGCCAAGGCGGTCGTTGAAGAGCGCGATCAGCTCTTTGGATGTGAGCCCCACCTCTTTGGCGAGCTCGAAAATGCGTACTTTACTGCCTGTACTAGTTGCTGCCATGTATCCCCACGTGGTCCCCACGGTGGGGTACCACAGCTATTTGGCCGTGCGCCGAACCTTCAGCCGCGCCGCGCGGCTACCCGTGATCATTGTTTAGATCATTCATCATGAGTTCCAAGGCCCATCGAACTACTTATTAAACCATATTCTGCCGCGGCCGATGCAAGCCCCGGGTAGCGCCTGTTCTTCGCGCAGCGGCCCGCGCAGGCCGCCGAGCAGAGATATGCGCCGCGCCCCGGTTGCCGCTTCCCGCCCGGCGCGTCGGCGCGCCAGCCGGCGGGCCGGCGTACGAACCGGACGAGCGCGCCCTGCGCGAAGGTCTTGCGACACCCCACGCAGGTACGCTCGGGCGTCATCTACTCACCGAGCCGTTCGCGCCGGAACTCTTCCAATCGGCGAATCAGCTCTTCGTCGACGCCCGCGGCAGCCGGCGCTTCCTCTTCTTCGATCTCGTCGCTCTCCTCGACGACCTCTTCGACACCGGTGCGCTCGGCGCGGTCGGCCAGGTAGCGCTCCCGCGCCTCGTCCGCCTCACTCTCGCTTGCGATATCCAGACGCCAGCCGCACAGACGCGCGGCAAGACGAACGTTCTGACCGTCACGGCCGATCGCGAGCGAGAGCTGGTAGTCGGGCACGACGACCAACGCGACGCCGTCGTCCTCGAAGAGCTCGACGCTGATGACCTTTGCCGGCGCGAGCGCGTTCATGATGAACGTCTGCGCGTCGGTGTCGTAGCGAATCACGTCGATCTTCTCGCCGCGCAGATTGTCGGAGACGTTCGCGATGCGGCTCGACTTCGGTCCCAGACAGGCGCCGATCGGGTCGACTTCCGCGCGCAGACTGCGCACGGCTACCTTCGAACGGCTGCCCGCTTCACGCGCGATCGCCATGATCTCGACGATCCCGTCGGCGATCTCGGGAACCTCGAGCTCGAGCAAGCGCTGGACGAGGCCCTCGGCCGCGCGCGAGAGCACGACCTGCGGTCCCTTCGGCGACTTGCGCACGTCGACCACGTAGGCGCGAATGAAATCGTTGATGCGGAACGTCTCGCCCGGAACTTGTTCGGAGAGCGGCAGGATCGCTTCGTCGCGTCCTTCGAGCAGCACGTACATGTTGCGCTGCTCGTAGCGCTGCACGGTTCCCGTTACGAGATCGTTGAGCTTGCGTGCGTACTTGTTGTAGACCGTATCGCGCTCGGCTTCGCGGATGCGCTGCACGATGACTTGCTTGGCTGTCTGCGCGGCGATGCGTCCGAACTCTTTCGGCGTGACCTCTTCGTCGAAGAAGTCGCCGGGCTGATATGGCTGGCCGGCCGCTTTCACCGAAATCTCGAGCTTGGGATCTTCGACGTTCTCGGCGACCGTGCGCCGATGGTAGACGCGATACTCGCCGGTCTGCCGGTCGACCATCACGATGGCGTTTGCCTCGCTGCCGTAATGCCGTTTGTACGCGGTGAGCAACGCCGCTTCGAGCGCCTCGAGGAGCATCTCGAACGGAATGTTGCGCTCCTTCGAGATGAACTGCAGGACGTCGATGAGTTTTTCTTCAGCTGCCGATTCTGCCATGTGCTTTCCGTTCACGCTTGTCGCGTTGTAGATCGGCGCGCGGGTCGTATTCCAAGTTCGCCGATTTTATGGTTGCGATCGGGAGCGGCAGTTCGCCGTTCTCGGTCGCGAGGATAACCGTCTCGCCGCGCAGCCCGACGAGCGTGCCGCGATGCGTTTTACCGCCGGCGATTTGCAGCGAGGTGACGATCCGCGCGCGCTTTCCGGCAAAGCGTTCGTAGTCGTGCGGCCGCAACAGCGGCCGTTCGAGTCCCGCCGACTCGACCTCGAGCGAGTACGGCGCGTCGACCGCTTCGAGCGCGCGGTTTATGCGCGCGGCGACGCGTTCGCAGGTGGCGAGATCGACGCCCCCATCCTTGTCGATAGTGACGATCAAAGCGGTCGTGCCGCGGCGCGCGTGCGCCGCGTGGGTGACGATCTCGACACCCGACGTCATCCGCTCGTGTGCGATCGCATCGATCTCACGCTCGAACAAATCCGTCAACTGCGACACCGCGCCAGCGCCCTCCCAACAAAGAAGCGCGGGACCTGCCCACGCTTACTCGATCAAACCACCTGCAATAGTACCGAAAATGACGACGGGCCGCAAGCCCACGTGGCTTGAGCGGCCCCTCGTTCGAGAACGTCCTATGCGAACGTAGCGCTATGAGCCGGTAACGTCCGGCTTGCGTGGCGCCGCAGCGCCTTTAATGGTGCGCGTATTCGCAGGCCAGGTGGCCCGGTGGATCTTGCGGCTCCAAGTGTCGCCGTCCCCCTTGTGAAACGAAAGTGCATCGCTTCTGATGCCCCTTCATTCTATTCCGAGAAAAGTCGCACTACAAGCGGGAATCGCGAATGCTACGGCGACGCCGGAGAGGGCGGCGTGAACGGAACCAGCGCGCGCTCGCTGCACGTGACGTGTGCGACCGCGTCGACCACCGGCGGCCCTAGCCCGCCGGTCAGTCCACCGATCTGGATGAGGTTTGGACCGCCGGCCGTGGGACCGGTCGCATGCGGATATCGGACCAGCCAGCCGTCGCAGACGAGGGTCGGGCCGACGCGATGCGTGGCGATCACCCACATCTTGTCGAGCGCATCGTTGCCGGCGCCCTTCTCTTCATACGTGAACTTCGTCATAGCGACGATGCGCGGCGGCGGCGTCGGTTCCATCGATTGGTTGAGCGCGACCCGAAAGTGGACGCTCTCCTGCGACGGGTTCACGACGTTGTGCGGCAGCATGCCGTTGAGCAAATTATTGATATTTCGGCCGACCGTCGTCTGCGCCGAGCTGGTCGGCTTTGCGGTCGGCGCCGGCGTCGGCGGAACGTGGACGGTGCCGGGGGGCGCACGCTTCGAGGTTCCTTCGTTGCCCTGGTGCGGACTCGGTGAGCCTTTGCCTTCCGGACCCGGTGAGGGCTGCACGCTCTTGGTCTGCGCGATTTGCGGACCGGAGGTCGGTCCGGGACTCGGAACGCCGGCTTGTTTGGCGGGCGCGGTGCTGGGCGGCGCGAGCGGCTTGGGCGAGGTGCTCGGTGCGGCGCTCGCCTTCTCCGCTACGATCGCCGCGGTCGGCGCGACACTCGGTTTCGCGGTCGGCGCCGGCGTCGCGGGTTTTGCAGTCGGCGCGCTGGTCGGCGCGGGCGGATGCACCGTAGGCTGCACGGTCGGCGCGATCGATGGAACCGGCGAGGGCGCCTGCGTCGGCGGCACGCGTACGGCGACTTGCTGGGTCGGAATCGACGGAACGGCGGTCGGGACCGCCGGAAGCTCGTTTTTTGGATTGGGCTCGTAGATCGGCGTCGTCGGTTGAGGGTTGGGCTGCGGCGAGGCTTGCGGCACCGGCGTCGGATTTGGTGGAGCGGTCGGCTTGAACTGCGAGAGCTCGTGATGCTGCGGCGGCGTGGGTTGATGCGCGGCTTGGATCAACGGCGCATGATGGACGACCGGCGCGATTTTCGGAACGTTGGGAACCGGGGCGGCCTGCTGCACCGGCGCGGCGGCGACGGTGACGGAAGGCGCGCGTTGCTCGAGGGTCACGATGCTGCCGCCGATGACCGATTCGCTCGCGCCTTCCTGAGAAGAGCTCGACGCCAACGTAAAAATCAGCGTGGCGATGAGCGCATGCAACAACAGCGATGCGAGGTAGCTCCCCGCGAGTCGCTCACGTCGTCGCGGGTCGCGCGGATCGCGTTCGAGCATGCGCGGTGGTTATGCGCTTAAGAGAGCGCAGGAGCCTGCAAGTTCGGGCGCGCATCTGCTCGCTTTCATGGAACACCTGTTGCAGAAGCGCACCAAGATCGTCGCGACCATCGGGCCGGCATCACGCGAGGCTGCGATCATGCGTTCGCTCTTCGTCTCCGGCACGAACGTTCTCCGTCTGAATTTCTCACACGGAACGCCGCAAGATCATGCCGAGGTCATCAAAACAGCGCGCGAACTATCCGAAGAGCTCGACCTCCATATCGCGATCCTCCAAGATCTCCCCGGCCCCAAAGTGCGGACGGGTAAATTGCGCGAGGACCTGGCGAGCGTACGCCTGGAGCGCGGGCACCGCTTCATCCTCACGACGCAAGACGTTCCGGGCGACGAGACGCGCATCAGCGTACAGTACAAAGGCCTTCCGCACGACGTTGCAATCGGCAATCGCATCTATCTGCAAGACGGGCAGATCACGCTGCGCATCACCGGCAAGAACGATACCGAGATCGAAACCAACGTCGAGTTCGGCGGCGATCTTCGCTCGACGCAGGGCATCAACTATCCCGACGGCTCGCTCAACATTCCCTCGGTCACCGATCGGGATTTCGAACTGCTCGGATTCGGTCTGGAGCAGAACGTCGATTACGTCGCGGTCTCATTCGTACGTTCGGCCGAGGATATCGGGCGCGTCAAAACCTTCATGGCCGAGCGAGGGCGCAACGTTCCGGTCATCGCGAAAATCGAGAAGCACGAGGCGCTCGAGGACCTCGATAACATCGTCGACGCGGCCGACGGCATCATGGTGGCGCGCGGCGATCTCGGCATCGAGATTCCGCTCGAACAAGTACCGCTCGTGCAAAAAGCGATCATCGCGAAGTGCAACCGGGCGAGCAAGCCGGTCATCACCGCCACCCAGATGCTCGAATCGATGACCTTCAGTTCGAAACCGACACGCGCCGAGGTGACCGACGTCGCAAACGCGATCCTCGACGGCACCGACGCGGTTATGCTCTCAGGTGAAACGGCGCGCGGCCAGTACCCGACCGAGGCCGTGCGCACGATGGCCGAGATCGCGCGCGAAGTCGAGAAGAACTATCCGCACAACACGCTGCGCGAACGGCGCTTGGCGGGTATGAGCCCGACCATCGCAACCTCGATTGCGGAAGCCGCTACCCGAGCCGCCGACGAACTCTTCATCCCGTTCATCGCGACCGGCACCACGACCGGCAACACCGCGCACCACATCGCGGCGTTCCGCCCGCGTGCGCGCATCATCGCGCTCACGCCTTCGCCCGAGGTCGCACGCCGTCTCGCGCTCCTCTGGGGCACCGAGGCGCTCCTGATCGAACGCTACGGCTCGTTCGACGTACTGCTCTACATGACGGAGCAGCGCATGATGCAAGCCGGCATCGTGCGCTCCAAGGACCTCATCGCCTTCACGACCGGCATGCCGGTGGGAGCCGGCGGGACGAATCTGCTGAAGATTCACGAAGTCTCCTAGCCGCGCTGCGTTCCCGTCATAGCAGTTTCGCCAAATCGAAGCGGCCGCGTTTGGCGTCGACGGGTTTCCATAGGTCGCCAAGCTTTTTGATGCGCGCGGGCATGTTGTCGATGCGGAAGTCATCGATCTGCGCGCCCGCTTCGATCTCTTCCCACGCGAGCGGCGCAGAGACGGTCGCGCGCGGGGCCGGGCGCACCGAGTAGACACTCGCGAGCGTCGCGCCCCAGCGGTTTTGGTTGTAATCGACGAGCACGCGATCTTTCGGGCGCTTGTCCTTCTTGTAGGCGACGGTGGTTAGCTCGGGCGTGTGGCGCGCGAACGCAAGCGCAAATTCTTTGGCGAAAGCCCAGACGTCGTGCTGCGAAGGCCCGCGCAGAATCGGCACGTAGACGTGCATGCCCTTCGAGCCGGTCGTTTTCGCGTAACTCGTCATGCCGAGCGCCGCGAGTCCGTCGCGCACGAGCAGCGCAACTTCGCGCACCATCGCAAAACTCGATTCGCCGGGATCGAGATCGAAGTGCAGGTAATCGGGGCGATCGACCTCGTCGCAGCGCGCGTACCAGGGGTTGAGATCGATGCAGCCCAGATTGATGACCCAGAGCAGCGCGGCGAGGTCGTCGATCACCGGAAACTCGATGACGTCTCCCGAGTGCTGCTCGATCGGAACGGTACGCAGCCAGTCCGGGTGCGGTTGGGGCACGCGCTTCATGAAGAAAAAGTCGCCTTGCGCGCCGTTCGGGTAGCGCTTCATCACCATCGCGCGATCGGCGATGTGCGGCAGCAGCGCCTCGGACACGTCGGCGTAGTATTGCAGCAGATCGCCCTTGGTGAGCCCGATCTCGGGGAAAAAGATCTTGTTTACATTCGTGAGCGCGACACGCTTGCGCCCGGCGATGACAGCGACGTCCGCGCGATCGCGCGGAATCCTCACGCCCGATAGCGTCAACGCTCTCCGCCTGCAGCGGCGCGGCCCTGCGCGAGCAGCAGACGTGCGTGCTCGAGCGCGACCTCGTGTGACTCGCCCGAGAGCATGCGCGCGAGCTCGGCGGCGCGCGCGTCCTCGCCCGCGATCTCTCGAACCGCAATCGTCGTGGTACCGCCCTTCTCGTGTTTGTCGAGCACGTAATGGCGATCCGACCACGTAGCGAGCTGCGCGAGATGCGTCACGCACACGACCTGGCTCTCTTTCGCGAGACGCCCGATCCGCGCGCCGAGCGCGGTCGCCGTCGTGCCGCCGATTCCCGTATCGATCTCGTCGAAGATCAGCGCGGTGCGCTCGCGCGCGCCGGCGAGTACGACGACGAGCGCGAGCAGCACGCGCGAAAGCTCCCCGCCGGAGGCGACGCGCGCGAGCGGACGCAGCGGTTCGCCCTTGTTCGCGGCAAAAACGAACTCGATCGCAGGATCGAACGCGACGTCGAAGCGCGCCGATCCCAGCGCCAGCGCACCGAACTCCTCCGCGAGCGCGCCTTTGAGCCGCGCGGCGGCCTTCTCGCGCAGAGCACGCAAATGAGCCTCATTTGCCGCGAGGGCCGCCTGCGCGTCGCGCAGGTCGACCGCCAGCTGTGACGAGCGCTCGCCGCGCGACTCGTGCGCTTCGACGATCGCGCGCGCCCGCACCGCGGTCTCGAGCACGGCCTCGATGCTGCCGCCATGCTTGCGTTTGAGACGATCGAGCAGATCGAGGCGCGCGTTGATCGACTCCAGCTCGCCCGCGTCGAACTCGGTCGCGTCGAGCGCGCGCGCGATCCGCGTCGCGAGCTCGGCCGATTCGCTTTGGAGCGCCGCGGCAGCGTCGGCCATCGCTCGCAGATCCGCCGAGATATCGGCGATGCCGTGCAGCGCGGTGCTCGCCGTACCCAGCGCTCCGGCAGCGCTGCCGTCGTCGCCGCCGAGCGCTTCGTGCGCCGCGCGCAGCGCAAGCGCGATGCGTTCGACGTTGTCGAGATAGCGCCGCCGTTCGTTCAAGCGTTCGTCCTCGGCGGGCTGCGGCGCCGCGCCTTCGATCTCGTCGAGCGCGAAGCGCGCGTCATCGTAACGCTCTTGCTCGCGCCGCTCGTCGCCGTGAAACGCGTGCAGCTCGCGATCCAGCGCCGTAACGCGTTCGCGTGCAACGGCGGCGGCATCGCGCGCCTCGATCGTAACGGAGCCGCCGAAGCGGTCGAGCAATTCGAGCTGGTACGCGGGTGAGAGCAGGCGCTGCGCATCGTGCTGGCCGATGACCTCGGCGATCTGCGTCCCGATCTCACGAACGTAGCTCGCGGTCGCGCTGCGGCCGTTCACGCGCACGCTCGATTTTCCGGCGTCGCTCATCTCACGCACGACGGTCGCTTCCTCGCCCGGATCGACTTCGAATCCGTCGGCCCGCAGACGCTCGCGCAATGCGGCGTTCGGCTCGAAGCCGAGCGTGACGACCGCGCGCTGCGCGCCGCGCCTCACGACGTCGGCGCTCGCCCGTTCGCCGAGTGCGAAGTCGAGCGCGCCGAGAATCATCGTCTTGCCCGAGCCCGTCTCGCCGGTGAAGATCGTCGCGCCGGAGCTGAACTCGATCGCGCCGCGGGCGATCAAGCCGTAATTCTCGATCTCCAGCCGCGTTATCACCGATATCTCCTTACCGCGTCGCGGCCTTGATGGAAACACCCCAGCGCATCTTAGCTTCCAGGCGCTCGAAAAAACGCAGCGGAGAGAGGCGCGCGAAGCGCGCACACTTGGGGTGACGGCGCACGTGGACGACCGTATTAGGGCCGATCTCGGCCAGCACGTCGCCGTCGCACTCCAGATGCGCGTGCGCGACGTCCGAGTCGCAGCCGATGCCGATCTCCGAGCTTGCCGGTACGATCAGCGGCCGCGAAAAGAGCGTGTGCGGCAAGAGCGGGACGATTCCGAATGCGTCGACGCGCGGCGAGATGATCGAACCGCCGGCCGACAAGAAGTAGGCCGTGGAACCGGTCGCGGTCGCAACGCAGATTCCGTCGGCGGGAATTTCGGCGATGTGTTCGTTATCGAGCGTCAGACCGAAGGGCACGATGCGCGAGACGTCACCCTTGCGCACGACCACGTCGTTGAGCGCGAAAAAGGTGCGCTCCGCGTATTCCGCTTCGAGCGCCGTTCGCTCTTCGATCAGCAAACCTTGATCGACGAGCTGCGGAAGCGCGGCGATGCGCGGATCGCCTTCGTCGAGTTCGGTGAGAAATCCGAGGCGTCCGGTGTTGATCCCGAGCAGCGGCGCTCCGATCTCGGTCGCGACGCGCGCCGCGCGCAGCAAGGTTCCATCGCCGCCGACGGTGATGAAGAGCGCGGCGTCCTCGGCGCGGGCGCCGTTGGTCGCGAGATCCGCGACGCCGCTTTGGCCCTTCCAGGTCGCGATCTCGTAGCCGTCTGCGCGAAAGCTCGCGGCGACCGCATGCGCAAGCGAACGCGCCGCGTCGCGCATGACGTCGACGTAGAGCGCGATGAGCTTGCGGCCGATGGCGAGCCGTGTCATGAGGTGGTGCCTTCGCCGACGACGCGGTCGATCCGCTCGTCGTCGATCGGCACGGCGCCGCGGTGCAACACGACCAGAAATTCGCGATTACCGGCAGGTCCGAGCAGCGGCGACGCGATCAATCCTGCGGGCGGCAGCCCGAGCGCGGTGGCCGCTTCGCGTACCTCGCGCAGCACGGCGCGATGGACGGCGGGGTCGCGTACGACGCCGCCCCGCCCCAAACGCTCGCGTCCCGCTTCGAATTGCGGCTTGACCAGCGCGACGACGCGTCCGCCGGGCGCGAGGAAGCCGGCGGCACGCGCCAAGATCGTGCGCAGCGAGATGAAGGACGTGTCGATCGCAATCAGCTCGAAGGGTTCCGCGAACGCGTCGTCGGTCAGCAAGCGAAAGTTGGTGCGCTCCATGACGCTCACGCGCGGATCGTTACGCAGCTTCCAGTCGAGCTGGCCGTAGCCGACGTCGACCGCGGTGACGTGCGCGGCGCCGCGCTGCAAGAGCGCATCGGTGAATCCGCCGGTCGACGCGCCGATGTCGAGCGCGTTCGCGCCGTTTGCGTCGATTGCAAAAGCATCGAGCGCAGCCGCCAGCTTCTCGCCGCCGCGGCTGACGAACCGGCGCGGCTCCTCGACGGTGATCTCGACATCCTCACGCACGCGCTGGCCGGCCTTTGCGGCCGGCTCGCCACCGACGCGCACGCGTCCCTCCATGATCAGACTGCGCGCCTGCGAGCGCGTCATCCCCGTGCGCGCCGCCACAGCCTCGTCGAGGCGCATTTAGCCCGAGCCGGCGGGCGGGCCCATCGCTGAGTCGATCTGTTCCTGCGAAATCTTCAACAGCGCCTCGCACTCGGCGACCAGCGTCTTGCCTTCTTTGAAAAGCTTGACGGCTTCGTCGAGCGACGGGTCGGCGCTCTCGAGTGTCTTGACGATCGCCTCGAGACGCGCGAGCTTCGCGTCGAATCCTTCCGGTTCACTCATCGATATGCCCTTCGACGCGGCTCGCAAGCGTTCCGCGCTCCAGCCTCGTCTCGATGCGCGCGCCGACCGGAACCGAACGCGCGTCGCGCACCAGCACGCCCTCGTGAAAGACCATCGCAAAGCCGTGCTTGAGCGGCCGCTGCGGGTCGTGCGACTCCAGCAGCGCGCCGAGAACTTGCGCGCGCGCGCGCAGCGGTACGGTGTAATTGCGCGCCAGCGCCCGCAGACGTCCGTGCAGATCCGCGACGCGGCGTTCGCGCGCTCCGAGCTTCGCGGCCGGCGTCTGGGCGGCGAGGCGCCGTTCGAGAACGAGCACCCGCTGCCGCTTGCGTCCGGTATATTCGCGTGCGATACGTTGCAGCGCGGCAGTCGCGTAATCGTAGCGTTGCTGACGAGCGCGCTGCTTTTCGCGCGGCGCGCGGTCGAGACGTTCGAGGAGCCTCGCGAGTCTGCGCGCGTATGCCTCGCGGATTTCGCCGAAATACTGGGCGCCGTTAGACGGCGTTTCGGCGACTTTATCCGCGGCCAGATCGGCGAGGTGAATGTTCGCGGTGTGCGCGATCGCCGTGAGCACGGGATGTTTGGCGCGCACGATGGCGCGAACGACCGGTTCCTCGTTGAACGCGAAGAGGTCTTCGAAACTGCCGCCGCCGCGCGCGACGACGATGACGTCGACGTCGAGCTCCGACGCTTTGTCGATGGCCTCGCCGATATCGATCGAGGCTCCGACGCCCTGCACGCGGGTTTCGATGAAGCGTATGGCGATGTGCGGCGCTCGCTTGGCCATCGTCGTCTCGAAATCTTCTGCGCCCAGACCGCGCGCCGAGACCAGCGCGACGCGCAGCGGAAAACTCGGCATCGCCCGCTTGCGCGAGGCGTCGAAGAGCCCTTCGGCGAGCAAACGCTTGCGCAAGGCTTCGACTTGCGCGTAGAGACGGCCGATGCCGGTCTGCTCGAGCGCGGTAACGGAGAGCTGATAGGAACTGCGCGCGGCGTACGTACCGAAATCGCCCGAGACGATGACTTCATCGCCGTTGTTGAACGGCGGCAGCTTCGCAACGGCATTCGACCACACGACGCAGTTGAGCACGTCGCCGCCTTCCTTCAAATCGAAGTACAGACGTCCGTTTTTGTTGGAGAGGCTCGAGACCTCACCTTGCACGGCGACGCCGCGCAGGTTCTTGCTCTCCGCGATCATGCGCCCGATGTAGGCAGCGACGCGGCTGACGCCGACGACTTGACGTTCGGGAGCGCCGTTCATCGCGGAAGATCCGACGGCACGCTGTTCGGCGCGGGCGTCGCCTGCGCAGGCGAAGGCGTCGGGCTGGTTTGCGGCGGCGGGCTCGGCTCCTTTGGCGCTGCGGTCGCAACGGGTGCGGCGGCGGCCTGCGTCGTCCCGCATCCGCCCGTCGCCGGCTGGGTGCCGGCGAGATAGTAGTCGTAACCGCCCGAGCATCCCGCCATGCGCACGACTTGATCGGCAGGCATGACGAAATCGTGTTTTGCGACGCCCTCCAGCGCTTCTTTCATGAAGTGCGCCCACGTCATGGCCGGCACGCCGCCGCCATAGGCTTCGGTCATGCGCGAATAGTCGTCGTTACCGAACCACACCGCGGTTACGAGATCGGGTGTGAATCCGACGAACCAGGCGTCGCGAAAATCCGAGGTCGTGCCGGTTTTGCCGGCAGCGGGGCGGCCGATGATCGCGTTGGGGTATCCGGTGCCGTGATCGATCACGTCTTCGAGCATCGTCGTCACGATGTATGCGGTCCCCGCGCTCACCACCTCGGTCGCTTGCGGATATTGGTCGTCGAGTACGACGTTGCCGAGCGAGTCCTTGACCAAACGAATTGCCGAGGGATCGATGTGAATTCCTTGATTGGCAATCGTCGCGTAACCCGTCGCCTGATCCAGCGGCGTCACGACCGACGATCCAAGCGCGAGCGAAAGATTCGGGTCGAGCGGCGAGGTGACGCCCATGCGATGCGCATACTCGATGACTTTGTCGAGCCCGATGCGGTCGGCGAGTTTGACGGCGACGATGTTGCGCGAGAGCGCGAGAGCGGTGCGCAGCGTAATATCGCCGAGGTAGCGGTTGTCGTCATCCTGCGGCGACCACATCGTGCCGTCACCCATCGGATAGCTGACCGGCGAATCATCCATGATCGTGTTCGGCGGCATACCGGAGTCGATCGCGGCGGTGTAGACGTATAATTTGAACGACGAGCCGGGCTGGCGGCGCGCCTGCCATGCGCGATTGAATTGATTGTCGAGTGAAAAGCCTTTGCCGCCGACCATCGCGACGATCTCGCCGGTCGAGGGCCGAATCGAGACGAGCGCAGCCTCGCCGGCGTGAATGCCCCACGCTCTCGCACGTGCCAAACCCCAGTCGATCGATTCCTGCGCTTCTTCCTGGAGCTTGGGATCGAGCGCGGTGTAGACTTGCAGACCGCCCTCTTCCACCGCCTGTTTTCCGAAGAGCTTGTCCAGCTGCGCGATGACGTAGGTGGTGTAGTAGGGATAGAGATAGCCCTGCAGTCCCGGCGCGCGCTCCTTCGTCAAACCGAGCGGCGCGTTTTTCGCTTCGTCGGCTTGGGCTTGCGTGATGTAGCCGCTCTCGACCATGCGGTCGAGCACGTGATGCTGGCGATCCTTCGCAAGCGCGAGATTGACGAACGGCGAATAGTCCGAGGGCGCCGCGATCACGCCGGCGATCATCGCAGCCTGCGGTAGATCGATCTTATCGACGCTTTCGCCGAAGTAGGTGTGTGCAGCGGCGTCCACGCCGTAGGCGCCCGAGCCGAGATAGACGATGTTCAGGTAGCGCTCGAGGATCTCGTCCTTCGTGTAATAGCGCTCGATCTCGATGGCAAGCAAGGCTTCTTGAATCTTGCGCGAGATCGAAACCTCGTCGTTCAGGAAGAGCTTACGCGCGAGTTGCTGGGTGATGGTCGAGGCGCCTTGGAACTCTTGGTGCGTGAGATCGGCGATGCCGGCGCGCAGGATCCCGCCGAAGTCGACGCCGTGGTGGTAATAGAAGTTGTGATCTTCGTTCGCGATCACCGCCTCGCGCACGACGTCGGGGATACGCGCGAGCGGCACGTAGGTGCGATTCTCTTTGTAGACCGAGGCGAGCAGCGTTCCGTCGCGTGCGAAGATGCGCGTCGAGCTTTCCGGCTGATAATCCGCCAAACGGCTGATGTCGGGCAGGTTGCGCGAATAGGCCGCAACGATGCCGGCGACCAGCCCGCAGCCGAAGAGCACGATCAGCAGAGCCGCGATGAGCGTGCCGCGCAACCAGCCGCCCTTCGTGTTTGGCCCCTTACGCTTGCGTCGTTTCTTTCGCGATAGCATTCAACACGCCGTTGACGAACCGGTTGGAATCTTCGGTCGAGAATCGCTTGGCCAGCTCGACCGCCTCGTTGATGACCACCGCCCGAGGCGTCTGCGGCCGATGGCGCAATTCGAACGTCCCCATCTCCAAGAGCAAACGGTCGATCGTCGGTAAACGTTCGATCGTCCATCCCTCCAAAAGCGGCGCCAACAAGAGGTCGGCCTCAGCCGCGTGATCGAGCGTGCCGGTCACGAGATCTTTGACGAAGGCGCGATAGTCGCTCTCGTTTGCGTCGCCGACGAGTTCGCTTAGGGCCTCGCCCGGCTCGCGGTGTCCGACTGCGATTGCGTAGAGTGCCTGAAGCGCCGCCTCGCGCGCTTGCCTGCGTGACGGCACGTTAGTTGCGATCGCTCAGCGCAACGGGGTCTCCCAATTGCTTGAGCAATCTGGGGAGAAAGCCGATGTCATAGCGGCCTTCGCGGAACTGCGGGGTCGCGAGAATCTCCAAGCAATAACCGATCGTCGTGTTCACGCCTTCTACTACCGTCTCGCGCAGCGCGCGCTCCATGCGAGCGATCGCCGCTTCGCGCGACGCACCGAACGCCACGATTTTCGCAATCATCGAATCGTAATACGGCGGAACGATCGCGCCGGAGAAGACGTGCGTATCGACCCGGACGCCCGGTCCGCCGGGAAAGACCACCTTGCTCAACTTCCCGGCTTGCGGTGCAAAATTATTGGGCGGATCCTCAGCGTTGATGCGGCATTCGATCGCGTGCCCGCGCAGCTGCAGATCGTGCTGTGCGTAGCCGAGCGCTTCGCCCGAAGCCAGACGTATCTGCTCTTTGACCAGGTCCACGCTGTAGACCATTTCGGTCACCGGATGCTCGACCTGAATGCGCGTATTCATTTCCATGAAGTACACGTCGTCGCCGCTCACGAGGAACTCGAGCGTGCCGGCGTTGCTGTAGCGCACGTGCTTGCACGCGCGTACCGCCATATCGAGCAGCGCCGCGCGCGCGCGATCCGAGAGATGCGGCGCGGGCGATTCTTCGATGAGTTTCTGATGCGAGGGCTTCTGCACCGAACAGTCGCGCTCGCCCAGATGCACGATGTTACCGAACTCGTCGCCGAGCACTTGCACTTCGATGTGACGCGGATCGATGATGAGCTTCTCCATGTAGACGCGTCCGTCTTTGAAGCTCGCTTCGGCCTCGGCGGTCGCGCCCGCGTACGCGCGCTCAATCTCGCTCGCGCTCTCGACGACGCGCATGCCCTTTCCGCCGCCGCCCGCGGTCGCCTTGAGCAGCACGGGATAGCCGGTCTGCTCGCCCGCCTGCAGCGCCTCGTCGAGCGAGTCGAGGATGTCGGTTCCGGGCGTCGTCGCGACGCCCGCTTCGCGCATCACGCGTTTGGCCGTCGCCTTGTCGCCCATCGCCGCGATCACCTCGGGCTTGGGCCCGATGAACGTCAGACCGTGATCGGCGCAGATTTGCGCGAAGCGCGCGTTCTCCGCGAGAAAGCCGTAGCCGGGATGGATCGCGTCGCAGCCGGTGACGAGCGCGGTCGAGATGATGTTGGGAATATTGAGGTAGGAACGCGGAACCGGCCCGGGCCCGACGCAGAAGGCTTCATCGGCGAGGCGCACGTGCAGCGAGTCGCGATCCGCCTCAGAAAAGATCGCGACGGTGCGAACGCCCAGCTCCTGGCAGGCGCGGTTGATGCGCAGCGCGATCTCGCCGCGATTGGCAATGAGAACCTTGGTGAAAATGTCAGCTGTCCTTTATCCGCGGTCGATCTCGAAGAGCACCGCACCATATTCGACGGGATCCCCGTCGCCTCGTTTGATCGCCAAAATCCGGCCCGGACCGTGGCTGCGAACCGGATTACGGATGCCGAGTGCCTCGATGAAGGCAAGCTCGCGATCGCTCTCGAGCAAGTCGCCCTCCGACGGGAGCGGCCGGCTCAAATGGAAGATTCCCACCAAATCGGCGCGGATCTGCTCGGCTCGCACCGGGGCTGCTTCCAAAGTTCCGAGATCGTGCGGCATCTCGGGCACGAGGTCGGGGTGGAGCGCCCGCCGCCCAAGCTCGATCTCCTCGCCCTCCCGCTCGATGCGCAACCGGAGCAGATCGGTCTGCGCGAAGAGCTCGGCCAAAGCTCGGACGCGCCGGGCGATCGCGGAGACGGGTTGCTCGTCGGACATCGGCGCTAGGCTTTCGCCCTAGGGGACCCTCCCTCCGGCTCTGGCGAAGTAGCATGCCGGGTAGTAAGGATACAACGTGGCCACATTAGTCTTGTATCCGCAGGACCTCGATCTCGGCGAGCTTCCCCTGCTCTTGGGGAACGTCGGGGTTTCGGTCCACGCGGTCGACTTCAAACGGTTGCGCGAGCGCGGCGGCCTGAAGACCTTGGGTGCGCCTCCCGCGACGGCCATCGTCGTATTGCCCCCGCAGCACTCCGCCCTCGCCTGGATCGCCGACGACCCCGAAGTGGTCGCGATCATGCATCCGCCCGTCACCGGCGCCTCGCTCTTGGCTTCGCTGCGCACGGCCGCGAAAGTCGAGACCGCGCGCACGATGACGCGCACCGCGCGCGAAGGCGAGGAGCTGCTCGAGATCGGGCGCTCGCTTTCGTCGGAACGCGATCTCCCGACGCTGCAACGATTGATCGTGCGCAAGGCACGCGAGTTGACGTTCTCCGACGCCGGCAGTCTCTTCGTCATCGAGGAGCACGACGGGCAGAAACGCCTGCGCTTCGCGGTCGCGCAGACGGGACCAAAGGACGACGGCGTTTTGATGAACGCGCTGCTGCCGCTCTCGACCACGTCGATCGTGGGTTATGTAAGCGTCACCGGCGACTCGCTGCGCATCGAGGACGCATACGCGATTCCTGAGTCGTCGCCGTATCAGTTCAACCACGCTTTCGACGACAAGAACAACTACCGTACCAAGTCGATTCTGTGCGTGCCGATGCGTAATCTGCACGGCGACGTCATCGGCGCGATTCAACTCATCAACCACAAGCCGAGCTTCCACACCGAACTCGAGTCGCCGGCGCACACCGAGGAGATCGTGCGCCCCTACGATCAGCACGACGAGCGGCTGCTCACGGCGCTCGCGTCGCAAGCCGCCGTCGCGATGGAAAACGCGCGCTTGGTCGATGCGATCCAAAACCTCTTCGAACGTTTCGTGCACGCCTCGGTCAAAGCTATCGAAGTCCGCGACAAATCCACGCAGGGCCATTCGGAACGCGTTGCGGCGCTCACCGTCGCACAGGCTGAAGCGATCAACACGATCGACTCCGGGCCGCTCGCGGGCTTGCACTTCACGCCCGAGCAGATCCGCGAGGTGCGGTACGCTTCGCTGCTGCACGACTTCGGCAAAGTCGCCGTGCCGGAATACATCTTCGGCAAAGCCAAGAAACTGCCCGACGGCCGGCTCGATACGATTCGCTTGCGCTTCCTGCTCGCGCTCGAACAAGCGCGCAAAGCCGAGGATAAGGAAGCGCTGCGCGAGCTGCTCACCAAGATCGAGGCGGCCAACGAACCCAACGTCGTCGGCGACGCGGCAGACGAAAATCTGCTCAAAGCGCTCGAGCGCAAATACCGCGACACCGACGGGCAGCGTCCGCTCCTCGAACACGCCGAATACGACTATCTCACGATTCCGCGCGGCTCGCTCTCGGATGACGAGCGCAACCGCATGCAGGAGCACGTGACGCAATCGTTCCTCTTCCTGCGCGAGATTCCGTGGCAAGAGACGCCCTGGCGCGACGTCGCCGACTTGGCGTACGGGCATCACGAGCATCTCGACGGTACGGGTTATCCGCGCAAACTCAAAGGCGAAGCGATCAAGCCGCAGGTACGCATGATGACGATCAGCGACGTGTACGACGCGCTGACAGCCTCCGACCGCCCCTACAAGAAGGGCATGTCGGCCGAACGCGCGCTCGACATTCTTTCAAAAGAGTTCGCGCAGCGCGGTAAGGTCGACCCTCTGCTGCTCGACGTCTTCATTCACAAGCGGCTCTACGAAGTCACCAACCGCGAAGAGAACAACCCGCTCATCAAGCACGTCTCCTAGATCGCGTGTACTCCGGCTAGATCTTCCTGCGGCAGCGCATCGCGCAAGGCTGTGTATTCGGGTGCGATCTCGGCCAACGGCACGAGTGCAAAAGCGCGCTCGTGCAGATGCGGATGCGGGATCACGAGATCGTCGTCTTCGATGTGCTGCCCGCCGTACGCCAAGATGTCGAAATCGATACGGCGCGGCCCCCAGCGTTCGCTCTCTTCACGCCCAAGCGAACTCTCGAGCCACTTCAGCGCGTGCAGCAGCGGGCGGGGGTCCAGCTTCGTGTCGAGCGCCAGCGCCGCGTTGACGAATTCGGGCTGATCGGTCTTCCCCCACGGAGCGGTGCGATAGAGCGACGAGACGACGCTCACCTCACCGAGTGCGCGCAACGCCTCGATGGCGCCGCGGACCTGCCGCTCGGGATCGTCGAGATTCGACCCGACGCCGATGTAGACGCGCGTCAGGGCCACGGCTCGCGCTCCCGGATCAGCCGCACCGAGGGCGTCGCGCCGTCGAGAATACCGGGCTTGGCAATCGAGATATCGGCCACGCGAATGCGATCGTCGCTTGCGACCTCGTCGAGAATGACCGACGCGAGTTTCTCGAGCAGCGCGTACGAACGTGTTTGTACGATCTCGACGATACGCCGGTGCAGTGCCGCATAGTTGATGGTGTCGTGAAGATCGTCGCTGGCTGCGGCGCGGGAGAGGTCGAGCTGCAAAACCAAGTCGATACGGAAGGGCTGCGCGTGCTCGCGCTCGCCGGCGTGTACGCCGTGCCGGCCCTGGGCGACGATGTCGTGCAGAACTATCCGATCCATCCGCTCGGCCTCCAATCGCGCACGATCGCGTCGGAGACGCTGATGACGTCGCGATTCTGGGCAACGTCGTGTACCCGCACGATGTCGATACCCGCGGCAATACCCAGCGCGGTGGTCGCCGCCGTTCCGTAAATGCGCTCGTGCGGTTCTCGGCCCGTGAGCTTGCCGATGGTCGACTTACGCGAGGTGCCGAGCAGGGTAGGAAACCCGAGGTCGCAGATACGGTGCAGGTTGCGCAGCAGCCGTATGTTGTGATTGGGCTTCTTTCCAAAGCCGATGCCCGGATCGAGCATCACGCGCTCCGGTGCGATGCCGCAGCGCATCGCACGCTGCGCGCAGTCGCTCAGAAACTCCGTCACGGCGTCGACGACGTCTGCGTCGTACTGCGTTCCGTGCTGGTTGTGCATCATCGCGATCGGCATGTCGAGCTCCGCGGCGACCGCGAGCAGATCGTCGGGCGCGCCCCATACCGAGTTCACGATGTCGGCCCCCGCGGCGTGCGCCGCCGCGGCAACCGCGGGTTTGTACGTGTCGATCGAGATGACGGCGCCCGCAATGCGTTCGCGCACGCCCGCGACGACCGGGATGACGCGCTCCAATTCGGTGCGTTCGTCGACCGGTTCGTGACCGGGGCGCGTCGACTCTCCGCCCACGTCGAGCACGTCGGCGCCGGCATTCCATTGCTTCACGGCGTACTCGATTGCCCTATCGATCTGCGTGCTCCCGTCGCCGGAGAACGAATCCGGCGTGACGTTGACGATCGCCATCAAATACGTGCGTTCGCCCCACCCGAAATTGCGCCCGCGAAGGCGCATCACGCCGCGACCAGCCACCATTCTCGTAACGCCGCGACCAAGAACGTCGAGCCCGTCACCACGATCACGTCATCGTGCGCCGCACTGCGCCGAGCGACGGAGAGCGCCTCGACCGGATCGGCGACGCAGCGCCCCCAGCTGCCGATCGACTCTGCAATGCGCAGCAGCCGCATCGGATTGTGCGCCTCGCGGCCGGCAGCGTCGAACGAGGTGAAAACGAAGTTCGCAGGCAGGGTCGCGAAGGCGCGCAAGATCTCCGGCGCGTCCTTGCTTGCGCCGATCGCGACTACGAACGTGAAGTGCCGGGAATCGAAGCGCTCGCGCAGCGAACGCACCAGCGCTTCGGCCTTCTCCGCATTGTGCGCGATGTCGAAGACGAGCGTGGGATGCCCCGGATAGACCTCCATCCGTCCCGGGATGACCAGCTCGGCAAAGGCCGCCTCGATCGCTTCGGGCGAGGGACGCAGCTCGTCGGCGAGCATCTCCATCGTCGCGATCGCCGTCGCCGCGTTGCGGCGCTGAAAGGATCCGAGCGTCCGGGTCTCGATCGCGTAGCGGCCGCGCGGGGTTACGACGTCGAAGTGCTGACCCTCGCGCTCCATGCGCACGTTTTCGATCGGGATCGCGGCCGCGCGCGCGTCGATCAGCGGCGCCCCCGCTTGGCGCGCCTGCTCCGCGATCACCGCGAAGGCGCTCTCGTCCTCCACCGCGACGACGATCGGGACGCCGTCTTTCGCGATGCCGGCCTTCTCGAACGCGATCTCTTCGATGCTCTCGCCCAACACATCGGTGTGATCGAGTCCGACCGAGGTGATGGCGGCGACGGCGGGCACGATGACGTTCGTACCGTCGAGGCGTCCGCCCAGCCCGACTTCGATGACCGCGCTATCGACGCGCTCTTGCGCAAAATAGACGAGCGTCAGCGCGAGCAACGTTTCATAATACGTCGGACGACCGTGCGCGCGTGCGGTGCGTTCGATGGCCGGCATCATTTCGTCGAGCAGCGCGGCGAAGCGTTCTTCCGCAATTGCGACGCCTCCGATGCGCGCGCGCTCGGTCATCGAGCGCAGGTGCGGCTTGGTGTGCAGGCCGACCCGCTTGCCCGTGCGCGCGAGCGCCGCGGCGATCATCGTCGAGGTGGAACCCTTACCGCTCGTGCCGCCGACGTGTACGCTCGCATAGCGGTCTTGAGGATCGCCCAACTCGTGCATGAACGCGCGCATGCGTTCAAGACGATACGGCATCCGGCGCGAAACCGTTTCATTGATCGTCGCGAGCAGATAGGTTTGAGCCGCCTCAAAATCCACGATGGTTCGCATGCCGCTTATCCGTCGGTCGTGAGATCGCCCAGGAGTTCGAGCGCGTGCGGAAGCACCGGTACGATCACGCCCAGGGATTCGGCAACCGCCTTCGGGCTGCCGGGAAGATTCACGATCAACGTGCGATGACGCACTCCGGCGATCGCGCGCGAGAGCATCGCGGTCTTTACGATGGGGATCGAGGCGGAGCGAATCGCCTCCGCAATTCCGGGCACTTCGTAATCGAGCACTGCGGCGGTCGCCTGCGGCGTACGGTCGCGCACGCCCAGACCCGTCCCCCCGCTCGTGAGGATCAGCGCAGCGGCACCGCTGTCGGCGAGATCGATCAACTCGGCCTGCAACGCACCGGCGTCGTCGGGAAGAACCTGCTCGCGAACGATCTCATAGGCCGCCCCGAGCTGCTCGCGCATGACCGGCAAGCATCCGTCGGCGCGACGCCCGTCGGCGGCTCGATCCGAGAGGACGATCAGCGCGGTCTTAAAGCCCACTCTTCCCGCCGGTCTTCGAGAGCAGCCGAACGTTCTCGACTACGATCCCCTTGTCGACCGCCTTGGTCATGTCGTAAATCGTCAGCGCCGCGATGCTCGCTGCGACCATCGCCTCCATCTCGACGCCGGTCTGCGCGCTCGTCGACGCTTGCGCCTCGATGCGAAGCACGCTATCGCTCTCCCAAGCGAAGACGACCTCGACGTGCGCGAGCGGGAGCGGATGCGCGAGCGGAATGAGATTCCCCGTCTGCTTTGCCGCCAGGATGCCCGCGAGCTGTGCGGTCACGAACGCGTCTCCTTTGGGCAGCGTCGCGTCGCGCAACGCCTGGGCGGCCGGCGGACTGAATCGAACCAGCGCCTGCGCGCGCGCCGTGCGCTCGGAGACGGGTTTATGGGAAACGTCCACCATGGAAATGCGGCCGTCGGCCAAAATATGTGAGGGTTTCTGCACGGTAATATGTAAACGGCTCTGGGAATGACGCTATTCCAGGACACCGGCGGCGATCCTCGGACGGCTCGTATGCTCGTGGCCGACGTTCTTGGGTGGTTCGGCGCTGTGGGTGATGCCGCTATGGGCAACGCGCCGGGTTTTGCTGCTCGCAAAGCCTCGCTTGCGGTAGCGCTCGCGCAAACGGCGAACCTGCCCGAAGCCGAGTGGCACGCGATCTACTACGCCGGTCTTCTGCACGCGATCGGCGCGATCGGCAACACGGCGTATCGCAAAGGGGAACAGCTCACCGAACGGATCGCGCGTATGGAGAGTTGGGATGCGCCCGCGCAAGGCGCGCAGATCTGCGAGACGATCGGATGTCTTCCGGCCGAGACCGCCGACATGGTGCGGTGGCAACACGAAGCGTGGGACGGCACGGGATTTCCCGATCAACTGCGCTGGACCGGCATTCCGCGCCCCGCGCAATTCCTCGCCCTCGCCGATACGTTCTTGGCTGCGAACGATCCCGAGGTCGCGCTCGGTCAGATCGGCCTCGCAAGCGGAAGAGCCTTCAACCCCGAAACCGTACGCACGTTCACGATGTGGTTCCACCGCGCCGGCGGCGAGGTCGATCCGATCGAGATGCCGGTCGACGGGCTGCTCGACGCTCCCCCCGACGCGCAAACGCTCCTCGAGCGCTTTGCCGACCGTATCGACGCGCACAATCTCGTTCCCGGCCGTTGGCGCCGCATCGCGCAGATAGCCGGCGCCACCGCGACCGCGCTGCAGCTGAGCGCCGATGAGGCGCGCCAGCTTGCGCTTGCATGTCGCGTGTTCGGCGCAGGCGAGATCGACGAGAAAGCGGTCGAAGACGAAGATTTCGATCCGCTCGCGCGTCTGGGTGTCGAACACCGCGCGCGCAACGCCCGCGCCGCCGCCGCACTCGCGCACCCGTACGAGCGGCTGCAAGGCGCCGCCGAGGTCGTCGCGGCTCGCGGCGAATGGTTCGACGGAACCGGAAAACCGAAGGGTCTTGCGCGCAAGAAGATTCCCATTGTCTCGAGTATTCTGGCTGCGGCGATCGCGCACGACCGCCTCGATCGCGGCGAGCGCATCGATACCGCGGCAGGAACGCAATTCGATCCCGCCGTCGTGCGCGCCGTCATGGAGGCAGCCAAGCTTCGCGCATGATCGAGCTTCCGGAGCGCACGCGGCGTATCTCACCAACCCGCCTGCTCGAGATCTTGCAGGCGCACGACTGCAAGAGTTTGGTCGATCCTTTCATGGGTCTGCCCACCCATCTGAATTATCTCAAGCGTCACGGCATCGCCGTTCACGGCGGCGATCTGCTGGAATGGTTCGTGCGCGTCGGCGAAGGATTGATCGTCAACGACTTGACGTATCTGCGTGACGCCGAGGTCGCCGAGATCGTCGAGATGCTTCCCGGGCACATCTACTCGCTCGATCTCTTCAAAGCGTGGGAAGGCGTCTTCTTCTCGGAGGAACAGTGCGTCTATCTCGGCGTGTGGCACGACAACGTCCGCAACCTGCGCAGCGATCAGCAGACCGGCCTCGCCATCCTCGGACTCTGGCGCGCGTTCTGCTATTGGATGCAGAAAACGCAGTCGCCCGACGACATGCAAGACACGCCGCCGAGCGAACTTGCGTGGACCTACATTCGCCAGACGGAGCAATGGGTCGTCTCGAACATGCGCCGCAATACCGTGCGCCAGGGCGACGTGCTCGCGACGATCGGTGCGCGCACGGCCGACGCACTCTTCCTCGCGCCGCCGCCGCGTAATTCGTTCCGAAGCGCCGACGCTCGCATCTGGATGTGGGAAGCGTGGTGGCAGGGCAATCCGTATTTCACGATCGAGCACGCGTACCGCGACTCGCTGCTCGGCGCTCGCGCGGCCGACGGCCCCTCGTATGCACGCGCCCTCGCGAGCATCCTCGCGAGCGCCGACGGCTATCCGGTGATCGTCATGCAAACGACCGAGCAGCGCATCGGCGAACTCGAGCCGCTGCTTCGTAACGCGCGATCCAACGTGAAGATCATCGCGCCGCACTCATATGAAATGTATCTCGTAGCCACGAGATAGTCGAGGGCTATCTCGCGGGGTTGGACTGGAATCGATACCAGATCAAACACAGAAGCGCGAGGACCCAGCACAGCACGAGGTGGCTGACGTGATGGGAGTGTTCGGTGCCGGATTTCGTCAGGAAATTGATGGTACCGAATCCGTAGAGGCCGCCCAGCACGAAGAAGACGACGGCGAGCAGCAGGGCCAGCGGTTTCACGATAAGAGTCCTCGTTTGCTCAAGATGAAGCAGCCTACGCCAACGATCACACAATACCAGCCGAACGGGCGCAGATCGTTCGTCTTGAAGTAGCGCATGAGAAAAGCAACGGAACAGTAGGCGGCGATCGCGGCGGCGACGCCGCCGGCGATCGCCTGAAAGAGTACGACATGCGTGTCTGGTGCGACCAGATAGCGCGTCTCGAGCAGTGCGGCTGCGAAGATCACCGGGGTCGCCAAGAGAAACGAAAATTCGGCGGCGTCCTCGTGATCGAGGTCGCAGAGGAGCCCGGCGACCATCGAGGCGCCCGAGCGTGAGATGCCCGGCAAGAGCGCGAAACTCTGCGCGATTCCCACCAGCACGCTCTGCGCGAAGTTCATATGCTCGATCGGACGATCGGCACGCGCGGGATCGGCGAGTTGCCTGCGGCGCAGCCCCTCACCCGCAAACATCACCAGGCCGTTGAACGCAAGGAAGAGCGCGGCCGGAGCCGGCGAGCCGAAGAGCGCGCGTACCGGCTGCTCGAAGAGCACGCCGAGGATACCGACCGGAATCGTGCCGACCACCAGCAGCCAGCCGATGCGCTCGTCGCGATCTTGGGAGATGCGTCCACGAACCAGGCTCGTGAAGAGCGCGCGCGCGATCGACCACCAGCGCGCGCGGTAGTAAGCGATCAAGGCGAGCGCGGTTCCGAGATGGAGTACGACGACGAACGCAAGGAACGTCGGATTCGATCGATCGACGTTCGTCCAGTGCAGTAGCGCCGGTACCAGTATCGTATGGCCGAGGCTCGAGACGGGAAAGAGTTCGCTGACGCCTTGCAGCAGCGCAAGGATCAACGCTTGGAGATCGGTCACGGAGCACTCTGGTACGCCCCTGCGGCGAAGGGAGCCTCCCCCGAAGCTGCATGATACGGCTGAAGGTTCGGCGCCTGGAGGATTGCCTACTCAAGCGGCCTAAGGCGCTTGGGGCAGTGGATCAGCACGAAGAGACCCGTGCCGCGGAGCCGCAAGAGCGCAAATTCGCGCGCGTGGGCGACACGCTGCTCGTGTCCTATTCAATCGGCGACGACTTCGCCCCAGAGTTCACCGAGACGTACGACATTGCGCTCGGAGGCATGGCCATGCTCACCAACGCCGAGCTGAATCGCGAAGATCCCGTCAACATCCAGATCGAATTGCGCGGCGATCAGCAGCCCGTGCTTCGCGTGCGGGGTATCGTGCGCTGGTCGCGCTACGATCCGATGCTGCAGCGGTACCGCACCGGTATCGCCTTTCTCGACGTCGACGAAGCAACCAAGGCCTCGCTGCAGCGTTACATCGACACGCTGCACCTGCTGCGCGACATGGGGATGCTCTAAAGAGCCCTCCCTTGCGGGATTCTCAGTAAGGCGAGAACCGGACGCCGTACACGTAGGCGCTCGCGATAGCCTTGCACGCGTGCGTGGCCGGCGCGTACTGCGCCGCTCGGGCCATGTCTACGGCAGCCAGATCGAATGAGGGGTTCCCGCTGCTTTGCAGCACCGACGCGCTATCGACGCTTCCGTCGGGATTGACGATCACACGAACGCGCACCACGCCGTCGATCGCATCGGCGCGCGCGTCGGGTGGAATCGACGGTACGGGCGGCGGCGACGAAGCGATCAACTGCACCGGCGTGTCGCCGGCCGCGCAGCCCGGCGTCGGCACGGGCGACGGTGAGGGCGGCGGCGTTTCCGATGCGAATGCCGCCTTCCCTTCGGTAAGACGAGAATGCGGATTGAAGGCCTTTGCCTTCGCAACGTGCACCGGTGCTTTGTGCGCGACCGGGGCCGGCGTGCGTTTGGGCGGCGGGGTCGCGTGCGCGATGCGCGTCGCGTGCAGATGTTCGATGCTCACCAACTGCACGTCGTCGCTCGAAGGGCGGAAGGGCCAGCGGATGACGCCGGATAGCACCAGGTGGATCAGCAGAGATAAAGCGAACGCGACGATGAGAAACCGTCGCGTTCGTTTGCTATCCATATCGCCCGAGGTTCTTTAGTCGGGATTGAATTCCGCCCTAAAGATATACGAACCGGTCGTGGGCTGACAGGCGACGTATTTCGGCGCATATTGCGACTGCCGCGCAGCGCGCAACGCCGCCATATCGATCGCCATGTTATTCGAGGATTGCTGTATCTTGGCTTGGATCAGGTTACCGGTTGGTCCGATCGTCACGACGACGAGCACGGTCACCGGGCCCAGCCCGAGATCGCGCGCCGAGTCCGGATAATCCGGGGACATCGCGTTGGTAACCGTCGCTTCCGCGTTCGGGTTGTCGCACGCCGGCTTCTCGGTCGGCGCCGGCGTTGCAGGCGTCGGTGATCCGGTACCCGTTCCCGCGGGTACGCCGGTCGTTGAGCCGCTCGTGTATGCGTTGGTATGCTCGGTCGTCGCCGTGTCCGCGTTGTTGTGCGTCTTGGGCTGATTGATCTTGAGCTTCGGTTCGACGTGCACTTCCTTATGCGGGGGCGGCGTCTTGGCCGGAGGCGGAGTCGGCGTCGGCGGAGGTGTCGGCGTCGGGGGCGGCGGGGTCGGGACGCGGACCTGCACCTTCTTGGTTACGCTGACCTTCTCGACTTCCTGATCCTCATGATGGTTCTTGAGGTTTGGATAGAACGGCGAGGCGATCGCGTTGATCAAAATCGACAACACGAAAGCGATGCCCAGATAATTCCGGACGCGTTCGCCGGTAGTGATGAACGTCTTCTGCTGCTTCGCCATCAGCTATGAACTTTGCCCCTCCGGCGTTCCTTCGATGTGATTGGCCAGACCGAAGTCTACCAATCCTGTGGACTTGGCGGCGTCCATGACTTGCAGTATGGTGCCGTAGTTTGCCTTCGGGTTCGCTTTGATGATGACACTGCGGAACTTATGTCCGGTTTGGTCTTGAAGCGTCGCGAATGCGTCGTGCGCTTGATTGATCGTCACGGTATTCGAACCGATCTGAATGTTGTTCTTTTCGTCGATGATCACGACGATCTGCGAAGGCTGCACCTTATCCTTGTTCTTGGCGTCGGGCAGCTTCGGCTCTTTCGTGACTGAAGCGAGAATGATGAAAATGATGAGGAGCACCAACAGCACGTCCGTAAACGGCGTGATGTTGATGGTTGACATCACATCCTCTTCTCCCCCACCTGTCGAAACGGCCACGAGTCTTCTTCAACCTCCCTAAGACGTGACGAAACCGACGTCTTCGAGTCCGGCTTCCTTGGCAGCATCGAGAATGCGGATGATGACGCCGTACGGCGCCTTGGTATCCGCGGTGATCGAGACGTGTTTGTGAGGGCGCTTGATGGCCGTGATAGTCATCACGCGGTAGATCCCCTTTTCGTCCGTCCGCTGACCGTCGACGAAGATGACGCCCTTTTCGGTGACGACTACTTCGATGTCGTTCTTCGGATTATTCTGCTGCGAAGTATTGTTGCTGTGATTCGGAAGCTCTTTCTCGAAGCCCGGCGGCGTAACGAGCGCCGCCAGGATCATGAAGATAATGAGCAACACCAAGAGCACGTCCGTAAACGGCGTGATGTTGATCTCCGCCATGACGTCCGCTTCTTGCTGTGCCGAAAGCAGTGACACGCTGACGCTCCGCGCTTACGAGCCGGATTTCGACGGCTGGTAGAGCTCGGTCGGGATCGGCGCGCCGGTGTTGTGGAAGTGGAGCATCTCGGCGAGCTGATTCGCAGCAACGATCATCTCTTGGTTGTACGCCTTGATGCGCGACTTGAAGTAGTTGAAGAAGATCACGGCCACGATCGCGACCACGAGGCCCGCGAAAGTGGTGATCAGCGCTTCGGAGACGCCGCCCGCGACGACCGCAGGCGTCGAGTTGCCCTTGAGGGCGATGTCTTCGAACGCGCGGATGATACCGAGCACCGTACCCGAGAGGCCGATGAACGGCGCGATAACCGCGATCGTACCGATGATGCCCAAGAAGCGCTCGAGCGAGTTGAGGTGTTCCATCAACGCGATCGAGAGCGCGTCGGTGATGTCGGCACGATTCTTCTCGCCGCGGCGAAGACCAAACTGGAGAATGCGCGGCAGCATGCCTTTGTTGTTCTGGCAAATCTTGATTGCACCGTCGAGATCGTCGGCTGCAATCTTCGCGCCGATCTGGCGCAGAAGGCCTTTGGTATCGCTATGCTGCGAAGCGAAGAAAATGAGCCGCTCGATGACGATAGCGACCACTACGATTGAGCAGATCAGCAGCATCCACATAACGGGACCGCCGCGATCCATCACGCTTATAAATCCCTCAAACACGAGCTTCGGAACCCTCCCGGGTATTCAAAAAGTATGCACTAGACAATGGAAAACACGGGCGGTTCGCCGCCCCCGTGAGGGCGGCCTATTGGCCCACCCCCCCGGAAAGTCCTGGTGCGCCCCGCACCACGCAGACAGCCATTCAACGGTCTTTTAGTGAGGAATGTTCTTAATCTGAGCCTCGATTTGCAAAGCAAGCCCCTCGTTGCCGGCTGCCTTCGCCAATTGATCTGACTTGTTGAGGTAGTTGAGCGCCTGCGTCTTGTCGTCGGGCTTTCCGCTCGATGCGAAGATAGCCGCGTACGCAATACCGAGCGCGTAGTTCGCCTGCGCATCGTCAGGTGCACCGGCAACCGCCTTCTGCGCGTAGTCCTTTGCCTTGCCGTAGTCGGGTTTTGCCTCACGCATGATTGCAAAC
>DATJOG010000048.1:0-9668 GCA_035507275.1 Candidatus Acidiferrales bacterium
GGATCCTCGGAGGCAATCGCATCGTCGGTGCCCTCGCCGGTGAGCGACGCGACGACCGAGCCTCCGAGCGCGTCGCTGCGCGGGCCGACCAGATACAGCGCCGAGCCGGCAACCTTCAGCGCTTGCGTCGCGACCTTCGAGATATCGGCAACGGTACCGATGCACGAGACGATCGGCGACGCTGGAATCCCTTTTCCGTTCGCGCTCGTGTTGTAGAAGCTGACGTTGCCCGAAACGAACGGCACGCCGAGCGCCGTTGCAGCCGCGGCCAGACCGTCCACAGCGGCGACGAATTCGCCGAATTGCTCGGGATCGTCGGCATCGCCGAAATTCAGACAGTCGGTCAGCGCGACGGGCGCAGCGCCGGCCGCTGCGACGTTGCGACAGGCTTCCAGCACGGCGTTTACGCCCGCGCTTTGTGGATCGAGCGCGCCGTAACGCGGGTTGCCACCCAAGCCCAACGCAACGCCGAGCGGCGCATCGGGAATCGGAACCAGAACGCCGGCGTCGGCATATCCGCGAGGAATCGCCGTCGCACCGCGTACGACGCCATCGTATCGCTCGAAGATCGGGGCACGCGAACAGACGTCCGGATGTGCGAGCACGCGCGGCAGCAACG
Source organism: Candidatus Acidiferrales bacterium (assembly GCA_035507275.1). GTDB lineage: Bacteria > Vulcanimicrobiota > Vulcanimicrobiia > Vulcanimicrobiales > Vulcanimicrobiaceae > Aquilonibacter. The sequence continues at coordinate 620 of DATJOG010000048.1, forward strand.
ACGCAAGATCGCCGGACCGCGCCGTGGGAGTCCGCCGCACGACCTTCGGCAGCACGTAGGGCCGGTCGTAGGCAATGCCGCCGGTGAGAAAACCGATGTCGACGTCCATCACGGTCTCGCCGCGGTACGTGCACGCATACCGCTTTTCGGTGGTCACCTTCCCGATGACGGCGGCGCAAGCGCCGTTCGCGACTCCGGGCAAATTGAATTCTTCGTTGTAAATCTTCAGCAGCTTCGGTGTGAATGCAGGCGGAACGACCCAGCACATGCGCTCTTGCGTTTCGCCGACCGCAATGACCGCAGGCGGAAGTCCGGGATCGGTGACCGCGACGCGGTCGAGCGCGATCTGTGCGCCGAAGCCGCCGCTGGAGACGAGCTCCGCCGTGCAGCCCATCACGCCACCCGCCCCCAAGTCCTTGAAACCGGCCTCGATCTTTTCTTCGCGCAGGACGTCGAAAACGCGATAGCTCGCTCGCATGAGCACGCTCTTGAGAAACGCGTCCGGAACCTGGACGGCGCCCTTGTTGGCTTCGGCGTCGGCTGCGTCGAGCTGGAGCGAGCTGAACGACGCGCCGCCGAATCCGCTGCGATCCGTCGCTTTCCCGACCAGAACGATGTCCCAGCCGGCGCTCCCCTCGGGCGCGCGCGAGTGAATGATGTCTCTTTCCTTGACGATCCCGAGCGCGACGACGTTAACGAGTACGTTGTCGTCGAACCGCGAATCGAAGAACACGTCGCCGCAGACGTTCGGTATACCGATCGCGTTTCCGTACGCGGCGATTCCATCGACGACACCCTGCGCGACGTAGTGAGCGTATCGATTCGTTCCGAACCGCAGCGGATCGGCGAGCCCGATCAGCCGAGCACCCATGCAGAGCACGTCCCGGACGATGCCGCCGATGCCCGTTGCCGCGCCTTCAAACGGCACCACTTGCGAGGGATGATTGTGCGACTCGTGCGCGACGACGATCCCGTACGTTTCTCCGGCATGTTCGCCAAGCCGTACGACCCCCGAGTCTTCGCCGGGTCCGATGATGACGGCGTCGCCCTTCGTCGGCAATTTGCGCAAGAACGAGCGGCTCGATTTGTAGGAGCAATGCTCGCTCCACTGAGCGTCGAACGCAAACCACTCGACCTCGGTCGGCTCGCGGCCGAGCCCTGCGACGACGCGATCTCGCTCTTGGCTCGAGAGCCCTAACGACGACGCGACGTCGAGATCAAGCAATCGCGGTGCCGGGGGCCTGCGGCTGCGGCGCGTTGAGTTGAGCGTCGGCTTGCAGCACCGCCGAACGCAGGTTGGCTTGCGTGAGCATCACTCGCCCGAAGAGGACCGTGTCGTCAAATCCGAACGCTTTGGCGACGGTCTGCGCGACGGTCTCGGGGGCACCCGATGCCAGATCCACGACTGGATTCGTCGTCGACGCGTTCAGGATCGCGCCTAAGCTCGGCGGCCCCGACGTTGCGTAGACGAGCCGCGTGAAGCTCGCGTCGAGCTGCTGCGCGAGCTGCACGACGTAGGTCGGCGTCAGCGCGCTCGATGCAATATGCCTGCCGAGCGGCAGCCCGTAGCTTTGAATCTGGCGCATCGCTTCGCTTGCGGCGTCGAGTGCGCGTTGATCTTCGGCGAAGACCGCAACCATCCCCGAGCGCATCAGCGGAAAGCTTCCGACCATCTCGGCGACCTTCTCGTAGGCCTCGCGCACGTGCTCGAGCGCTTCGGGCGTGACGTCTTTGAGGTTGCGGTACATCTGCTTGTCGAGCATCAGCTCTTCGCGCCCCTGCGGCCACAGTCGCCAGGCATCGTTGTCGACCACATCGGCAATCACCAAAGCTCCGCGATTCTCGCCGCTGCTCAAGCGTCCAAATTCGATCTTCAAGTCGATCAGCAGCACGTCGCGCCGCCGCCAGGCATGGGCGAGAACCTCGAAAACCATCCGCGCGATCTCACCCATCGCGGCGACCTCGCCCGGATTTGCAAGACCGCGTGCGACGATCTCTTCGGGCGAGATCATCGGGTCGTGGTTGGCGTCGTCCTTGATGAAGAACTCGAGCACCCGCGGCACGAGCAGCGTCCCGCGCGGAATCGACGTGCGCTTCACGTACGATCCCGCTGCGACTCCCCGCACGACGACCTCGAGCGGAATCATCTCGCAACGCCGCACGAGGATCTCATTGTCGTCGTCGTCCTCGCCGCCCGAAAGGTAGTGCGTCGGAAAGCCGCACAGATTCAACAAGCGAAAAACGCGCGCCGTCGTTTGTGCGGCCAAACGGCCTTTACCGTCGATGACGTTGCGGCGGGTACCGTCGCCCGCCGTGATGTTGTCGGTGCTCTTCATCACGACGACGTCGGGCTGCTCCGGGGACTCAAAGAGCGCCTTGGTCTTACCTCGTGCTATTTCGAGCCCTTTGTTCATGGTTCTTTCACCAGTTCTAGGATGTGTTTGGCGAGATTTTCGGCACGTTCGGGCGCGTCGCCGACGTAACCGGTCGGGTCGAGCCGAGAGCGAATCTCGGCGGGGTCGACGTAGTGGGAAATCGCTTCGTCGTCGGCGAGGTTGCGCGCGAGCGGATTGACCTCGCCGCGCGCGATTGCTTCCCACGCGTGCATCGACGCCGTGCGAATGGCTTCGTGCAGCTCCTGACGATCGCCGCCGGCTTTGGCCGCCAGCATCATCACCGTCTCCGTTCCGGCAAAGGGACCGAACGAGCGCAAGTTCTGCGAGACGCGCGCTTCGTCGATGCGGAGCCCGCGGACGATCCGCAAGGCAAGGCTGAGTATCTCGTCGGTGCAGAGCAGCGATTCGGGGAGGATCGTGCGCCGGTTCGCGCTGTCGTCGAGCGTGCGTTCGAGCATATTCGAGGCGGCGTTCGCGAACGCGACATCGGCGTACGCAGGCAGCAAGCGCGCCAGCGAGTCGATTCGCTCGGACATCACCGGATTGCGTTTGAACGGCATAGAGGAACTGCCGACCTGCCGTTCTCCAAACGGCTCGAACATCTCGCCGACGCCCGGCGTCGAGAGAAACCGCACATCGAGCCCAAACTTCGCAAGTGAGGCACCCACGCCGGCGAGGGCCGAAACGAGCAAATAGTCGAGCTTGCGCGGATAGGTTTGCGAGCTGACCTCGCGCGAGACGAGACCGAAACGTGCGAGAACCTCGTCCTCTTGTTGGCGCGCCGTGCGGTTCGTGCCCGACAAGAGATCGTGGTACGACGCCGACGTTCCCACCGCGCCGCGAATTCCTTTAGCCGTCAGGTTCTCGCGCACGAATTGCAGATGAGCGCGATCGATGAGCAGGTCTTGGGCGTAAAGCGAAAGCCGGTAGCCGACGGTCGTCGGCTCGGCTGGTTGCAGGTGCGTGTAGCCGATGCACACCAAGCGCGCATAGCGCGCGATCTGGTCGGCGAATGCGCGGAGCACATCGTCGACGCGGCCGAGAATCACGTCGAGTGCCTTGCGCAAGCGGAAGGTCTCGACGGTATCTTCGACGTCCATCGACGTCGCGCCCAGATGAATCTTGCCGCCGCCGATCGTTGCCTGCGAAGCAAAGACGCGAATCTCCGCCATCAGGTCGTGTCCGATCTCCCGTTCGATTTCGAGCGCCCGATCGATGTCGACGTCTTCGGCATGCGCTCGCAAATCGGCAAGCTCTTCCTCACCGACGAGTCCGCTGCGCGCCTGCGATTCGGCGAGCGTCACCCACACGGCCCGCCACAACTTGCGGCGCTCGCGCTCCGCAAAGAGCTTGCGGAGTTCCTCGCTGCCGTATCGCCAGGCAAACGGCGAGGTGTACGTTTCGTGGTTGCTCAAAGTCGGGCGGCCTCTGCCGTGACTAACTCCACGATCGTCTGCGGGTCCTCTGCGCGGCCGGTGACGACAGCCTCGAACCCCCGCAGGGCAAGCTCGAAGCCGCGGCGCGCACGGCGTTCGCCCAGACGCCGGGCGAGCGGTGCGAGCTTTCCGGCGCGCCAGCGCGATTTGGGCTCGAGCTCCGCCCCTCGCACGATCTGCCAGATCAAGTCGTATTCGCTCGCGAGGGCCGCTAGGAGCGCGGTCGCGGCGCCGCGGTCGCGATCGAAGAGGTCCAACGCGTGCGCAAGGGCTTCGCCTGCACGCCCCATGGCCAGCGCCGACGCGTATTGCCACGCCTTCGGTTCAACGGTCGTTAGCATCTCGGCCTCGAGTTGCGCGAAGGTGATCTGTTTGCCGAGAAGTGCGAGCTTTTCTAAGTCGGTGCGCACCGAACCCAGGTCCGACTCCCCGCCGCCCAGCGTCGCGATCACGCGAGGTTCCGCGGTCACGCCGAGCGATTCGAGCGTCTCGTGGACGAAGCGAATCCGAGCATCGTCGCTTGCCGTCGTGTCGATGCGCAAGGCGCTGCGTCCCGCGAGCGAGGCGAAGCCTTCCGGTTTCGCGCCGCGGCGCACGACGGCCAGATCCTCGATCACCAGCGTGTTGCCTTCGGGGACGCTTTGCGCCACCTCCCAGACGGAACGCCTGTCGGGCGCGCGCAGCGCGCCGGCATCGCGCAAAACGACGACGCGCCGTTCGGCCAGGAACGGCATGGCCGAGGCCGCGCCTTGCAGCTTCGCAACGTCGAGCGACTCGGGGTCGAAGGTCTCAAGGTTTAGGTCGCGCTGCGCACCGGGCAGCAGGCGCTCCAGAATGGCGCCGATCGCGGCCTCGGCGAGGACCCGCTCGTTTCCGTCGATGATAACGAGCGTTCCAATCTTCGGCTGCTTGTCGATGAACTCGTAGTATTTAATTGCCGGCTGCGCTCTCGCGGTCGAGGACGAGGAAATTCGGCCGGAATTCGAGCTCGGGAATCGTCTCCGTGTACGGTGGACGAATCACGCCGTATTCCGTGACGAAGGCGGTAACCAATCGGCCGGGCGTGACGTCGAAGGCCGGATTGTAGGCGCGGTCGTCGGAAGCGACGCGAATTTCGTCCGGGCGGCGTTCCTCGATGGGAATCGCGTCGCCCGACGCAAGCGCGAAGTCGAACGTCGAACGCGGGGCCGCCACGTAGAACGGAATGCCGTGATGCGCTGCGGCAATTGCGTGCGCGTAGGTTCCGATTTTGTTTGCGACGTCGCCGTTGCGCGCGATGCGGTCGGCGCCGACGATGACCAGGTCGACGCCTTTGCGCGCCATCGCGATGGCTGCCGCACCGTCGACCTGCAGCGTCGCGTCGACGCCTGCCTGGGCAAGCTCGAAATAGGTCAACCGCGAGCCCTGCAGCAACGGACGCGTCTCGTCGACGAAGACGTGCGGCGCTTTGCCCGCGCGCTGCGCCGCGATGATGACGCCCAGCGCCGTGCCGCCGCCCGCGGTTGCGATCGGTCCGGTATTGCAGTGCGTGAGAATCGTCGCGCTCTTGGGAATCAGGTCGAGCCCGGCATCGGCGATGGCCGCGTCGATCGCGATCTGTTCGCGATGAATGGCGTGCGCTTCGGCGCGCATATCCGCGGAAGCGAGCACGCGATCGACGGCCCACGCAAGGTTGACGGCCGTTGGACGCGCGTCGCGCACGCGGCGCGCTGCCGCGTGAAAATCATCATCGCTCTCGATCGCGTCGCGCAGCATCGCGACGCCGTAGGCACCGAAAATGCCGATCGCGGGCGCGCCGCGCACCGCGAGCGTTTTTATCGCCTCTTCGATCTCGTCGACCGTTCGCGCGGACTTGCGCTCGACCGCGTGCGGCAGCCCGCGCTGGTCGACATAACTCAATGCGTCGCCGTCAAAAGAGACGGCGGCGAAGTCATCGGATGGAGAGCCAGGCATCGTGGAACCCCCTTCGGGGTTCCCGCCTCAGACCCCGGCCGGAACCTGGGCGGTATAGCAGGCGCGACAGTAGACCGGCCGGTCGCCGCGCGGGCGGAACGGAACGGTCGTATTCACGCCGCACGAGGCGCAAACGGCCTCGAAGCTCGGGCGGGCTCCCGACGGGGCGGGTGCATGCTCGCCGTTTTGGGCCCGGCGGGCCTGACGGCATTCGCGGCAGCGTTGGGGCTGGTTCTGGAACCCTTTTTCGGCGAAAAACTGCTGCTCGCGCGCTGAAAAAACGAACTGGTTGCCGCAGTCCTTGCATGTAATCATCTTGTCTTCCACTGCGATCGTCGGAGCCTCCGGAGCGATAACCGTTAAGACCGAGTAAAGTGCGACTTTTGTAAGGGGGCTCCCTCCCACGTTCTTCGGCTCTTCCCGAGCCGCTCGTATGGTGGTAGGCGATGATCCTTCCATGGGTTCCGGCGGTCGTGGTCGGCGAGCGCTTACCGGCGGATCCGCAGCTGATCGATCAGCGCGGAACCGCGTTTCGTTGGCATCAACTCAACGGTAGGGCATTTGCGGTCGCCTTCATTTACACGCGCTGCCGCGAAAGCGACGAGTGCCCGGCAACCTCCGCAAAATTCGCGCAGCTGCAGCACGAGATGCCGGCGTCGGCGCACCTGCTGGAGATCACGATCGATCCAGCCTACGACACGCCGGAAGTGCTCGCGCGCTACGGCGCGATGTTCGGCGCCGATCCGAAGCGCTGGACGCTCGCAACCGGCGATCCGCGCGCGGTGCTCACGCTTGCCAAACGCTTCAACGTGCTCGTCTCGCCCGGACGCGAGCCGGGGCAACTCGAACACGGCGAGGCGCTCGCCGTCTACGACACGCAGGAACGCTTGGTCTCGCTGACCGCCGGAAATTCGTGGCAACCGCGCGAGGTTCTCGCCGAGCTGCAAAGCGCAAGCGGCGAAAGCGGCAATCTCTTCGACCGCATTGCATTGTGGTTCCGCAATTTCGGCATCGCCTGCGGCGCCGCGCTCACGCTGAACGACCGGCTCTCGCGCCCGGTGGCAATCGGCGTCTCGATCGCGATGTTCGCGCTGGTCGCCGGCATGTCGACCGTACTGCTGCGAACCTTACGCCGCTTGTACTAGGAGCGAAAACCCGCGCGCGGGAGATTCTTGGGAACCGTGACGAGCGACGCGGCGGCGATGGCCGCTTCGTAGCCTTTGTCGCCGCGCTTGGGATCGGCGCGTTCTTGCGCTTGCGCGAGATTCTCCGTCGTGAGCACGCCGAAGCCGATCGGTACCAGGGTTTCGAGCTGCACGTCCATGATGCCGCGCGCACATTCGCCAGCGACGAAATCGAAGTGCGGCGTATCGCCGCGAATGACGACGCCGAGCGCGACGAGCGCGTCGTAGCGGTCGTCCTCGATCAGCTTGCGGCAGGCCAGCGGAATCTCGAAGCAGCCCGGCACTTCTACGAGATCGACGTCCTCAGCGCTCACGCCGCAATCGTTGAGCGCGCGTTTCGCGCCGTCGATCAGCGAATCGCTCAGCTCGCGATAGAAGCGCGCTGCGACGATCGCGAAGCGGCGTCCGTTGCACTGCGGGAGCTGCGCGAGCTCGCCGTTGCCCTCCGCCTTCACGATGCGACCGTCTCGTCGAACATGTGGCCGAGCTTGGCGCGTTTGGTTGCCATGTACCGTTTGTTGTGTACGGTCGGCGCGGTTTGCATCGGCACGCGGCCGGTGATTTTGATGCCGTAGCCTTCGAGCCCGAAGATCTTGCGCGGATTGTTGGTAATCAGCCGCAACTCTTTGATGCCGAGATCGGCGAGAATCTGCGAGCCGATGCCGTAGTCGCGTTTGTCGACCGGCAGGCCGAGCGCGAGATTCGCCTCGACCGTATCGGCGCCGTGATCCTGCAGCTCGTAGGCGCGCAGCTTGTTCGCAAGCCCAATGCCGCGGCCTTCTTGCCGCAGATAGAGAAAGACGCCGCGCCCCTCTTTGGCGATCATCTCCATCGCACCGTCGCGCTGCGCCGCGCAGTCGCAGCGAATCGAGTGCAGCGCATCGCCGGTGAGGCATTCGGAGTGAACGCGCACGAGCACGTCCTTGCCGCTGCTGATGTCGCCCATGACGAGCGCGACGTGCGTGTTCCCGTCGATCGTCGTTTCGTAGGCGACGCCCTTCCAATCTCCGGTCGTGGTGGGCAGGTTGAATTCGGCGATGCGTTTGACGAGTTTTTCAGTGCGCATACGATATGCAATGAGATCCTTGACGGTGATGAGCCGCAGTCCATGACGGTCGGCATAGTTCCGTAACCCGTCGAGGCGCTCCATCGTTCCGTCCTCGGCCATAATCTCGCAGATGACGCCCGCCGGGTAGAGGCCGGCGAGCCGCGCGAGATCGACCGAGCCCTCGGTCTGTCCCGCGCGAACCAGCACGCCGCCCTCGCGCGCGCGCAGCGGAAAGGTGTGCCCGGGGCGCAGGAAATCGGCTGCGACCGCGTCGGGATCGAGCAAGGCCTTGATCGTCGCCGCGCGATCGTGCGCCGAGATACCGGTGGTGGTGAGGCCGCGCGCTTCGACCGAAACGGTGAACGCGGTTTCGTGCACGGCGGTGTTCTCGCGCACCATCTGCGGAATCTGCAATTCATCGAGCCGTCCGCCGAGCAGCGGCACGCAGATCAATCCGCCCGCTTCTTTCCGCATGAAATTGATCGCTTCGGGCGTGACTTTCTCAGCCGCCATCACGAGATCGCCTTCGTTCTCGCGATCCTCGTCATCAAGCACCACCACCATCTTGCCGGCGCGAATATCGTCGATCGCATCCTCGATCGAATCGAAGGGCGATTCGGGCTCTTCGCCCGGCGCCAGGCTCGGCAGCACTTTGATCAAGCGCTGAAGCGTGCGGTACGACGGCTCGCGGCGCCCAGCCCGGAGCAGCGATACCGCCGACTCCGTGATTCCCGACTTGCTCGCCAACTCGGCAGCGGAGAGACCCCCCGCTTCCATAGCGGCATTCAAGGTGGCGGCAAACTCGCTCATGCCGCCAGACTAGATGGAGACTTGACAGTTGTCAAGCCTCCTAACCAACGTCCCAACGTCGGTTTTTTCTGTTTCCGGGACAGCGCCTAACCCCCGCCGGTTAAGCAGGGGTTTACGCAGCATACCGTGCGTTTCGTATATTTCCGCCACTCCAATCAAGGAGGTGGGGTTCACACCCACAAGCCGTCCGCAACGAGGCGGTGGCGCGGGATACATGCGAGC
>DATJOG010000049.1:0-57497 GCA_035507275.1 Candidatus Acidiferrales bacterium
TCCCTCGACTACGGCGCTGCGCGCCTACGCTCGGGATGACAGCGACGGCGCGATAGTCACGAGGTTTAGTATGCGCGCAACTGTGGTCCCGGTGCTTTTACTCGTTCTGATGGTGGTCGTGATCGTCGGCCTCGATCTCGCCTTCTTTAGAAACCGCTTTTGGGAGCGGCTGCTCGTCAACGCCGGCGTCGTTTTGATATTCGCGGCGTTGTACTTGCGTTCTCGCTAAACGCTCGAGTTGTCGATAACGCTGAACGACAAAAAGTAGATGATCATCACCCAGTAGATCATGTACGACGCGATCGGCAAGAAGAACGCGAAGACGAGACCGACGACGCGAATGTAGAGCGAGAAGCGGATGCGGCGATACGTAGCGCGCGCATGCTCCGGCGGCACGTCGACTTGGTACGCGCCGCTGTTGATGAGGTGGCGCGCCATGAAAAACCCCAGAAGCGCACCGGCCAGCAGCACGACGGAATACAGCACCGCCGCCGCCGGAAGCGTGGGGTACGTTCCCGCAACGTTGGTTGCATAGGGAATGAATGCGGCTACCACAAGAAACGCCGTGTTTAGCATGATCGTGGCGTGGTCGAGGACGCGTACGCCGTGGAACATGGCGCTGTGCAGCCGCCAATAGATGATGATGATGAAAAAGCTCAAGAGGAAAGCCAGCAGCCTCGGCCACTGAGCGATGAGCGCGTGTACGAGCGCCAGATTACTCGAGTCGCCCACCACCGGGACGGCGAAATTCAAGACCAGCAGTGTCGCCGAAATCGCGAAGATTCCGTCGGCAAACTGCTCGAGCCGGCTGGGCGTCATGAGAGCGACCCCGCGCTGAGCGCTTTTAGCTCGTTGAGCGACGCACGAAGGTGGTACGTGTACGCGCGTTCCCGCGGATCGCTCAGCCACGCTTCGAACGCGAGTTTGAAGACGGCGATGCCCATTTCTGCGAGGAGCGTCGCGGTTGAACCCTTGACGCCGCGCCGCTGCAAAGCCGCCGCGAGCGTCACCGCGATCGACGCAAGTTTCTTGCGCTCGCGTTCCTGCAATTCGGGATTTGCGTCGATCACTGCTTGCCGGCGCCGCGAATGGGCGAGCCGCTCGGGTTCAAAGAACGAGCCCGCGCTCTCCAACGTCGCCCCGAGCGCGTCGATCGGCGCCAAGTCCGCCGGCGCTCGTTCGAGCGCCTCGACCAGGTTGCGCTCGAGCATCTCCGAGCCGAAGAACAGCACCTCGCGCTTGTCCTTGAAATAGCGAAAGAACGTGCGCTCGGTGAGTCCGGCCTGCTTGGCGATCTCCGCCACGGTCGTCTGCTCGTACCCGCGCTCGCTGTAGAGGTGCATGGCTGCCTGGATCAGGCGGCCTTGCGCGTTTGGTAACCAGCGGCCCATTTGCTCCCATCATACCAGGTCATGACAGTGGTTGACATCAGGGTGTATGCTGATGGCAGATACTGACATCAGCCCCCTTGGAGAAACGATCATGCGTGTTTTTGTCACCGGAGCCTCCGGATTCATTGGAACACCCCTCACCGCCGAGCTGATCGGCGCCGGCCACGAAGTCATCGGGCTCGCGCGGTCCGATGCTTCAGCCGAGGCCCTCGCGGCGGCGGGTGCCGACGTCCATCCCGGCTCCCTCGGCGATATCGAGAGCCTGCGCAGCGGCGTTGCCAAAGCCGACGCCGTGATTCACCTCGCCTTCATCCACGATTTCTCGAAGTTCCTCGAAAACTGCGAGACCGACCGCCGCGCGATCGATGCGATGGGCGATGCGCTGGCCGGTTCCGATCGGCCGCTGCTCGTCACGTCGGGAACCGGAGTGTCCACGGGCGGCGTAAGCAGAACCGAGCGCGATCCGGGTCAACCGAGTTCGCAGTTTCCGCGCGGCGCATCCGAAGAAGCCGCGGACGCTGTTGCGGCTCGCGGCGTGCGCGTCTCCGTGGTGCGTCTTCCGCAGGTGCACAATCCACTGCGGCAAGGACTCGTTTCGTATTTGATCGCGGTTGCGAAGGAACGCGGCGTTTCGGCATACGTCGGCGACGGCACGAATCGCTGGCCGGCCGTGCACGTCGTCAACGCCGCGCATTTGTACCGCTTGGCGCTCGAGAAGAAGGCGGAACCGGGCACGCGCTATCACGCCGTCGCTGAAGAAGGCGTACCGCTTCGTGCGATCGCGGAGGCGGTCGGCAGACGCCTCGGCGTTCCCGTTAGATCGATAGCGCCGCAAGAAGCGGAAGCGTATTTCGGCTGGCTCACACATTTCGTGCAAGCAGATCTCCCGGCATCGAGCGTTCTGACACGCGAACGGCTTGGATGGAATCCGATGGGGCCGGGATTGATCGCCGACCTCGATCGCGTTCGAGAACTCGCCGAAGTGAAACGCTAGCGTCTAGTTTTCACGAAGAGCACGCAGCAGGGATCACCGGTATCGGTGATCTCTCGCCAGCGCGGCAGCGTTTGCATCTGCGATTCGAAGAACCCGCCGCGCCACGCGATCACGGCATTCACGCCGTAGCTCGCCATGAGTGCTTGCCAGCCCGGTAAGGCTTTGGTGATCGCGAAGTGAGCCGCCCAGACGCTTGCGGGATACGGATCGGCGCGGCCGTCCAAAAATATCCGGATGTTGGGCTCACCCAGCGCGACCGAGCACCACGAGTATTCCGCGCAAAAGAGCCGGTGCTCGCCGGGCTGCGCAGCCAAATGCTGCACCGAACCGAACGGGCCCGGCCATTGGATTCCGGGGCTGCCCAACGCAACGCCGAACCAGCCGAAGAGCGGCACGACGACGAGCAGCCCCACCGCGGCGACCAGCGCCGGATGGAAACGGTCGAAGAAGTTGCGCGTGCGTTTGAGGCGACCGAACGCGAGCGAGGCCGGCACGGTTACCGCGAGCGCGAAGAGCGCCGTGTTTCGTATCGCAAAGACGGAGAGAAGCGCGAGCACGACGGCGAGCGCGACGTCGAAGGGACGCGTTTTCCAGACGCGGCGGAAAAGCGCGACGACTAGCAGCACGGCGAGTGGAAGGAAGCCGAACCGAATGTAGACGCTCTCGAAGTTTATCGGGCTCCACTGACTGATGTACGCGCGTATCGGACTGTGCAGCAATTCGAACGCGTAGATGGGAAGTCTGATGCCGAACGGCGTGCAGAGCATTGCAAGCGGTACCGCGATACAGAGCAGCAGGCGCGTGCGCAAACCCGCTGCGTTGTGGCGCGAGCTCCAGGCGTAGATCGCGGCGTTCAACCATACGATCGGTACGAGAATCGCCACGCTCGCGTGCAGATTCGCCCAGAGGATGGCGATCGGTACGAGCGACCAGAGCACCGGCCCTTCGGCGTCGAGTACCAGCAGCGCGAGGGCAAAGAGCGGCCACGCGCAGATTTCAGCGCGCGGCGCGAAGGTCGGCGAGATGCAGATCGCGGCGAAAAATACGACGAGTGCGACCGGCCCCGTCGACGCGCCGGCGCGAACCGCCCGCCACGCGACGATTGCGAGCGCCGCCGCAGCGAGCAGACCGCAGATCACCGCGAGCGCCCACAACGCATGATGATCGAACGCGATCGCTGCGAAGATGCTGAAGAGCCATTCTTGCGGCAGCCAGGGTGCGCCGGCGGCCGAGAAGACGTCGGTTCCGAGCGCGTTCGGTATCGCGTGATGCGCGATCACGTACTCGCCGAGGCGGCGCTGCCAGAAAAGATCGCCGTCGGCATATGGGTAGCGTATGAATCCGCCGGTTCGATAGGCGGCGAGCGCGGCGATAACGATCGCGATCGGCTCGAATCGAGTAAGCGCAGCGCGCGGCGCGTTCATGAAACTCATTGTGCTGGTTCTTCGCGCCGGTGTAAAGTGGACGAATATGAACGCATGGGTCATCTTCGATCTCGACGGCACGCTCATCGAGAGCGAGCAGGTCTGGCGCGACGTACGCCGCGCATTCGTTCTCACGCACGGGGGCCGCTGGCATGACGGCGCGCAATCGACGATGATCGGGATGCGCACGACGGAGTGGGCGCGCTACATCCACGACGATCTCGGCGTCCCGCTTGCGCCCGAAGAGATCGCACGGGACGTCGCACTGCTCGTAGCGCAGCGCCTTCGTGAAGACATTCCGGTGTTGCCGGGCGCGCAGCGCGTGCTCGAACGGCTTGCGCTTTCGTATCCGCTCGCGATTGCAACGTCGGCATCGCGGATCGTTGCCGAAACCGTGCTCGCGAAGACCGGGTGGGAGCGCTACTTTCGCGTCGTCGTCTCCGCCGACGAGGTCACGCGCGGTAAGCCCGCGCCGGACGTCTATCTACGCGCACTGGAGATCGCGCATGCGGATCCTCGGGTAAGCGCCGCAGTCGAAGATTCAACCAACGGCATTCTCTCTGCGCGTGCCGCCGGATTAGCGGTGATCGCCGTTCCCAATCGCGAGTTTCCGCCCACGCCGGGCGCGCTCGCCTCGGCAAGCGAGATCGTCGCGAATCTCGATGCGATCGACGCTGCGCTGGTCGAGCGCGCGATCGCGCGAGGTTCTAGCAGCGCCGGGTGAGGCTGTAGCCGCTTCCCGAGAGATGCTTGCCGTCGGGCGATAGCGTGAGGTTGTGATAACCGTAGTACGTGAGCTTGACGCTGAGTCCGCTGAGCACCCAGCTGCCGGTGACGTCTTCGTTGTCGGTGAGTTGGCCGTCGGCGGTCATCGTGAGCGTGAGCTTGCTGTCGTTGGATACCCAGGTGCCCACGAGCGTCGCGGTGGTGCAGCCGCTGGGCGGCGGGGTCGGCGTTGCAAGCGCGGTCTGCGGCTTGCCCTCGAAATTCGCGAGCAGGTCCTGGCAGAGCGAATTCGCATCGTACGGGTTGTTCGGCGCCTCGGCAGTGCAGGTGAACGTGACGACGTATCCGCTGCCGTATGCAAAGCAGTGAATCGTGCCGGCGGAGGTCGTATCCGATGAAACGCCCGGCCCGATCGGTCCGGTCGCCATGAATTCACCCGGCGACGGTTCACTTACGTTTTGCAGATAGGTGCCGAGCGCAGCTCTGGCCTTTGTCCCGCATTCATCCATCGTTCCGGTCGGTACGACGTGGCGGATACCGGTCGCGATGTCGACCGAAGCGGGTGCGACGGCAATCGTGATCAGAAGTACGGCAGCGAGAAAGCCGGCGAAAAGCCGTGCGCGCTTCACCGCCGCTCTCATGGCGTAGCTCCGCTGGCCGGCGACGGCGAGGGAGCGGGGGCGCTGAAAGCCGCGACGAGCTTCGTGCACAAACCGGCCGCACCGTCTGCGTAGGTCGGGGTCTGCGCCGAGCACGTGAAGCTGGCGGAATAGCCGCCGCCGTCGATCGGGTGACATTCGATTACCGCGAACGCATCCGCGGCGCCGTTCGGCGGGTGGTCGACGCCGACCCACTGACCCGAACCCGGATCGGTCTCGTTGGCGTTCTGCATGACGGTGGTCAGCGCGTCTCGCGCCTTCGCGACGCAATTATCGACGTTGTCGTTTGGTACGACGACGTGTTGCGCGATGACCGTCTGCAACGTCGCGTCGGCTGCGGCGCCGGCGCAGAGCACGCTCAGGACGAAGGCCGCGGCGAACCGCGCCGCGCGATGTCGTTGTGTCATAGGCCGAAACCCTTGAATTGTTCGACGGTTTTGCCGGTCTCGGGGTCGACCGCATAGAGCAGATCGGCAATCTCGTCGGCGTGATCTTCCTCGTCCTTGAGCAGCTCTTCGAAGAGCCGCCGGCTGACCGGATCCGCGGTGCCAAAGAACTCGACGATGTCGCCATACATCTTGATGACGACGCGTTCGGCGAGCAGGTCCTCGCGCAGAAGGTCCGCCAGCGTGTGCCCGCTCTCGAACTTCGAGAACGCCCGCGAGGCGATCCCGTTCGGATCGAGATTTGGCACACCGCCGAGCTGCTTGATGCGCTCGGCGATGCGTTGGAGATGGCCCTCTTCATCCTCCCAATGCTCTTTGAAAAGCGATTGGAGTTGCTCTTGGTGGATGGAGGTGGTCATGTAGTAATGCTGCTTGTATCTCAGTACGCAGATGATCTCCGAGGCCAACGCACCGTTGAGCACGTTGTACACTTTCTCTAGCGGTAATGAGTAGTACGGCGTGACAGCGCCGTCTTGCATCTCCTTGCGAACCTTTTCCTCAACCGCCTTGACGTCTGTTAGCATGATCGCACCTCCGGGCGGTGAGCATTGGCGCTCGTTCAGCCAGTTCCCGCCGGATTGAGCCATGCGAAGGTCCGGCGAAAGACCAGCACCGAGACGATCAGCATCACGATAGCGAGAACGAGGCGTTTCGCCGCGTCGAAGCGAGCGTTACCCGCGATGCCTGCGAGCTGTTCGGGCGGCGGCGTAACCGCCTGGGGGCCTCCGCGATCGCGGCGCCCGAACGCTCGGAAGAAGAAGGGGCCCTTGCCGCCGGGGACCGAGAGCGCACGCGTAGCGATGATTCGCGGCCCCGCGGTGGGATTGACCACCGCAAACGCGTTGTTGACGATTCCGGCGATGCTCATGAAGAAAACGGCGACGGCTATCAAGCACACGATGTAGCCGAAAATCTCGCCTGGTAATGATGCGCGTTGCACGATGTCCTCCCGCTCGAAGCGTCTCAAGCGTGCGCCATCAGCCTTGGAAAACGCTTTGAAGGCGCGCCCGCGGCGCACGCGAAAAAGCGCGGCCCATGCGGGGAATCGTCCTCATCCTGCTGCTCGGCGGCTTCCTTCGGTTCTTTCATCTTTCGAGCGTTCCGACCGAGCTGGTCGTCGACGAAATCGATCTCTATAATTCCGCCCGCAGCATCGTCACGACCGGACACGACGTCGACGGATCGCTCGAGCCGTTTCTCTATGCGCGCTTCGTTCGGAATCCGCCGGTCTACGCGGTTGCCGGATATGCCTCGAGCCTGATCTTCGGCAAAACCCCGTTCGGTCTGCGCTTGCCGGCCGCGCTTTTCGGCCTCATCTCGATTCTGCTCGTCTACGCTATCGCACGCGAACTCACGCAGCGTGAGAGTATCGCGCTGCTCGCCGCGCTCGTGCAGGCGGTCGCTCCGATCTTCGTGCAGTTCTCGCGAACCGCGTGGGAACCGTCGTGCGAGCTGCCGTTCTTACTGGGCGGCATCTACTGCATGCTGCTCGCGATCAGAGAGAGTACACCGCTGCGGCTGTTCGGCGCTGCGTTCCTCTTCGCGCTGACGGCGTACACGTACATGGCCGGCTGGTTCTACGCGCTCGTGCTCGGCGGGCCGCTGCTCGCGATCTATCTCCTGCGCGAGCGGTCGTGGGAGCGTGCGAGCCGGACGTTTGCCGCGGCGGCGCTATGGTTTCTCGTTGCAATGCCGGCGCTGCGAATGTGGTTCTTCGACGGGCAGACGTTCGGACGCACGATCGGCATGGCGACGTTCGGCCATGGCGTCTCGCTCGCGTCGCTGCGGACGTTCACGCTCAATTATCTCTCGCACTTTCGCTGGTCGTACCTGGTGACGACCGGCGATCCGCAGTCGGGCACTACCTGGCGCTATCTCAACGGTTTCGGCGCTTTCTACTGGTGGGTCATTCCGCTGGCCGCGATCGGGATCTTCGCGACCTTCGCGTACGTGCGCAGCCGGGCGCTGGCGTTTTGGGTATGGCTATGGCTCGCTGCTTATCCGCTCGGAGGCGCGTTGACCAACGACGGCGCGCCGAATGCGCCGCGCACGCTAGCCGGTGCGCCCGTCTTCTGTTTGCTCGCAGCGATGGGTTTGATGGTGCTGTTCGATGGAGCGCGTGCAATCCGCTGGCGACGGTTCGGCGCGGCGCTCGATTTCGTGCTGGCGGCGGCGTTCGCCGTATCGGTTACCGCATCGGTCGTGCTCTTTGCACGCTTCTACTTCACGCAGTACGTCCATCGGAACTCGAACGCGTGGGCGTCGGGAACGCACGCGCTCTTCGACGATCTGCTCGCGCTGCGCACCGGATACGCGCGCATCTGCTTCAATATCCATCCCGAATGGTACGACTCCGACTCCTACGCGCGCTTTTATCTCACCGGAAGCGGACTGCAATGGATCGACAACATCGGCAATCCGCTCTGCTATCGACCCGGAACGCTCATCGCGACCGACCCGAACGACCCCGTCGCGCGAGCCGGATTCGCGCCGATTTCGACGATTCTCGACGTAGACGGCAACAAGTTTGCCTACGTCATCGGGTATTCTCATCGCCAAGCCCCGGGGCGGGTTCACGTTCCCGGAATAACGAAGAGCCGGTCTAGCGGATGAGCAGCTATACACACGGCGCAAGCGGGGTTGCGTTGATCGGGGAAACGATCGGCGACCTCCTCGATCGCATCGCCCGCGAGCACCCGGATCGTGACGCGGTAGTCAGCGTCCATCAAGCGACGCGGCTTACCTACGCGCAGTTTGCGCGCGCCTGTAACGAGATCGCGCGCGGACTGATCGCGCTTGGCGTGCGGCACGGCGAACGGGTCGGAATTTGGTCGACCAACAACCTCGAATGGACGATCGCGCAATTCGCCACCGCGAAGATCGGCGCGATTCTCGTCAACGTGAATCCCGCCTATCGTACGAGCGAGGTCGAGTACGTGCTGCGCCAGAGCGGCGTGAGCGTGCTGCTCGCGCAGACGCAATACAAGACTAGCGACTATATCGGTATGGTCGAAGAGGTGCGCGCCCGATTGCCCGAGTTGCGAACGGTGGTCGCGCTGGGCGAGATGCGGCCGGGCGGCGATCTGCGTTGGGAAGATCTCAGCTGGCTCGCGGCGCGCGTGAGCACCGACGACCTTGCGCTGCGCCAGCGGCTCACGCAATTCGACGAAGCGATCAACATTCAATATACTTCAGGCACGACCGGCTTCCCCAAGGGCGCGACCCTTTCGCATCACAACATCCTCAACAACGGCTACTTCGTCGGCGAGGGTTGCCGCTACACCAGCGTCGACCGCGTCTGCATACCCGTTCCGTTCTATCATTGCTTCGGTATGGTGCTGGGCAATCTCGCCTGCGTCACGCACGGTGCAGCGATCGTGATCCCGGCGCCGGCATTCGATCCGCAAGCAACGCTCGCGGCCGTCGCGGCGGAGCGGTGTACCTCGCTCTACGGCGTGCCGACGATGTTCATCGCCGAACTCGCGCTGCCGGATTTCTCGTCGTACGACTTGTCCACGCTGCGCACCGGCATCATGGCCGGCGCGACCTGTCCGGTCGAAGTCATGAAGCGCGTGCGCACCGAGATGCACATGGAGGGGGTGACGATCTGCTACGGCATGACCGAGACCTCGCCGGTGTCGTTCCAAAGTGCCGTCGACGATCCGGTCGAGAAGCGCGTGGCGACCGTGGGCCGCGTACACCCGCACGTCGAGGTGAAGATCGTCGACGAACACGGGCGGATCGTGCCGCGCGGCGTACCCGGCGAACTTTGCACGCGCGGTTATCTGGTGATGCTCGGGTACTGGAACGATCCGGAGAACACGGCTGCGGCGATCGACGCGGCGCGCTACATGCACACCGGCGATATCGCGATCATGGACGATGAGGGCTACGTAACGATCTCGGGCCGCGTGAAAGATATGGTCATTCGCGGGGGCGAGAACATCTATCCCCGCGAGGTCGAAGAATTTCTCTTCACGCATCCGGCGATTCGCGACGTGAGCGTGGTCGGCGTACCCGACGAGATGTTCGGCGAACAACTTTGTGCGTGGATCATCTTGCATGACGGCGCGGATGCGACGGCCGAGGAAATCAAGGCCTATTGCACGGGCAAGATCGCGCACTTCAAGGTGCCGCACTACGTTCGTTTCATCGAGGCCTTTCCGATGACGGTCACCGGAAAGATACAGAAATACAAGCTTCGCGAGATGTTCGCGGAAGCTACTCGATAACGACCAGGCCTTCGAGCACGAGCAGTTTGATCAGCAGATCGCGGTGCGCCGGGGAGAGCGCCGGATCCATCTCTTGTGCGGTCGTGGCTCCTTTTTGCAAACGCTCGAACGCCGCGTGACAGACCGGCGGAAAGGCGACCACCTTTCCGGCTATCAGCAGTTCGACACCCTCGCCGCGCTGACGCAGCATGTACGGCACGGTCTCGTCGATGCGCACGCGCGACGTCGGCTTGATGTCAAACGTGTGCAGTGCCTGCTCGAACGCGCCGTTGGCGTTGGGGCGCGTGAGGCGGAAGAGTTCGTTGAGCGCGATGTCGACGGCGACTTGCATGCGCGGCGTCTCGAACGTCTGCGCGAGGCGGGATTCGAAAAACTCGCCCAGCTTCGTCGCGAGGTCGTCGCGCGCGAGCACCGCCGGCGGCAGCGCGTGGCGCAGTTCGACGTCTTGGTCGCCCGCGATGCGAAGCGCGAGGTCCATGACGTCGGTGACGCGCACCGGCGAGAGGGCGAAGGTCACGTGCAGCGATTCACTCTCCGATGTTTTCGCTTCGTGCGGGAAGCCGCGCGGAATGTAGAGCGTATCGCCCGCGCGCAGCCGCACTTCGTCGAGCAGCTTGAGACCTTCGACCTTGGTCCCGCTGTGAAACGGCTGCGACTCGAGCGGAAGCTGGATGATCGGTTCGTAGATGCGCCAGACTTTCTCGCCGACGATCTGCGCGATAAGCGTGTCGTGCGTGTCGTGGTGGACCTGAAAACCTTGGGCGCTCGGCGGCGTGAAGTAGACGTTGGGCTGCGCGAAGGCCATCAGGTCGCGCTGCAGGTAATTGCAAAAACGCTGCAGGCGCGCGCTGAAGAGTGCCGCGTCTTTGATGATGAGCGTGTAGCCGTCGGCGAAGTACGAGATCACCTTGCGCGCGTCGACCCAGCGCCGCGGGCCCTTGCCGGTCAGGCGCCAGCGGATGCTCGGGCGCTCGTAGGTGAAGTCCTCCTCGGCGACCTCGCCGGCGCCCGCCTTGACGAGCGCGAAGTTCTCAGCTTCGCGCGCCCCGACGACGAGCGAGTCTTCGACGTCGCCGGCGCCGTAGACCCCGGCAAAGTACGCCGGATCGTTGCGCTCGACGTGCAACGGCTGCTTCTCGAAGTTGCGCTGGAAGAAATCCGCCGTACTGCGCGGAGCGAGCATGAACTCGAGCGCCGGCCGGCTGGTGACAATGGACTCCACTGATGGTGGTATCGACCGCCCGCGCGGAGGGACTTAGCCGCCCTGGGAGGTCGCGCGGCCTTTGCGCCAAACCGTCGAGCCTATTCCTCCCGCAAGCGCCGCCACCAGGTCTAAGGAGTAACGAGAAATGCCCGAGATGCGTGATTTCCTCGAGTTGCCGTACAGGGAGCTCGAAGAACTCAACTTGGCCGCTAAGCTGCAGCGAAAGAATCGCGAGCCGATCGAAAAAGTCAAGGAACAGCGGCTCAGCTATCTCGCCAACGAAACGCGGATCAAAGCGGTCACGGTGCTCTTCTCCGACCTCGAAGGGCGCCTGCACATGCTCGACTACGACAAGAAGTTCTTGCTCAAGTCGTACGACAATCTGACCTTCGACGGCTCCTCGATTCGCGGCTTTACCGCGCAGCGCGAGAGCGATCTGCGGCTGAGCATCGACTGGCCCGCGTTCTACTGGGCGCCGGCCGACGTTTTCGGGCCGGGCAAAGTGCTGGTCTTCGGCGACGTGCTCAATCGCGACGGAAGCCCGTTTGCAGCCGACATCCGCGGCGCCCTCAAGAAGCTTTCCAACGATCATTTTGCCAAGAGCGGCTACACGCTCAACGCTGCCAATGAAATCGAAGGCTTCCTCTTCGATGGTATCGATGCCGAGCAGCGCTTCCACGAAACCGGGAGATTCGATTACGTCAACACCGGCGGCTACTATCACTCGCTTCCGGGCGACCCGCTGCGCAGCTTCATCGACACCGTCGCAGAGGTGCAGCGCGCGATGGGGTTCGAGAACGAAAAGGATCACCCCGAAGTCGCGCCGTCGCAGTTCGAGATCAACTACAACTACGGCGAGGCCGTCGCAGCGGCCGACACGATCACGCTCTACAAGCTGATCTGCCGTCAGGTGGCTACCGGGATGGGCATGACCGCGAGTTTTCTGCCCAAGCCGGTCGTCGGCGTCAACGGCAACGGCATGCACACCAACGTCTCGGTGAGCAAGGACGGCAAGAATCTCTTCTGGGATCCGAACGCCGACGAAAAGCTCAGCCCGCTCGCGCTGCAGTTCACCGACCGCATTCTGAGCGCCGGCCTCGACATTTGCCTGATGCTCAACTCGTCGGTCAACGCCTACCGCCGCCTGGATCCGCACTTCGAAGCGCCCAATCAGATCAAGGCGTCGGCCGTCGATCGCGGTTCGATGGTTCGCTTCCCGATCGGCAACGAACGCAGCGTGCGCATCGAAGTGCGCTCGGTCGCGCCGGACGCGAATCCCTATATGGTGATGCTCGCCGTGTTCAAGACCGGCCTCGAAGGCGCGATCGCGAACACGCCCAACCTGCGGCAAGCCGAACGCTACCTGCCCGACAACATTTACGACGCGCTCGCCGCGTTCCGCGAGTCGTCATGGACGACGGCGCTGCTGGGCGCCGACGTCAAAGGCCGCTACGCCGACCTCAAAGCAGCCGCGGCCGATCGCTGCCCGCGCGCCCTCGGCACCTTTGTCAAGGCGCCCGAGGTGCAGTTCCACCACGAAGTCTACAACCAGTACCTCTGGAATCTCTTCTAGGCGCGAGCGGGCCGGGTTTTCACGATCTGGCCTAAAACAGACCCCTCGGATTTGCCTTCTGTATAAAGCCGCCGGGAGCAGTTAGACATAACTGCTCCTCATGTTTGTACTAGCCGACGTCAACCCGTACGCCGCCGCGCCGCAGTGGCTCAACTCGGGTGATACCGCGTGGCAGCTGACGGCTGCGACCTTCGTTGGAATGCAGAGCATCCCGGGACTTGCGATTCTCTACGCAGGGCTCGTGAAGAAGAAGTGGGCGCTCAATTCGGCCGTGATGGTCTTCTACGCGTTTGCCGTCGTGCTGCTCGCCTGGACGCTGCTCAGCTACAACATGAGCTTCGGAAACGCGTGGAAGCTCGGTCCGGGAATTCTCTCGGCGATCATCGGCGTTCCGGGGCCTGCGCTCTCGCCGTTCTACGAGCTCGGCCAATCGGTCGTGCCGCTCGCCGCGAGCACGCTGCCCGATTTGCATTTCTCGGGCTCGACGATGATCTATTTCCAGTTCGTCTTCGCAGCGATCACGCCGATTCTGATCGCGGGCTCGGTTTTCGGGCGCATGAACTTCAAGGCGTGGATGCTCTTCGTGCCGTTGTGGAACGTGTTCGTCTACACCATCGGTGCGTTCTCGCTGTGGGGCGGCGGCTGGCTCGCGCAGTTGGGCGCCGTCGATTACTCGGGCGGGTACGTCATTCACTTGGCGGCCGGCGTGTCGGGCTTCGTCGCGGCGGCGGTGGTTGGTCCGCGCTTGCTCGCCGATCAGCGTGACTTCGAGCCGAACAATCTCATCATGGCTTTTGCCGGCGCGGGCATCTTATGGTTGGGCTGGAACGGTTTCAACGGCGGCGATCCCTACTTTGCGAATGCCGACGCGGCGGCGGCGGTGCTCAACACCAATCTCGCGACCGCGACGGCGCTGCTCGTCTGGCTGGTCGCCGACATGTTCGCGACCGGAAAGCCGAACGCGGTTTCGATGATCAACGGCATGATCGCCGGTCTGGTCGCGATTACGCCGTGCGCGGGCTTCGTCAACGGCTACGGCGCGATCGCCGTCGGTGCGGTGACGATCATTCCGTGGCTGACGCTGAACTATCTGGGCAAGTGGCAGGTGCTCAAAAAGGTCGACGACACGTTCTCGGTGCTGCACACGCACGGCGTTGCCGGCTTGGTCGGCGGACTCATGGCCGGTATCGCGGCCGACCCGAAGATGCTCGAATACGTCGCGAACCCGGCTGCCGGTAAGAACGGTGCGTCGTCCTCGGTACAGGGTTGGTGGTACGGCAACCCGATGCAGTTCGTGCATCAGCTCGAGGCGGCGGCTTTCATCATCGCACTCAACGTCGTCGGCACGTTCGTCATCCTCAAGCTCATCAGCCTCGTCATCCCGCTGCGGGTGACCTCCGACGACATGGAGGCAGGCGACCTCGCGATCCACGGCGTCGACCCGATTCCGGGTGTGGGTGTGACGACCGGCGTGACCAGCGGCCTGGCCTACGCAAACGGAAACGGAAACGGCCACGCGGCGAACGGGGTGAGCGTGACAGGGGTCCACTAGGCGAAAAGCGAACGTATGTTCGCGTGGTAGCAAAGGCGCTTTGACGAGTGAAGCCGGCATGGTAAGATGTGCCGTCCGGCGCCCTCGCGGCGGCCGGTAGTGGCCCGGATTGCCGGGTCACTTGACTAGAACGTCTTCCTGTGGGGCGCGAGCCTCCAGGGGCGCGTTTTCAACCACCTAGTCGAAAGGACAACTGACGTGGCCACCAAGACGAAGCGCGCGGTGAAAGATCGCCGCCCCAAGCGCAAATCGTGCAATTTCTGCGCCGACAAGGCGCTCGACATCAGCTATCGCGATGTCAACCGTTTGAAGAAATACGTCTCCGAGCGCGGTAAGATCGTTCCGCGCCGTATCTCGGGCAACTGCGCCAAGCACCAGCGTCTCCTCACGACCGCGGTCAAGCGCGCCCGGGTCATAGCGTTTCTTCCCTACGTTTCCGAATAACCACACGGGGTTTGGCAGATGAAACTCATTCTTCTGAGCGACGTCAAAGCGCTCGGGAAGAAGGGCGACGTCGTCGACGTCGCCGAGGGCTACGCGCGTAACTTCTTGTTGCCGCGTAATCTCGCGTCCGAGGCGAACAAAGGCGCGCTTGCCGCGCACGCCGATCAGAAGCGCGCGCAGGAGAAGCGCGAAGCGCAGACTCTTGCGGACGCCAAGGAACTCGCGACCAAGATCGAGAGCACGCAACTCGACGTCAAGGCGAAGGCCGGCGGGAACGGCAAGCTCTTCGGCGCCGTCACCAACGCCGACGTCGCCGACGCGATCGCGAATAAACTCGCGGTCGACGTCGACAAGCACAAGATCGAGATCAAGAGTCAGATCAAGGCGCTGGGATCGTATCCGGTGGAGATAAAGCTCCATCGCAACGTCGTCGCGAAGGCGACGATCAATGTCGTCTCTTCTTAGACGGCGCAAATTCGGCGTTGAAGACGAGCTGAACCGGCACGTCACCGCGCTCTATCAGATGCTTGCCGGCGCAATCGGGCAAGAAAAGCTCGTATTGCGCGCCGGCAAAGTGAGCGCGCTCAAGATGATGCGCTCGCAGAGTCTGCCCGATCGTCTTTGCGCGCTCGAACGGCTGGTCTTCGAAGACCCGACCGTCGAGCGCACAACGACGCGCGTGCAGCAGCGCAAAACGATCGAACGCATCGAAGAGGCGATGGCCGATCTGCTGGCGCAGAAAAGCGTCGGCGACGCGATCGACAAGAAGGTCTCCGAGAAGATGAACGCGCGTCATCAGGAGTACCTCAACGACCTCAAGCTCGAGGCGTTGCGCGAGGACGCGGGACCGGAGACACCGGCGACCCAGGCGAAGCTCGAAGAACTCGAAGCGCTATCTCAGCGCACGCTCGCGGCATCGGCCCTGCAGCAGCTGCGGCCGCAAAAGCTCTCGGAGATCGTCGGCCAAGAGAGCGCGATCAAAGCGCTGCTCGCCAAGATCAGTTCGCCCTATCCGCAGCACGTGATTCTCTACGGCCCGCCGGGCGTGGGCAAAACGACCGCGGCACGGCTGGTATTGGAGCTTGCGAAAACGCGCGCATATACGCCTTTTGCAAAAGACGCCCCGTTCGTCGAGACCAGCGGTACGACGTTGCGCTGGGATCCGCGCGAGACGACCAATCCGCTGCTGGGAAGCGTGCACGATCCGATCTATCAAGGCAGCCGCAGCGAGTTTGCCGCGGCCGGTGTGCCCGAGCCCAAGCTGGGCCTCGTGACGCGCGCCCACGGCGGCGTGCTCTTCATCGACGAGATCGGCGAGCTCGATCCGCTGCTGCAAACGCGCCTGCTCAAAGTCCTGGAAGACAAACGCGTCAACTTCGAGTCCTCGTATTACGACGAGACCGCGCCGAACGTTCCCGCATACGTCAAGCGCCTCTTCAAAGAAGGCGCGCCGGCGGATTTCGTGTTGATCGGCGCGACGACACGCGAGCCCGAGGAGATCGATCCGGCGATTCGCTCGCGCGCGTCGGAGATTTTCTTTTCGCCGCTGACGCAGCATCAAGTCGTCTCGATCGTGCTGGGCGCAATCAAACGCCTCGACGCGAAGGCGGCGCGCGGCGTACCGCGGCTGATCGCCTCCTATACGATCGAAGGCCGCAAAGCGGTGCAGATCGTCGCCGACGCGTACGGTCAGGCACTCTATCGCGTCGATCCCAAGCGGAGCAAGGCGCCGGTCACGATCACCGAAGACGACGTCAACGTGGTGGTGCAGACCAGCCGGCTCGTTCCGCATACGCTCGTCCGCGCGCGCAGCTCGCGCGAGATCGGCAAAACCTTTGGTCTGGGCGTCCACGACTATCTCGGAAGCATCATCGAGATCGAAGCGGTCGCGTTCCCCGCCTCGCAAACGGGTAAAGGCACGATCCGCTTCAACGATACGGCCGGATCCATGGCCAAGGATTCGGTCTTCAACGCCACGAGCGTGCTGCGCGCGCAGACCGGCATCGACGTCTCGGATTACGATTTGCACATCAACGTGGTCGGCGGCGGTAACATCGACGGCCCCTCGGCGGGCTTGGCGATCTTCCTCGCGCTCTACTCGGCGATCACCAAGACGCCGCTCCCGCAAGACGTCGCGATCACCGGCGAGCTCTCGATTCAGGGCAAGATTCGCGCAGTGGGAGGCGTGGTCGAAAAGCTGTACGCGGCGCGCCAGGCGGGTATGCGCGCGATGATCCTGCCCAAGGAAAACGTACGCGAAGTCAACGCTGCGCTCTCCGGGCTCGAGGTCTTCCCGGTCGGGACGGTCGATCAGGCGCTTCGTGCACTGCGCCTCCACAAGTTATCCACCAATCGTTCGCACACTTATTCAAAAGGTCGCTCACAAGGCGCGCGTCGCAAGAGCCGGACGTGAGCGTTTCGCATATTCACGGCGGTTCGATCGACCGCATACCGCCTCACAACCTCGAAGCCGAGATGGCGCTCATCGGATCGGTTCTCGTCGACCGTGAGATCATGGGCGTGGTGGGCGAGATCGTGCGTCCGGCGGATTTTTACGCGCACGTGCACGAGACGATCTTCGCCGTGCTCTACGATCTCTTCTATCGGGGTGAACCACTCGACAAGATCTCGGTCGCCGAGGCGCTGCGCACGCGCGATCAGCTCGAAAAGGTCGGCGGTCTCTCCTATCTGAGCTCGCTGATGGACACCGTGCAGACGGCGGCGTCGGCAAAATACTACGCGACGATCGTGCGCGAGAAGGCGACGCTGCGCGCGCTCATACACGCGGGCACCCAGATCACGCAGCTAGGCTACGAGGCCGAAGAGGACGTCGACGCGGCGCTCGATCGTTCCGAGCAGATGGTGTACTCGATCGGCGAGCGGACGATGAACGGGGCCTTCACCGCGATCAATACTTTGATGAAGGACGCCTTCGAGCACATCGACCGCCTCTTCCACGCGCGCGGCGACCGCACGGGCGTTACCTCCGGTTTCCGCGACATCGACCACATGACGACAGGGTTCCAACCCGGCAACTTCGTCATCGTCGCGGCCCGTCCGGGCATGGGTAAAACCTCGTTCGCGCTCAACGCCGCCGTCGCGGCGGCACGCGAGTCGAAAGAGCCAATCGCGTTCTTTTCGCTCGAAATGTCGAACAACGAGCTGATTCAGCGTTTGATCTGCTCCGAGGCGCAGCTCTCGATGCACGATCTGCGCCGCGGTAACATCAAGTCGCATCAGTGGGAAGACATCTCGCGCGCGATGGGCAGCCTCAATGAGCTCTCGATCTATCTCGACGACACGGGCGGCCTCTCGGTAACCGAAGTACGCAGCCGCTGCCGGCGTCTCAAATCGACCGGCGGCCTCGGTGCGGTCTTTATCGATTATCTGCAGCTCCTGCGGCCCAACGTGATGCAGAAGAACATGAATCGCAACGAAGAGCTCTCCGAGATTTGCCGCACGCTCAAAGTTACGGCCAAGGATTTGGGCGTACCGATCATCGCACTCGCGCAGCTGAACCGCGGCGTCGAATCGCGTAACGACAAGCGTCCGATGCTCGCCGACCTACGCGATTCGGGATCGATCGAACAGGAATCCGACCTCGTTGCCTTCTTGTTCCGCGATGGCTACTACAATCCCGAAGGGCCGGAACCCGACAAGACCGAGTTCATCATCGCCAAGCATCGCAACGGTCCGACCGGCACGGTGAATCTGCGCTTCCAGAAAGAGTACACGCTTTTCGTCCCCTACGCGGACGAGAGCCATTTCCCGCCGCCTTAGCGTTCTTCGCGTAATTGCTCGAAGAATTCGACCGCTGAATCGCGCAGCACGTTGAGCAGGCGCCCGAAGTGCGGGCGAATCTCTTCGGCGGTGCGCACGCAGAGCTCGACGGTAAAGAGCACGTCGTTCTCTTCTTGCCAAAGCGCGGTCTTCACGAACTTTTTGCGCACGTTGAGGCGATTGGCCACGTCGATCGCGTCGACGGGATCGACGCCGGCCGGCAGCGCCCAGCCCGATCCGATCATCACGAAGGTCGGATCGTCACGATAGGCGACCACGAAATAGCGGTCGCCTTCGCTCTTGAACGCGACGCGATAGGCGTCTTCGTCGTCGTCGCGGGAGAAGAAGAGACCCTCGTCCTCGAGCGCGTGTTCGAGGGGCTTGAGCGGATCGCTCACTGATCCCCCGCCATGAACGAGTTGATGAATTTCTCTGCCGCAACTTTGCTCTCGGTACGGTCGACGATGTCTTCGATTGCCTGCGTGCCGGCTTCGCGCAGCCGCGCGATCAGCGACCAAAACACGAGCATCAGATCTTGCGTCGAGGCGGCCTTCTCGTCGAGCGTCGCGACGAAGAGACTGCCGTCGTGGGCGAGCGTGAAGCCGATATTGTCGTGGTCGGCGCGAACGCGGTCGAGCGCGTCGGCATTTTGGCTGCGTTCGCGAGCCCATTCGGGAATCTCGTAGGCGGTCGAAATGCTGAGCAACCCGCCGTCGTGCTCGTTGGTCGTGACCGAGAAGACCTGGCCGCGCGTGCGGAAGAGGAGCTCGCTTATTCCCGATTCGGGGTCGACGGGCGTGGAGTCGACGCGGTGCCCTTCGTTCTCGATGAAGCGCGCGAACGTCTCACGGACGCTGGGCATGTATCCCCTCGGCAATGTAGGCGCGCGAGAGGTGGACGTACTCTTCGGCCGCGACCTCGAGCCAGCGCGCGGCCTCACCTTCGATGGGTTTCTTCACTTTCGCGGGCACGCCGGCGGCAAGAACGTGGTCGGGGATCTCGACGCGTTCGCCGACGACGCTCCCCGCTGCGATCAGCGATCCCTCGCCGATCACGCAGTAGTTGAGCAGCACGGCATTGCTGCCGATCAGCGCGCCGCGTTTGACGTGACAATCCTCCATCACGGCGGCGTGGCCGATCGTGACGTCGTCGTCGATCTGCGTCAGCGTCGTTACGTGCAGCACGGCATTATCTTGTACCGACGTGCGCTTGCCGATGCGGATCGGGCCGTTGTCGCCGCGCAGCACGGTCCCAAACCAAATGCTCGATTCCTCGCCGACTTCGACGTCGCCGATGAGGACCGCGGTAGGCGCTATGAACGCGCTCGGGTGGATTTTCGGGGTCTTGCCACGGTACGTGATGATCATGGGGCGAAGTACTACGCTATGCACCGTCACAACACCCCGCTCCGCGGCATCAAGGCGATCCCCCGGCCCAAGGCGGGTGACCCCGGATACTCGGAGGTCAACTACAAATACGCCGGGCGCGAGGGACACATTCACGAAGTCGTCGAGATCGACGGACGCGAGCTGGCGAAGGTTGGGTTCGACGACCGTAAGATCGTCTATTACTACTTGGAAGACCTCGAGCTCGACCGCAGCGCGAAGCGCGGGACCTTCCACGACGAGGAGCGCTGAAGCATGCCGATCGTCGCAGTGACGCAGCCCGTTGCGGTCTCGCCCGGCGGAGGATTCGATTACATCGCGATCGACTCGGCCCGGGATCGCGTCTACGCGGCGCATCCGGGCGGCGGCGGACTGCTGATCGCCGACGCGGACACGGGCAACGTGATCGGCGTCGTGCCGGTCGGACCGATGCACGGCCTTGCAGTCGATCCGGCGACCGGCCATGTCTACACCGGCAACGGCGATTCGAGCAGCGTGAGCGAGGTCGACCCGGATTCGCAGCAGATCGTGCGAACCGCGATCGTCGACGGGCCGGTCGACGCGATCGCCTACGATCCCGACCTCGGCCGCATCTACGCCGACGAAGACAACGGCAACCGCGTCTTCGTGATCGACGTGAAGAGCTTCCGGCAGATCGCGACGGTGACGCTGCCGGGACATCATCTCGAATACCTGCAAATCGACCCGCAGACGCACGACGTCTATCAAAACATCGCAACCGATAACGAGATCGCGGTGATCGATCCCAAGACGCTGAAGGTGCGGCGCCTCATACCCACGCCGCAGCTCAAGAACGATCATCCGTTGCAGTACGACGCCGATCAGCGCCAGCTCATCGACGCGGGTGAGAACAACGTGCTGGCGGTGTACGATCGCTCGGGCAAACTGCTGCACCAGGTGAACCTGCCCGAGCACGTCGATCAATGTGCCTGGGAACCCACGCACCAGTGGATTGCCTGCGCCGGCGGAGGCATCACGCTCTACTCCTACGACGGCACGAGCGATCCGAAATTGCTCGACGATTCAAAGATCGCAGCGGGCGTGCATACGATCGGCATCGACCCGCGCAGCGGTACGATTTGGGTCGTGTGGGGTGACAGCAGTACGGGTTCGGCATTCATTCAAGGATTCACGTACCGGACGTAAAGCGCTCGAGCCGCAAGAAGCCGATGTCGAAGGCGGGCTCCTCGCCGGCGAGCATCTGTGCGACGATCTCACCGATCACGGGCGTGAACTTGAATCCGTGCCCGGAAAATCCGCAAGCGATGACGGCGTTCTCGTTTGCGGGATCGCGTCCGATCGCGAAGTTCGCGTCCGGCGTCATCGTGTACATACACGCCTTCGACGCGACGAGCTTGGCGTCGCTGCCCGGCAGCAGCGCGGCGAGCGTGCGCTGCATCTCCGCGATCTCGTTTGCGTGTACGCCGCGCTCGAGCCGGTCCGGCGCGGTCTCCTCACCCAATCCGTGAAACGCGATCTTGAAGCCGTCGCCGAGATCGGGTATCGCGTAGAGCGGGACCGGTAAATCCTCGCGTTCGAAAAGGAATGCGGGCAGTGCGTCCGGGCCCCAGGATTGCGAAGCGGGAGCAAACCAGTATTGCACGTTGCGCTGCACGCGCAGCGGCAGGTGAAGATGGGCGAGCAGCTCGCCGCTCCAAGGGCCCGCGCAGATCGCGATACGCGCGGCCTCGACCGCGTCGCCGTCGTGAAAATCGATGCGCACGCCGCCGGCGGCGCGCTCGACGCTGCGCACGCGCGCGCGGTCGTAGATGTGCGCGCCATGCGTGCGTGCGAGGCTCAGGTGTGCGGCGATTGCGCGTTCGGGAAAGACGACGCCCGCCTCGGGCTCGAAGACGCCGGACTCATCGGCGTGGAAAGCCAGGAGCGGAAAGCGTGCGCGCAGCGCCTTGTTGTCGAGATGCTCGACCGGGATGCCGTGCTGTGCGGCTGCGCGCGCCGTGCCCGAGAGCGCAGGCGCGTCAGCGCTCCCCGCGACCAAGACGCCGAAGAGATCGAGCAGCGCCGTCTGCGAGCGCTCTTCGAGCTCGCGCCACAGCTCGTAGGCACGATCGAGCAACGGCACGTATGCTGCGTCTTCGAAGTAGGCCCTTCGAATGATGCGCGTGCGCCCGCTCGAGGATCCCAGATCGTGCACGAGCGCAAAACGCTCGAATCCGGCAACGTGCATGCCGCGCTGCGCGAGGTGCGCCAAGACGGCGCTCCCCATCCCGCCCAAGCCCAGTACCGCGGCGTCGTACCTCATGCAGGCGTCGTTTCTGCGCGGGTGCAAGTCTCCCGCTCCCCACATGACGAGAAGAGAGCGAGGCACCGATGGATCCGAAGAAAACCGCGGTCGTCCTGATCGAATACCAGAACGATTTCACCTCACCGGGCGGTACGCTTCACGACGCGGTAAAACCGGTCATGGACCGTACGAACATGCTCGCCAATACGCGTGAGACGGTCGAGCGGGCGCGAGCGATGGGCGCGACGATCGTCCACGCGCCAATCACCTTCACGCCGGACTATCACGAACTCTCGAGCGAGCCCTACGGCATCCTCAAGGGCGTCGTCGACACGAAGTCGTTTCGCAAGGGGACGTGGGGAGCCGAAATCGTCGACTCGCTCGCGCCGCTCGAGAGCGATATCGTCGTCGAAGGTAAACGCGGGCTCGACGCCTTCGCGAGCACCAATCTCGATTTCATTCTGCGCAGCCGCGGTATCACGAACATCGCGCTCGGCGGATTCCTCACCAACTGCTGCGTGGAATCGACCATGCGCACCGCGTACGAGAAGGGCTTCAACGTCGTCACACTGACCGATTGCACGGCAACAGTCAGCGACGACGAGCAGCGTTTGGCGACCGAGAAGAACTACCCGATGTTCTCGCGTCCGATGAAGCACGACGAGTTCCTGGGCACGCTCGCCGGGAAGGACGTCGTGGGTACAGGCCGGGGTTACGGCGACTGAACCGTCCGCCGGCAGGGGTGGCGCTTGGCCCGCAGAACCACGGTCCGGCGGCGGCCACCGGCCGCCCCTTCCGTCGCCGACGTAGCTCAGTTGGTAGAGCAGCTGTTTCGTAAATAGCAGGTCGCCGGTTCGAGTCCGGCCGTCGGCTCCATTCCATTGTGGCGCAAGAGGTAACCGGGATATGCGGACAAGCCTGTTGATTCTTTCCGCGATCGTGTTGCTGGCCGTCGCGAATCAAGCTCCCAGCACCCGAGCGGAATTGCCTAACGCCCAACTCGCCGCGTTGAACAAACAAGTAGCCGAACTCAAAAGCGACGTGCACGCACTTCAATCGCAGATGAGGACGCTGCAGAAGCAATTCGCCTCGCATCGTCATAGCTACACGATGCTCGTCCCTACCTACGGAATCACGACCATCGTTCCGTGCCGGGGCGCCGCCGGTTCGCAGTGCACGGCGGGTTCGCCGTTGCAAGTCATCGTACCCAACCGCGGATACGGGCTGGCGCCGCAAAGGCAGACGGCACAGACTTCGGGACCGAAATACTAGCCGGTGCTGCGGGTGCGGCTCAAATATTCCGCGACGATCCAAGCCGATGCGCCGATCGCCGCGTTTTCCGCGTTGCCCGCCCATGCAGTGAGGCTATGCGGCTGCGCAAACGGCGCCGGCAGCCAGACGAGGAGCCCGAATCCGGCGATCATTGCCGCCGTCAACCGTGCCGCCGGCAGTGCGAAGCGTCCCGTGAGCAGCGCGACGGCAGCGAGCGCGAACGCGATCGTCGTTGCTACGGCCCAGAACATCTGTCCCGGCGGAATCCACCTCGGCACGAATTTCGCCGTGCCGTGAAGATAGAACAGCTGCTCGAGGGTGAACGAAACGACGCACAGAGCGAAGCCGTAGTAGGAGGATCGTTCCAGCGTCCTGCGCTGCGCATCCCTGCGGGTCGAGGCGAAGACCATGAGGGCTCCGCACACCAGTGAAAACTGCTCGAAGAAATTGCCGAGCGGGTCGTACGACTGCGGCTTGACGAGCCATCGGGGGAGCCAGAGTACGGCGAAGATAGCGTAGGTGACGCTCAGCACGAGCGCGCCGGTCCGCGCCGTCTTGCGCCATTGCACCGCTAAGCCGCCGAACATCACGGCGAGAGCGTAGAGATCGAGCAGCGCGTCGTGGAGTGCGCCGCTGCCGAGCGGGCCGAGCGGCTGCCAGATATTGAAGTCGTGAAATACCAGCGAGAAGACGCCGAACGCGATGGACGCCAGGCCGAAAACGTGACGCCCAAGCTCACCTCTTGCCATGACGCCACCAGAACGAGGGGTGGCCGACCGGCGTGACCAAGGCATCGTCATGAATCCTCTCGATCTGCGGACGCATCGTCCTCGCGGCGTGCGGGAGACGATCCTCGGGTACTACTTCCTTCCGCGCACCATCGACAAGTTGCGCGCGGAGCTTCCCGGCGGGAACATCGGTTCCTTTCTCAACCACGACACCGGCTTCAGCGCGTGGGTCGTGCGCAAGCTCGGGCTCGACATGAACGAATTTCGCGAAGCCGTCGCCCGCGCGGCAAACGAAGACGAAGTCGTTGCATGGCTGGCCGAACGCATCGATCCGGCCGGCGCTCCGGCGCTCAACGCCAAGTTCGAAACCTTCGTTCTCAGCAGAATGTCGCCGGAAGACGCGGCGCTCGTTCGCGAGCGGCATCCGGGCGCAACCGCGCGTCCTGGAATCGACAAGCTTCTCGACATCATCGACGCCGACGACAACGAGCTGACCTTCGCTCCCTAGCTTGAACGCACGCACACGTCCCGTTAGTGAGGCATACGCATGAGTCCACTTCCTCGACGCTTGACCGCCGAAGCCTTCGGCACTTTTTGGCTCGTCTTCGGCGGCTGCGGCGCCGCCGTCATCTCGGCCGCTTTTCCCAATACCGGCATCGGCTTCGCGGGTGTTGCGCTGGCGTTCGGTCTTACCGTGTTGACGATGGTCTATGCGGTCGGCTCGATTTCCGGCGGGCATTTCAACCCCGCGATCACCGTCGGCTTGTGGCTTGCGAAGCGCTTCGCGATGCGCGACGTGCTTCCGTACATCATCGCGCAAGTCGCCGGCGCGATCGCGGCGGCCGCGGTGCTCTACGCAATCGCGAGCGGTGCGCCCGAATGGATGCCCGGGCAGTTCGCGAGCAACGGCTACGGCGATCTCTCACCGGGCGGCTACACGATGGCCTCGGCGGCTATCGCCGAATTCGTGCTGACGTTTTTCTTCGTGTTCGTCGTCTGCGGGTCGACCGATAAGCGCGCGCCTGCAGGTTTCGCGGGCATCGCGATCGGGCTCACGCTCACGCTGATTCACTTGATCAGTATTCCCATCGACAACACGTCGGTGAATCCGGCGCGCAGCACCGGGCCGGCATTGATCGTGCTCGCTACCAATCCCGAGCCGATCTCGCAGCTTTGGCTCTTCTGGGTTGCGCCGATTCTCGGCGGCGGCCTCGCGGGCTGGCTCTATCCCAAGCTCTTCGGGGAAGCGTAACTACGCTTTTGGGATGAAGCGCAGCGCGAGACCGTCGATGCAATAACGCAGATGCGTCGGCGCGGGCCCGTCGTCGAAGATGTGCCCGAGATGACCGCCGCAGCGCGCGCAGTGAACCTCGGTGCGCTCTTCGCCGGGAAGATCGTAATCTGCCCGCGTGAGCGTCGCGTGCGGAAGGACGGTCCAGAAGGACGGCCAGCCGTCGCCGCTATCATATTTCATGGCGGAGGTGAAGAGTTCGAGATCGCATCCCGCGCAGCGATAGACGCCGGTGCGGTGCTCGGCGATCAAGGGACTCGAGAAGGCCGGTTCGGTGCCGTTCTCGCGCAGAATTTCATATCGATCTGCTCCGAGAATCTGCTTCCATTGCGCGTCGCTGTGGCGCACGGGATAGACCGCCGCGGCGATCAACGTGAGAAACGCTAAGCGGTCCATCAGAGGCTCGCGTAACTGCAAGCGCGGCCGTGACGCTCGACGTAGCGTTGATGGTATTCTTCGGCGCGATAGAACGGTGACGCGGATTCGATTCGCGTCGCGATCGGCTTACTAAACCCGCGCTGCGCGCGGTCGCGCGATGCGGCCGCTTCCGCCGCTTGCGTGGGCGAGTGCGTGAAGATTGCCGAGCGGTATTGCGTACCGAAGTCCGGGCCCTGCCGATTGACTTGCGTGGGATCGTGCATCGTCCAGAAGGCGTCGACGAGCCGACGATAGCTGACTCTCGCCGGGTCGAACCGGACTTCGACGGCCTCGGCATGTCCTGTGAGGTCGCTGCAAACGTCTTTGTAGGTGGGGTTCTTCGTATGCCCGCCGGTATAACCGGAGACGGCCTCGATCACGCCGGGGATGCGGCGGAAGGCGGCTTCGACGCTCCAGAAGCAGCCGGCGGCAAAGGTTGCGGTTTCGCTACTCATGCAGCTAGAGAACGCCGCCGAAGGCGTCGCGGATGCGTCAGGCGACGATGACGTCGGGCCGCACCGCGCGGACGCTCGCCGTCGCGGTGAGTCCCATCGCGATGTCGAGTTCGTTGCGCAAGATCTCGATTGCGCGCGTGACGCCGGATTCACCGGCGGCGCCAAGCCCGTAGATGTAAGCGCGCCCGATCAGGACCGAGCGCGCTCCGAGCGCGAGCGCGCGCAGCACGTCCATGCCCGTGCGAATCCCGCTATCGAACATCACGTCGATCTCGCCGCCGACCGCATCGACGATTGCCGGAAGCGCCGCGATGCTCGAGGGCGCGCCGTCGAGCTGGCGCCCGCCGTGATTCGAAACGACGAGCGCCGACGCACCGCTCTTCGCGGCGATTTTTGCGTCGTGCGGATCCATCACGCCTTTGATGATGATGCGTCCCGGCCACTGCTCGCGAATCCATTCCAGGTCCCGCCAGCTCAACGTCGGGTCGAACTGCTTGGAGACCCAGGTTGCAAGTGTCGTCACGCTGTCCATTCCGCCGATGTGTCCCGCGAGGTTTCCAAAGGTTTTGCGCTTGCTGCGCAGCACGGAGAGACCCCACGACGGCTTGGTTGCTACGTCCAGCAGGTTCGCGAAGGTGATCTCGGGCGGAACCGCGAGCCCGTTCTTGACGTCACAGTGTCGCTGTCCGAGCATCGTGAGGTCCATCGTAACCATGAGCGCGCTGCACTTCGCTGCGGCCGCGCGCGCAATGAGGTCGCGCACGAAGCCGCGGTCGCGCATGACGTAGAGCTGGAACCAGAACGGCTTCTCGACGGCTGCGGCGACGTCTTCGATCGAGGCGATCGACATCGTGCTCAGCGTGAAGGGGATTCCGGCCGCTTGTGCGGCGCGGCACGCGAGAATTTCGCCGTCGCCGTGCTGCATGCCGCAGAGTCCGATCGGGGCGAGCGCAAAGGGCAGCGCGGCCTCTTCGCCGGCGATCGTCGTTGCCAGTTCGCGCTCCGGCATCGCGACACCGATGCGCTGATTGAGGCGCAGCGCTTCGAGGTCGGTGCGGTTGGCGCGCAGCGTCGATTGCGTGTACGAGCCGTGATCGGCGTATTGAAAGAAGGCGCGGGGCACACGCCGCTGCGCAACCGTTCGCAGGTCGTCAATCGAGGTCAGTTTGCGAAGACGCGCGAAGGACGATGGCATGGCCGCTCCTTTCGCGCGTTTCGATCGCTTCCCCCACGCGCCGCTAGCGAGATGGCGACCGCACTTTCCGCCAGGAAGGCTCGAGCGCATTTATCTGCACTGGTCTGCGGGCGACTACCAAACGGTCTATACCTCGTATCATTATTGCGTGGCGATCGGCGAGGACGGCGAACCGGTCGTGGTCACGACGCACGATCTCCGCGCGAACATGCTCGACGTGCGCCAAAGCAACGCTCCGTACGCCGCGCATACCGCCGGCCGCAACAGCTACGCGGCGGGGGTCGCGATCATGGCCATGCGCGACGCGCGCCCGGACGACTTCGGCGCCTTTCCACTGCGCGATGACGGTATCGAGGCACTCTGCGCGGTCGCTGCGGCCCTGGCGCGCGCCTACGACATCGCGATCGATGCCGCGCACGTCATGACGCATGCCGAAGCGGCGATCGTCGACGGCTATTTCGGCGCGGGAGGCGAGGAAGAACGCTGGGATATCGCACGCCTCGAACCCTCGCCGCGCCCGCTCGTCGAAGAGGACGCGCGCGCGGCCGGCGCGACGCTGCGCGCATGGTGCAGCCGGTGAATTTGCTCGATACGCTGCAGCGCTTGGCGGCGCGGTCGCCGCTCGCGGTGCGGGTGGCCGTCGCGGTGCGTAACCAGTGCCGCTGCGTGATCAAGTATCATCTCGCCGAAAGTCCCGACGCGCTCGAGACCGGTGAAGGCTGGCTCGTGCAGCGCGTCGCGGCGTACGGCGATCGTTTCGTGGACGTGGGCGCGAATGTCGGGGATTGGCTCGGCATGGCGCGTGCGAGCGTTGACGGCAGAGCGTTCGCCGCGCTCGCCTTCGAACCGTCGCGCAGCGCCTTCGAAGCGCTGCAGCGTCGCTTCGGCGAGGATCCGCGCATCACGCTCGTGGAAGCCGCGCTCGGCGCCTCGGCTGGAACGCTGGCGTTCTTCGAAGAACCGGCGGCGGGGCGCGGCAGCACGCTCGTCGCGGACTTCATGCGCACCAGCGGCACGACGCGCACGGTCGCGGTGACGACGCTCGACGATGCGCTGCGGGCGGCGGGCTGGGATCGCGTCGACCTGTTGAAGATCGACGCCGAAGGCTACGACTTGCAGGTGCTGCGCGGCGCGCGCGACGCCGTCGCGGCGCGCGCGATCGGCGTGGTGCAGTTCGAATACAATCGCGCCTGGCAGCTCGCCGGCGACACGTTGCGCGCTGCGTACCTCTTGCTCGAATCGCACGGCTATCGTGTCTTCGTGCTGAAACGCGACGGGCTCTACGCGCTCGACTATCTGCGCTACGAAGAATATTTCGAATACACGAACTTCGCCGCGATCGCACCCGAACGGATCGGGCAGTTCGAGGACCGGATACGCGGCGTCATTTGACGTCGGAACGATAGAGCGAGTCGCAATAGCCGAGGTGCTTACCGATCGCGGGCCAGTTCGCCGCGCGTGCTCCCGCGTTGAATCCCGAATGGAGAAACTCGAGCAGCACCGCGCGCGGGTCGGAAGCCGTGCGCACGGTGTCATAGGGCAGCGCGCCGATGTGCGCGGCGCCGGAGGGACGCCAGCTCGCTTCAACCGGCGCGATCGGCATGCCGGTCAGCGCTTCGGGTTCGGGCGCGGTATAAGTGTAATACGCGGGCGCCGGAGTGTTCTCGTCGCCCGGCCACCAGCCGACCGCGATCACCTCCTGCGAATAGGCCTCTTGCTGCACCGGATCGTCTTTGGCCGCAACGTTCGCGGGGCGCCCGGAATAGCGCGCGAGCGCGAGATCGAAGCTATGCCAGAAGAGATGCGCCGGACTCTCCTTTCCGATGAACTCGCTCGCGTACTGATCGAATACGTCGGCGCTCCAGAGAACGATCTCCCACCAGCGCCGCACCATCACGCGGTCGTACGACGCGTGCTCGCGATCGACGCTGAACGGAATCTCGACGCCCATGCCGTAAGGCTTGTCGACGATCTTCGTGTCGACGCCGAACGCCGCGAGCATCTTGAAGACGCTCGCGTAAAAATCGGCGACGGTCATTCCGTCCTGCAACGGCAAGCGCGCCGGCTCGTGCGCGTTGCTTGCCGTCACGACGAGCTGATGTTCGAGAAAATCGAAATCGATTTGAAAGAACATCGCGCCGTGACGCATGCGATAGGTCGAGAGCCCGCGCGGCGTCGGCTGCAGCGTCACGTTCCACCAGTGCGAGCGGTAGGGAACGTGCCCGAGGCGAATTTTTCCGATGACCTGGCACATCAGGTGCAGCGTCGTTTTGGTTTGCTTCCATTCCTCGTAGGGCAGCGGAGAAAGCATCGGATGTGGCATGGGGAGAGGATACCACGTTTGCCGCGCTGCAGGGTGCGCTACGCGGACGGAACCTCGTGGGCCCAAACACGCGGCTCGCCTTCGCCGACGGCGACGACGGGCGGGCGCGGGAAGTAATTATAGTTGCTCGACATGCTGTAGGTGTAGGCGCCGGTCGTCAGCATCGCGACCAGGTCACCGGCGCGCAGATCGGCCGGCAGCATCATCTCGCCCAGTTCGTCGCTCTCGCACGAGCGTCCGCACAGCATAGCCGGCGCAAGCGGAGCCGAGGATTGGCGTAATGCGATGACATGGTGGTACGCGCCATAGATCGCGGGGCGCGGATTGTCGGCCATGCTGCCGTCCACGATGACGAAGCGCCGCCCTTCGAAGCGTTTGATCGCCATCACGCGATAGATCGACGTGCCCGCGGCGGCGATCAGCGCCCGGCCGGGCTCGATCTCGACGCGCACCCCTTCAGGCACGACGCGCGCGACCGCGTCGAGCGTTCCGGGGAGATCGATGAGTTCGTCGCGCGCATCCGGGCGCATCTGCACGCCGAAGCCGCCGCCGATGACGATCGCGTGCGCATCGGCGAATCCGGCCGCGCGCATCCGTTGCAGGATCGCATACAAGCGCTGCGCGTTTTCGACGTACGGCAGCGTGTCGTAAATCTGCGATCCGATGTGCGCGTGCGCGCCGAGCACGCGCAGTTCGGGAGATGTCCGCAGCAGCTCGAAGGCGGCGCTCTCTTCGCCGGGCGCAAATCCGAACTTACTGCGATCGCCTGCCGTGCGCACGAAATCGTGCGTGTGCGCCTCGATCCCGGTGTTGAAGCGCAGGAGTACGCCGGCGCCACGCCCGCGCGCGCGCGCCGTGAGCGCGCGTAATTCGTCCATACCGTCGACGACGATCCGGCCGGCGCGGCCGTCGAGCGCCGCGTCGAGTTCCTCGGGCTTTTTCCCGGCGCCGTGGAGGGTCAGCCGCGCGGCTTCGAAGCCGCCGCTCTCGGCGACCGCGAGTTCTCCGATAGAGCAGACGTCGATGCCGATCGGGCGCGAACGCAAATGTTTCGCCAGTGCGGGCAGGAGCAGCGCTTTGGCGGCGTATGAGATCGCGATGCCGTGCGGCGCAGCCGCCGCAATCATCGCGTCCAGCGCGGCGTCGAGCGCGCGCAGATCGATGACGAAGAGCGGTGTGCCGAAGCGCTCCGCCAGCGCGTCGGCGCGCTCGCCGCCCAGCATCATCACGTGAATTGCGCCATGAAGCGATCGATGCGCGTCTGATCGATCCCGGCTGCGAGCAAACGCACGACCAGTTCTTCGGTACTCTCCGGCGGCGTCACGAGCATGAACGGCGCCCCGTGCGAGTCCGCGGAGGAGACGGTGTACCATTGCGCGGCCGCGGGCACGAGGACCGTTTCGCGGCGGTCGAGCGTGAGTGCGGTGTCGCCGGCGCGCACCGTCATCGGACGGTCGAGCGTCATCAAGATCGCCGGACGGCCGCCGGTGTCGATCGAGGCCGGCTCGTCGGTTGCGGTTACGCGCTCGACGAAGAAACGGCTACTGCCGATCAACGCGACGCGGTCGAGGCCTTCGTAATGATACGCGATCGTCTCGGCGGCGCCGCGCTTTCCTTGATGATAATCGAGTACGTCCGCCGCTTTCGCTACGTGCAGTGGACGCGGCTTGCCGTCGGCGCCGAGCCGGTTCCAGTCGAAGATGCGGTAGGTCAGATCGCTCGCCTGCTGCGTTTCGAAGAGCGTGATGCCCGCACCGATGGCGTGCAGCGTCCCAGCCGGAAGATAGTAGACCTCGCCGGGTTTGACCGGTACGCGCCGCAGGATATCGCCAAGCGTGCCGTCGGCGACGCGGCGCTCGTATTCCGCGCGTGAGGTATCGTGCGCCCAGCCGTAGATGAGTTCCGCGCCCTCCTTCGCGCCGAGAATATACCAGCACTCGGTCTTACCGTTGTGCTGATGCTCGACGCGCTGCGCGTAGGCGTCGTCGGGGTGGACCTGTACCGAAAGCGAGTCGCGCGCGTCGATGATCTTGGTCAGGACGGGAAAGAGCTGCTGCGGGTCGAGGTCGCCCAGCAGCTGCGCGCCCAACTCCGCGCGCAATTCCGCGACGGTCTTGCCCGCCAAGGGACCGTTGCGAATGCGGTTCTCGTCCCAACACTCCCACAACTCGCCGCCCCAAATGGCGGGTTTGTCCTTGGGTTCGAGGGCCAAAGGGTAGATCGTTTGACTCAAGCGCCGCTCCGTGCTCATCCGTTCGCCGCCGATCCGGCGTATAGTGAGCGTATGTTCAAACTTGCCGCGCTGCTCCTTGCAGCCTCAACCTCGCTGCAGCCCGTTTTGGCGGCGCGGGACTGGATCGGCGGCCAGGTGCGCGCCGCGGAGCTGGCGGGCAAGGTCGTGATCCTCGACGTTTTCACGGTCGACTGCTATAACTGTCAGAACGTCGTCCCGACGCTGCGCTCGCTGTACGCCGCCGACCATACCAAGGGCTTGGAAATCGTCGGCATTCACGCTCCGGAGACGCCTGCGGAGAAGCAACGGGCCTACGTCGTGGAGAATCTTCGTAAACAGGGCATCGTCTGGCCGGTCGCCGTCGATAACGCGTTCTCCCTGTGGGACGCGTACGGCGTCAACGCCTGGCCGACGCAACTCTTCTTCGATCGTCACGGTCACCTGCGTAAGGTCATCGTCGGCGATTCGCAAGACGACCAGGTGCGAGCGACGACGGAGGCCCTTCTTGAAGAACGGTAAGCGTGCACGTCTACATCGGTATCGGTTCGAATCTCGGGGATCGGCAAGCGAACATTCTCGCGGCGCTGCAGCGGCTGCGCGCCTATGCGCGCATCGGCCGCGTCTCGTCGTTCTATGAGAGCGAGCCCGCCGGCGGCGCGGGCGGTCCGTATTTTCTCAACGTAGCCGCGCAGATCGAGACCGAGCTCGGCCGCGACGCGTTCGAACGCGTCATACACGAAGTCGAGCTTGCGGTCGGACGCATCTCGAGCGCGCGTCTGCAGGCGCGGCCCATCGATATCGACGTGCTCGCTTTCGGTGAATGGACGCACCCCAAGCTCGCGCACCGCCCATACAATGCCGTACCGCTCTCGGAGATCGCGCCGCAGTACGCCAAATTCGTTGCGTCAAACGGCAATGGATCGCCGCGGCGCCGCGTGCGCAGTCTGCACTTTCTGGCCAATCGTCAGGAAGAGACGCCCGACGTGCGCCTCTCGCTCAATCGCGTCGGCGTCTCGCATGTGCGCCGTATCGTGCAGCTCGAGATCGACGGCACTCCGCGTGTTTTCAACGGCGAGTTTACGATGGTCGCCGACCTCTCGCCCGACAAGGCCGGCGTTCATATGTCGCGTTTCTCCGAGATTCTCGAGGAGGCGACGCTCGACGTGCTGGCTTCGTCGCCGCAGCCCGCGCGCATCGAGCGTTTGGTCGAAGCGATCGCACGTGAGATCGTGCGCAGCCACCGCGCGATTCGTGCCGACGTGCGGCTGCGCGCGGACTTCGGGCTCGAGCGCTGGACGCCCGTCTCGGGCAAACGCGGCGAGGAGATCTATACGCTGGTCGGCATCGCGCATGCCGACAAGGAGGGCACGCGCCGCGTGGTCGGCGTCGAGGCCGAGGGCATGACCGCTTGCCCCTGCGCGCAACTCATGATTCGCGAGCACTCGCTGCACCAGCTCATGGAGACGGGATTTTCGCAGACCGACGCGCAGCGCGCGCTCGACGCGTTGCCGGTGGCGACGCACAACCAGCGCGGACGCGGCGCGATCCTGCTCGGAGTCGACGACCGCTACGCCGATGCGGTGCGGGCCGAAGATTTGGTCGAGATCGTCGAGAGTTCGATGTCGAGCGAGACCTACGATCTGCTCAAGCGTCCCGACGAGTTCTTCATCGTGAACAAGGCGCATCACAATCCGAAGTTCGTGGAAGACGTCGTACGCGGCATACTCGCGCGC
This sequence comes from Candidatus Acidiferrales bacterium, assembly GCA_035507275.1. Lineage (GTDB taxonomy): Bacteria > Vulcanimicrobiota > Vulcanimicrobiia > Vulcanimicrobiales > Vulcanimicrobiaceae > Aquilonibacter. The sequence continues at coordinate 33,724 of DATJOG010000049.1, forward strand.
TCGCTCGACATGTATGCCGATCTTCCCGGCGACACGTTCGTCTTCGCGAGCCAAATCAACTACGAGTCGATCCACAAGCACGACGCCTTCGCCGAGGCGTTCGGCCTTTTCGGCGAGTTTCGTGAAGAGCTGCGCACCGGCAGCTACGTCACCGCGAAGACCGATCTGGCTTCGTGGCTGCACACGCGTCCCTCGCCCGTGCTCCTGGGCTAGGAGCGTGCCGCTGGGAGTGAGTTTCGAGCGCGAAATTCGCGAACAGCCCGACGTATGGGAAAGTCTCGCGCGCTCGGACGCCGCGCCGCGTCTCGCCGGCGCTTTGGAGGGCGAGATCGTTCTTACCGGGAGCGGCAGCTCGCTCTTCGCAGCCCAGCTGGGCGCGCTCGCACTGCGTCGCCGCGGCATCGGCGCGCACGCGCTTGCCGCAACCGAAGCACGCGACGACAATCATGCTTACCGCGAACGCGTGCTGGTGGCGGTATCGCAGAGCGGACGATCGGTCGACGTGCTTGCGGCGCTCGACGCACTGCATCCGCGGCGGACGATCGCGCTCACGAATGAGGTGCACTCACCGCTTGCCGAGCGCGCCGATCTCACGATCGATATCGGCGCCGGTCACGAGGTCGCGGTGCCTGCCAGCAAGAGCGTATCGTGCACGGTCGCGGTGCTGCTCACGGCCGCATCGCTTCTCGGCGGGAACCGGCGCGATCCGCAAGCGTTGATCGCCGCGGCGCGAGCGGTACGAACGTGGCTCGAGCGCGACGATGAGGCACTGGTGCGCGCTGCCGTCGCCATCGCCGCCCGTCACGACGTTGCCGTATTGGGTACGGATTATGGCGCGCCGATCGCGCGCGAGGCGGCGCTCAAGCTCAAGGAAGCGACGTACCTGCACGCCGAGGGATTCGAGGCCGGCGAGTTTCGTCACGGCAGTGCTGCGATGCTCGATCTGACCAGCGTGATCATCGGCATCGTGGATCGTGACGGCGCCGCGGTCGTCGAAAAGCCGCTGCGCGAGGCCAAGAAATCCGGTGCGCTGCGCTACGTCATCGGCACCGAGTCGATCGACGGCATTACGCGCCTGGGCCCGATCGTCGACGACGCGTTCAATACGCTCGCGTGGCTGACTGCCGCACAGATGCTCGCGCTGCACGTCGCTCGCGCGCGCGGCATCGACAGCGATCACCCGCGAGGTTTGACGAAATCGATCGCGAGCGAGTAAGTCTGGCGGGCGCCGTCGCGATCAATTGCATCGCGATGATCGGCATCGGCCCGTTACTCACGATTCCGCTCGTGCTCGGTTCGCTGCACGGCCCGCTCTCGCTCGCGGGATGGATCGGCGGCGCATTGCTCGCGCTTTGCGACGGATTGGTCTGGGCGGAGCTCGGCTCGGCGTATCCGCGCTCGGGCGGCACCTACGGCTATTTTCTCGGAATCTTCGGCTCGCGCGGCATCGGCCGCATGCTCGCGTTTTTGTTCGTATGGCAATTGATCTTCGTGACGCCGCTCACCATCGCGACCGGTTATATCGGCTTCGCGAACTATGCGGGCTACCTCGTTCCGGCGCTCGCGACCAATCCGCTCGCGCTCAAACTCGTCGCGGTTGCCGTCGGCATCGTCACGGTCGTCTCGCTTTATCGCGGCATCAAGGCCATCGAGAAGATCAGCATCATACTGGGCGTCTGCTCGGTCGTCGCACTGCTCTGCGTCACGGCGGCCTCGTTTGCGCGGTGGTCGCCGCACCTTGCGGCGCAGCTTGGACCCGGCGACGTGTGGGGCGGCTTGCGCGCGGGCCTTGGGCCGGCGCTCGTGATCGCGATGTACGATTACATGGGTTATTACGCCGCGAATCTCATCGCGGGCGAGGTCGCGGTGCCGCACCGTACGCTGCCGCGATCGATTCTGATCGCGATTGCGATCGTCGCGACGCTCTACATTACGATGCAGGCCGGCGTGCTGGGCGCAATTCCCTGGCAGCAGTTCGTGCCGCTTGCCGACGGAACGCTGCCGCCTCTCGGGCAGCATTTGAGTTCCGCCATCGTCGAACGCGTTGCCGGCGCGCCCGCAGCGATCGCGTTGACGGTGCTCATTCTGGTAACCGCCTTTGCCTCGACCTTCGCCGTTCTGCTCGGCGCCTCGCGCGTGCCGCAGGCGGCCGCACGCGACGGCAACTTCCCGCGCATCTTCGCGCACGAGAACAAACGCGAGAAGTTTCCCGACGTCTCGCTTGCCGTGATGGGCGGCGTCGCACTCATCGCATGCTTCTTTACCTTGGATCAAGTCATCAATGCCTTGACGGCGGGGATCGTCCTCACGCAAGGCATCGGACAGGTCGCCGTGCTCTTCGTGCTGCGGGCGCGCGGCGTGCGCGCGCCGTACCGCATGTGGCTCTTTCCGTTGCCGGCGATCGTCGCACTCGCCGGTTGGGTCTACATTTTCGCGAGTTCCGGAGTTCCGGCGATGCTCTTGGGCGTGCTCAGTATCGTGCTTGGAATGGGTGTCTATCGGCTCAGTGTGCTTCGAGCGCGGTGATGCGCTTGCCCAAGCTCGGATGCGACGCGAAGAGGAACTCGTACCATGCGGGCGGTTCCTCTTCGGCCAAGTTCTGATCGCGCAGGCGGCGAAACGCCGCCGCTCCGCTCGCGGAATCGCCCGTGGTCGCGAGCGCGAAACGATCGGCGGCCCACTCGCGCGAGCGCGAGAACGCGTTGACTGCGGGACGCGCGAGCAGCATCCCCGCGCCGAGCCAGGCGGTGATGCGCAACAGAAAGATGCTCGGCTGCGACCGGTCGCCGCGCATCGCGAAGGCGACGACGCCGAGCAGCGTTGCGGTCACGCCTTCGGCGACTCCGATCATCCGCCAGGTGTCGCGCGTGACGTAGTGACCGAGCTCGTGCGCCACCACGAAGGTTATCTCGCCGGGCTCGAAGGCGTCGATGAGCGTGTCGCCCAGCACGATGCGATGCGTCGAGCCGATACCGGCGACGAACGCGTTGGCTTTTTTCGTTTGGCGGCTCATATCCATGCGTAAGATCTCAGCGTCGCCGACGCCGAAGCGCGCTGCCAGCGCACGCAGCCGTTCTTCCAGCGGTCCGTGCAGCGGTTCGAATTTGTTGAAGAGCGGAAGCACGTAGACCGGCACGACGAGATTCGCGAGCACGAAGAGCGGCAGCACGCCCAGCGACGCGGCAAGCGGCCACAGTCGCGGAAAACGGCGGATCGCGAGGCCGCCGAGCAGCCCGAGGCCACCCGCAACGATCGTCGAGAGCGCCGTACCCTTTGCGTAATCGGCGAGGAACGCACGCGCGCTTTGCTCGCTCAGGCCGTAGCGCCGTTCGACGGCGTGATCCTCGACGAACTCGACCGGCAGCTCGCATACGCTCGAGAGAAGCGCCAGCGCACCGAAGAAGGCGCCCGGGCGGAGCCAACGGGGCAACGGCTCGACGCCCCGCTCGATCCGGGGCGCGAGCGGACCGTAGGCGAACGCGATGGTGGTAAGCGTCGAGCGCAGCATCCCGGTGAGCGCGAGCGCGCGCCGCGTTCGTCCGTAGGCCGCCGCGTCCTTTCGTGCCGGCGGCGGATCGCTGCGCAGCAAGCGAATCGCGGTGACCGCGCGCGCAGCAACGTAGCCGGCGCTTGCGCCGGCGATCAGTCCGAGAAGCAATTTTCGCACGCAGCCCAGTTCGCGTTAGCGCGTGCCCGGAACCTCGCACGACTCGAAGTCGAGGTCGTAGATGGCAAGCCCGTACGCGCCCGGCGATAGGCGCAAATCGTGTTGACCGTAGACGTGATTTTCGATGATGTGGTAGGCGCGGTCGACGTTCACGTCGACGTAGGACGTGCCGTTCGCGTCGTAGCGCACGTCGGGCCCGGCATCGTCGTGTGCAATCGGCTGGCCGTCTTGCGTCACCACGACGCGCCCGCCGGAGTTGCCGGGCGTCATCACCACCGTCACCTCGATCGCACGATACGAGAGATCGAAATAGCCGTTGCCGCCGCCGAACGCCACCGCTTGACGCGTCGCGTGCCAGAAGCCGTTCAGATCGATCGCACCGTCACGCCGCGTGCCGCCGGGATCGTGGTAGTCGAGATCGGTCGCGGGATTGCCGAAGGCGGGCGCGTCGGCGATCGGGGTGTGCTCGACCAAGATCTCCGGCGTATGCGGATAGCAAACCGCTCCGGGCTTGAGATAGTTGTCTTGCGGAAGCAGATCCATCACCGGCGGAAGCGTCAGCGACGGGTTTGCCGTTTTGAGCAGCGCTTGAATGTGCGCCTCCGTTTGCTGATAGTCGCCCTCGCCGTACACGGAGTCGACCATGACGCCGTTCTGATTGAAGAGCAGCTCGGTCGGCCATCCGGTCACGCCGTAGCGCTTCCAAATCGCGTAACTGCTGTCGACGGCGACGGGCCAGGTCACGTCGAGGCGTTTCGTCGCGGCCTCGACTTGCGCGGGTTGGGCCGAGAAACCGAATTCCGGCGCGTGAACGCCCACGATCACCAAACCGTCGCCGTGATAGCGCTTATACCATTCGCGCAAGTAGGGCAGGGTGCGCAGGCAGTTCAGGCAGGTGTATTCCCAAAAGTCGACCAGCACCACTTTGCCGCGTAAATCGTCAGGGTGCAGCGCGGGGCTGTTGATCCAGGCAGCGGCTCCGTCGAAGCTCTCCATCGGCATGCCCGATGAATAGCCGCAGAGCAGAAGAACCAGCAGCCCCAGAACGATCGTGCGCGTTGCCGTCTGCATGCAGTAACGTCCTCCAGGCCGCAACGCGCGGAGGCCCGGCGTCGTGACGAGCTAGGTGTGTGCTTGCACCGCGCTCAGGTCCGCGCGCAACGTCGGCAATGAGTTGCTTGCAAACGTTCGCAGCTGCGATCCGCCGCTGCTCGCTTCGTTCTCGAAGAGCGTGATGAGCGACGATAACGACTTCGCTTGGTCTGCCGTATATCCCGCGGCGTCGGTCGAGGCCTTGGGTGCATTCGTCGATACGCTGATGCCGTAGAAGGAGGCGAGTGAAACGAGCTGGTCGCCGATCGTGATTTCGTCGGACTGCACTTTCGTAGCGAGCGCTTTGACCCCGGCGCCGCCGCCCGATTCCGCCGCGTCGGCGTTCGATACGCCCTGAAGAAGTATCGCCATCGCGTGATGTGTGAAGGCGCCGTCGCCGGGCCCGACCGTATCGATCCCAGCTCCGAGAACTGCAACGCTGAGCACGCTCGAAAGCACCAGCGTTGCGGCCGATTGAGAAATTCGTAAATGCTTCATGGTGACTCCAGCGTGCGCTCGCCGCGGGAGAGACCCTGCGACTTTTCCCATAAATTCCGCTCAAATCGGCATCAGATGCTTGCTACCGCGGCGTATAATGGCGCTTATGTTGTTAGCGGTCGCCGTGTACTTTGTGCTTGGCCTGCTCTTTGGCTACTTGGGTGGCCTTTTTGGTATCGGCGGCGGCTTGATCGCCATTCCGGTGCTTGGGGTTTTCTTCGGATATTCGGAGCAGATCGCGCAAGGAACCGCGCTCGTGATGATCGTGCCCAACGTGCTGCTCGGACTCTGGAACTACTTTCACAAAGTCGGCATGGACATGCGTTTAGCCGTGACCATGGCCGTTTGCGCGGTGCCGTTCACGTTTTTCGGCGCGCGCTTCGCGACCGTGCTGCCGAGCGCACCGCTGCGCATCGCTTTCGCGATCTTTTTGGCTGCAATCGCCGCGGAGGTGGCGTGGCGCACGTTTGGCCCCAAGCGAAAGCAGGCTCCGCGCGTGCTGCCGTGGCCCTTTGCCTCCCTGGTCGGTGCGATCGGCGGAACGCTCTCAGGTTTCTTCAGCGTCGGCGGTGCTGTTTTCGCCGTGCCGGTGATGTCGCTGCTCTTCGGCTTGAGCCAAGTCGCGGCACAGGGCATGGGGCTTGCGCTGGTTGCGCCCGGAACCGTGGTGAGCATCGTTACCTATGCCGGCGCGCACGACGTCGATTGGGTCCCGGGAATTGCGCTCGCGCTTGGAGGCGCCGTCTCGGTGCCGCACGGCGTCAATCTGGCCAAACGCATGCCGGAGCGTGTGCTTCGCGCGCTTTTCTGCGGGCTGATGCTTGCGGCCGCGGTTGGCTTGGTACTGCGTTCCTTGAAGCTTTGAGCGCAGGCCAGGAATCGCGGCGAGCAGCGGCGCAGAGGGACCGCGATGAAGCTGTTCCTTGCGGTGTTGCTTGCCGCGAACGTGTTTGCGCCTTCGGGCATTCTGCAGGCGCCGCAAAAATTCGAGCGGCAGAAAGTCACCGTCGTCGGCCTGGTTGAGGGCATTTCGACGCGCCCGATTCAGGGCGGCGCGATCACGCAGATCGCGCTGTGCGACAGCCGGTGCATCAACGTCATCGAGTTCGCCAAGCCCGCCTTTTCGATCGGGCAGTCGCTGACGGTGAGCGGAACGTTTCACCAGATTTTTTCCAACGGCATCATCCAAGCGCGCAACGTCATCATCGTCAGCGCGCCCTAACCCTGAGGACCACCATGAAGCAGTTTGTTTCCCTCATCGTGTGCGTCGCGTGCGCTGCTTTCGCGAGCGCCCCTGTGCTCGCCGATGCACCGCTCGCGCCGTCGGCGGTCGTCGCTGCGGCGGCCACGTACGACACACAGACCATCACGGTCAGTGGAACGGTGAAGGACGTCAAAACGCGCAGCGGGAGGCGCGGTACGATCACGCAGTATCAACTCTGCGACACCGCATGCCTCAACGTCGTCCAGTTCGGCGACGATAGTACGGCGCCGCCGGTCGCCGAAGGTCAGACGCAGACGGTCACCGGCCGCTTTCGCGCGTCGGTCGAACGCGGTCCGATGAAGGCGCAGAACGTCCTCATGGTTGGGACGTTCCATCACGGCCCTTGAGGAATCAGAGCGAAAAGGCCGCGCTTTTTCGCGCAATGCACCAGCGCGAGCGGGCATTCATCATCCCCAACCCGTGGGACACCGGTTCCGCCAAACTACTGGAAGCGCTCGGCTTTGAAGCGCTCGCGACGACGAGCGCCGGTTTCGCACACTCGATCGGCAAGACCGACGGTGAGGTCGATCGCGCGACGATGCTCGCGCATTGCGCGGCACTGGTCGCCGCAACCGACGTCCCGGTGAGCGCGGATCTCGAGAACGGCTACGCCGACGATCCCGAAGGCGTCGCTGAAACGGTGCGCCTCGCCGCGGCGGCCGGGCTGGCCGGCTGTTCGATCGAGGATCTGCCGCTTGGACGCGAGGGCGGGCCATACGCACTCGAATTTGCCGCCGAGCGCATTCGCGCTGCCGCCGAGGCGGCGCACGCGCTGCCTTTCCCGTTCATGCTCACGGCGCGTGCGGAGAATTTTCTGGACGGGCGTCCCGATCTCGCCGACACGATTGCGCGCCTGCAAGCATTTCAAGAGGCCGGCGCCGACGCGCTCTATGCACCGGGACTACGCAAGAGAGAAGACATCGAGGCAGTCGTGCGCAGCGTCGATCGGCCGGTGAACATGCTCATGGGCTTGCAAGGCGTAGACTTCAGCCTGCGCGAGCTCTCGACGATGGGTATACGCCGGATCAGCGTCGGCTCGTCGCTCTCGCGCCTGGCGTACGATGCTGCGCTGCGTGCCGGCGCCGAGATGCACGATCGCGGGACCTTTACCTTCGCGCAGCAGCCTTAGACCAGCGAGATCGTTTCTTTCGGTTTGGGATGTGCGGCAAGCGCTGCCAGCAGCGCATCGGCGAGGGCGTCACAGACCGGATCGTCGATCTCCTCGACGCGCCCCTCGTCGGCGAGCGCGGCTTTACGCGGATCGATCGGAATGCGCGCGAAAACCGGCGCTTGCGCGAGTTCCGCAACGCGATCGGCATAGGAGGGCCCGAAGACGTCGTAGGTCACGCCGGTGTCGGGAGCGACGAAGTACGACATATTCTCGACGACCCCGAGGATCGGTTTCTTGAGCTGATGGACGAGGTTCGCGGCTTTGCGCACGATCATCGTCGCCAGCGCCTGCGGCATCGTGACGAGCACCACGCCGTCGACCGAAAGCGACTGCAGCACGGTGAGCGGCGCATCTGACGTACCCGGCGGCAGATCGATGAGGAGCACGTCGAGATCGCTCCAAAGCACTTGCTCGTAGAACTGACGGATCACGCCGGAGAGGATCGGGCCGCGCCAGATCATGGCCGTATCTTCTTTGTCGGTGAGCAGGTTCGAGCTCACGACTTCGATCGCGCTGCGCGAAACGGCAGGCACCATCAGCGGCTGCGGATTGCCCTGCGGCGTTTTCGGCGCGTTGGGATCGGCCTCGATCGCGAGCGGCGTGTGCAGGCCGAAGAGTTTCGGAATCGACGGACCGGTGATGTCGGCGTCGAGGACGCCGACGGAAAGATGTTTGCGCCGCAATCCGAGTGCGAGCAGCGCGGTGACGAGCGACTTGCCGACGCCGCCTTTGCCCGACATCACGGGGACGACGTGTTTGATCTTGGCGCGGCCGGTGAACGCGCCCGGAGCCCGGCGTGCGGGCGTACGATCTTCGTTTGCGATCAGCGGCACGAAACCGGAGAGCCGCGCTTGCGCCAGCGCGGCGACGATCGGTTCTGCACGCAGGCCGTGCGCCTTCGCGCCCTGCTCGATCGTTTCGTACTTGCTGACGCCGCACCCCGAGCAGCCCAGGCCGAACTGCGTGAGCACGTCGGCTGCGATGGGCAGCGAGGCGACTAACTCCTTGATGTTGCTTTGCGGGGTGATCTCGATCTCGATATGCGGCACGGGCTCCGGATTTCGCCGGAGCCCGTGGTTAGCCCTTACCGGTATCCGGCGGGCTGCTGCTGGTACGCTTTGCGCGCGGCGCGACAATCCGGGCAGCGCTTGGGCTTGTTCGTAAAGCCCTTGGTCGCGTAGAACTGCTGTTCGCCGGTCGTAAACGCGAACGGGCGTCCGCAGTCGATACAACTGAGCGTTTCATCTCTGTACATATAACGAGTCTCCTATCTATGAATTTGTCCTGGGCTTTTGACTCGTTAGTGCAACTATGGAAACGTAGACCGCGGAATACAAGAACCTGTAACGCTCGCTTCAACCACCAGAGGCGCGAAAAGGTTGCACGGCGAAAAGCGCCGTGCCATCGGAACGAAAAATATCAGCTTTCCCACGGGTAGGCTTTCTTCCATCGAACGCGCGCAGGCCGTGCTTGCGGGCGGCTGCGATTCGCCGGTGCGCTCCGGCTGGGGCGTCGGCGGACCCATGTTCGTGCAGGCGCGCGCCAGCGGTGCCTACGCATTCGACGAAGAGGGCCGCCGGTACGTCGATTACATCATGGCGTACGGGCCGCTGCTCTTCGGGCATACGCATCCCGCCCTGACCACCGGGCTCGACGAACTCGCACGGCACGGCTTCGTCTGGGGCACGACACATCCCGAAGAGATTCGCCTGGCCGAACGGATTCGCGGCTATCTGCCCTCGATGGAACGCATGCGCTTCGTAACGACCGGAACCGAGGCGATGATGAGCGCGATCCGTGTCGCGCGTGCGTTCACGCAGCGTTCGCTGATCCTGAAGTTTGCCGGCAACTATCACGGCCATTTCGATCTTGCGCTGCTCGACGCCGGCGCCTCGGCGCACACCTCGAATGCGGCAGCAAGCGGCATACCCGGTGGTGTGCTGCGCGACGTTGCCGTTGCGCGTTACAACGACCTCGCGAGCGTCGATGCGTTTCTGCGCGGCCGCGAGCACGAGCTCGCCGCGATCATCGTCGAGCCGATCGTCGGCAACATGGGATACGTCACGCCGGTCGAGGGTTTTCTCGAAGGGCTGCGCGAGCGAACCACGCGGTACGGCGCGCTGCTGATCTTCGACGAAGTCATCACCTGGCTGCGCTTCGGACTGCGTGGTGCGCAGGCGCGTGCCGGCGTCACGCCCGACATGACCGCGATCGGCAAGATCATGGGCGGCGGCGCGCCGATTGCGGCCTTCGGCGGACGCGAAGACGTGATGACCGCGCTTGCGCCGCAAGGCGGCACTTTCACCGGCGGCACGCACGGCGGCAACCCGTTCTGCGTCGGCATGGCGCACCGCGTGCTCGATCTGCTCGAGTCGCATCCGCAGTATTACGACGACATGCGCGAACGCGCCGAGCGGCTCGCAGACGGCATCCGCGCGATCTTCGCCCGGCGCGAGTTGCCGTACGCGGTCGTGCAGCACGAGTCGATCGTCGATTTCAAATTCCGAGCGGGCCCGCCCAATCGCAACTACGACGACGCGCGGGCCGCCGATAAAAAAGCATACGCCGCGTATTGGCATGTGATGCTCGAACGCGGCATGCTCTTGCCTCCCAGCCAAAACGAAGTGATGTTCGTTTCGACGGCGCACTCGACTGCCGACATCGATGCGACGATCGAGGCGATCGGGGCTGCACTGGAGAAGAACGGCTGATCCCATGAAGCATGCCTCTCTGCGTATTTGGTTCGCTGTTGCGGTGGCGGTGATCTCCGCTGCAATCGCCGATCCTCTCGTGGAGGCCGCCTCCAACGCCGGCTGGTTCGGCTCGGCGAATTTCACCGATCACTCCAACCTCGACGTGATTCCCGCGCTGCTCTCCGGGGCGATCTTGCTTGGAATCGCGCTCGTCCTGCGCGTCCGGCGCGAACTCTTGCGCGCGTCGAGCGAAGCGCTGCGAACGCACCTGGCGCGGCTGTTGCCGGCTGTCTTCATGCTTCAGCTCGGCGTACTCTTCGCGATGGAGACGATCGAACAAACGGTCGTTGCCGGCCGCGCGCTCGGCGGCTCGATCTGGCTCGGAGGTCCGGTCTGGTTCAGCCTGAGCGTGCATGCGCTCGTCTGTGTCGCGGTCGCCTTCGTGCTCGCGCGAGCCGTTCGTGCGTGCGCGCGCACGACGGTGCGCGTAATCCGCCGGCTGCGCGCGCTTGCGTTGCGAGCGTTGCACGGTCCCGCTCCGCTCGCGCTGCGCCGGCACGGTTCTCGCGCCGTCGACCGCTCCGCGCCGGCTCTACGCCGTGCCGGCAACCGCGCTCCTCCGTTCCAACTCGTTTGAGCTCGCGCCTGAAGGCGCATGAACGAGTACACGTACGTTGAGGAGTTTTTCATGTTTTCGAAAGTTCGCTGGGGGCGCGTAGCGCTCGTAGCCATTGCCGGGATCGCCGCGGTCATCTCGGGGTTTTTCATTTTTGGCGGGCGCCTTCAACACCAAGTGGTCGTCGAATCGACGCATCGGCTCTTTGGAACGAGTAAGGTGAATCTGCTCGTGCTCGGTTATCAAGACGACGAAGCCACGACCGATACAATCATCCTCGCGCACCTCGATGTCGACCGGCGCACGGCAACGCTGGTCTCGATTCCGCGCGACACCTGGGTCGCCATCCCCGGCAACGGGTATCAAAAGATCAATGCGGCCTATGCGTTCGGCGGCGCGAAGATGACTGCCCGGGTCGTGAGCACGTTATTGGGCGGTGTTCCGATCGACGCGATCGTCGCGTTGCAGCCCGAGGGAGCCGCACAAATCGTCGATGCGATGGGCGGGCTCAACGTCGACGTCGACGAGGACATGAATTACGATGACGACAACGGCGATTTGCACATTCATCTGAAGAAGGGCGAGCAGTATCTCACCGGCGGGCAAGTGGCGGGCTATCTGCGATTCCGTCACGACGCCGCGTCGGATTACGGACGGATGAAGCGGCAGCAGCAGGTACTCAAGCTCATGATGGATCAGCTCAGTCAGCCGCAGAATTGGGCGAAGCTCCCGCGGATTTTACAATTCGCACGCAAAGACGTGAAGACGACGCTGGGCAATCAACAGATGCTGGCGCTGCTGGAGATCTACCGCGACGTGCCGGAAGACGACATTCGCGCCTTTACGCTGCCGAGCAAGCCCGGATGGGTCGGCGACGCGTCGGTCGTCTTCGTCGACGCGCGTTGGGCGAAGCTCATCGGGAAGCTGCTCTTCCTGAAGACCGATCCTCCGCAAGACCAGATCGTGGTTGCAAATGCTACCGGCGATACCGATTTCGACAAGACGATCGTCGGCGCGCTGCGCGGCGGCGGATGGAACGTGCAGACGTCGATCGATCAACCAGCCAAACCGACGAGTGTCGTGGTCGGCGACTCACCGGCGGCGCAAGCGTTGGCGCAAGTCTTTGCGGCGCCGCTGCGCCCCGGGACGGGTTCGACGCTGTTGATCGGCTCAGACTTGACCCCGGACACCGAGTGACCGGGGCCGGAGGGTTCTATCGCGCGTGCGGCACGTAGCGCGAAGGCCGTGTCTTCATCAGGCGCTTCGCTAGCCCCACGCCGTGCTCCAGGTGATAGGTCATTGCCGTGAGGGCCGCAGCCGCCGTTGTAGCCGCCTTCGTAAAGTTACGCGTGCGCGCGCTTGCGGCGCTCAACGAGGTTTGCGTGATGTACGTGTACGTGTCCGAGAAGAGCGAATCGAAGGTGTTGTCCTGACCCGCGTACCACGAGATCGCCCCGCCGAGCTCGTAGTTGTAGGCCGTGAACCAATAGTAGTAGTAGGTATCGCCGTCAAACCAATCGTTGGTCTCTTGATTCTCGTTACATACCTCTCCGACGCCGTTGAGATAGTAATGCTTGACGGTCTCCTGCGTGTAGAAAGGCAGCCAGTTGTCCATCGGATCCGCGATGACGACGCTTTCATCTGCCTCGGTCAGCGGCGGGTTGCTCGCCGGGACGAGCCCTGCCGGGACCGCGCACATGGCGGGAAGCGCGGAGATCGCGCCCTCGTAGGTCATCGTATCCTGTACTAACGGGTTGGGTATCGTTCCATTGGCAAGGCCGATCGCTGCCCAAGGATTGGGCACCGCGGTCGGCGCCGGCGTCGGGACGATCGGATCCGGACCGTCGAACGTCCATGTCACCGGGATCATCGACGCTCCCGGGCTAGGCGCCGGAACCGAGACCGTGCCCTGGCCGTATTCGTTGTCTGTCGTGTAGGTCGCGTCGCCGGCGCTATCGACGGTCGTCGTCGCCGTACCCTCCGGCCAATAGTAGTCCGACTCGGACGTGTTGTCGGAATACGAGCCGTTTGACGCGTACACGTACGTGTCGGTATCGCCCTCGTCGTCGGAAAACTGCGTCGTGCACGCGCCCGATCCGCTCATCACGTTCCAACTCGACGGCATCGGGAAGAGCACGAGCTGCGCGTACGGTGATGCGCACGTTTGCACGAGGCCCTGGACTTCCAAGTCGAGCGCGTACTCGTAAAAGCCGTTGTCGGGATCGGAGTAGCCGAGCAATCCCAGCGCCGCGGCGCCGTTAGACGCCGACCATGCGTAATAAACCGTTGCTTCCGCTGAAAGATAGGCGAACGATCCCACCGCGCTGCTGTATTGCGAGCCGGTGACGGCAATTGCGTTCGTGACGCCGTCGAAGCTCTGTCCGGTCGCTATCGGGATGGGTGAGCTCGTGTAGGTGCTCCACCCTGGCGAGGGCTCGGCCGTAGCAACGACGCCGACTTGATAGTTATCGTAGCTCGTATATCCGAGCGAAATGGAACCGGACTGCGCGAGATAATTTGTCGTCGGCAAGAAACTTGCGCTCGTGACGTTCGATCCGCTGACGCCTGACGCGCTTGCACCGATCGTTGCCGCCGAGCTCAGCGTCCCGCCGTTGTAACTCAGAGTCGCGGTATCACTCGAAGATAGAAGTTCGCCTGCCGGCGGGCTGTCGCTGCCGGCGGTCGTGATCGACGTGGTGCCGCTCGTGTCCGAGTCGCTCAGCGTGATCGGGCTCGTGTAGGTACCGAGAATCGTGTTGCCGTTCGAGTCCTCGGCCTGCACGGTGATCGGCACGGAAACGCTCACGCCTTCGACGGTGGAGCCGACATTGACGACGATCTTCGTGACGGTGCCGCTCAGGGTGACGGGCGCGCTCACCGTCGTTCCGGCTGTGGTCGTGACCGAGACATTGCCTTCGGCGATGACCGTCGATCCGCTGTACGCGGTGACGGTGAAGATCAGTGTACCGACCGGTGCGCTGATGTTGAAATCGCACGAGAGCTGCCCGCTTACAGAAGTACACGCACTGTTCGACGTCGAGAGCGTCTCGGTCGTGGGCGTTCCGCTATACGACGTGCCATTGACCGACTCGATCGTGAACGTTACCGACGTCGCGTTAGAGGGCAGTACCACGTTGCGCTTGCGTGCGCCCGTCGACGGCGCCGGCACGACGACGAGGAAGGAGACATTCGACATGGCGCCTGACGACGAGGTCGGGGCGGCCGTTCCCGGCACCGCGACGGCGTAGGGGCCCCCGCTGCCGCCGTTACACGCGGCAAGCACCGCCGCCGCGAAGACAAAAACTGCGAATGTCAGACGGTTCTTCCACATGTGGACGCCCTCGCAACAAGTGAACGGTCGAATGCTGCCTGGCCGTTTCCGCGATCGCTCCGCCGCTACCTATCACGTGGAGCAGGCAAGCGACTATCTTTCGCGCACCGGCACGGGGTAACTGGCAAAACTTTGATGACCAGACGCATCAATGGCACGGACGCCGAGGATATAGTCGTCTTTGCTGACCGGGACCGTTGCTTCCAAAACGTTCCCCACGTTCGCAGCGTATTGCCACGCGGCGGCGCTCGTCGCTCGCCAGACGATTTCATACGAGACCGCGCCGATCGCGGGCTTCCATCGCAGCGTCGAGTCGTACCCCAGATGTTTGAGCACCATCTGCGCGCCCGGCGGCGCCTGCGGACCCAGCGCAAGCGCAGCCAGCGCGGCGATATTCGCCTGCGTCGCCTTCGCCATATAGTCGAAATCGATGTACTGCAGCAGATCGCCGTACTGCACGCCGTTTTCGACGCGCACGTCTTGATGTTGATGCGTGAAATTCTCATTGGGTTCCACGAAGCGGACCGCCGGATAGCCGTCGGCTTGGAACGACTCCTGGTCGCCGCCGCGCAGAAAGCGGTCGGCACGCCAGATTTGTTCGACGCTGAATCCCTCGACGTATTGCGGAACGATCGAGCCGACGAAGCGCGCGAGTTCGCGCGAAGGCGCGTCGTTCTCCGAACCGACGAGATTGACTTGCGAGGGATTTGCGCCGGCCGGTAGCGCTTCGCTGAAGACGCGGATCAGGTTGGGATCGTGCACGCCGTTCCCGCCGGTCGAATTACCGATGATGTCGTTGTTCAAATCGCCGGCGACGGTAACGCCTCGAGCCTTGAGCTCGTCGGCAAAATGCTGCGAACCCCATAAGCCCAGCTCCTCGCCGTCGAAGACCGCGAAGATGATCGTTCCGCGGAAGTGGTGCGGCGCCATGATGCGCGCGGCTTCCAGCACCGCCGAGGTCCCCGATCCGTTGTCGTCGGCGCCCGGCGCTTCGCGCGTGCCGTTGGTGCAGTCGCCGTTACAGTCGTCGTAGTGACTCGACATCACGTAGACCAGTCCGGGCTCGTCGCCGCGAAGCGTCGCGATGATGCTGGATTCCTGCACTGCGCGCGGCGTGCGCGGAGTTTTCGCCTGCACGTAATTGTCGAGCGCGACAGTCATCCGGCCGCCGCTCGTCTTCGCGATCGATTCGAACTGCGTGCGAATCCAGTCGCGCGCGCCGAAGACGCCGCGCACCGGTGTTGACGCCGTTTCGGAGAAATCGTTGCGCGTGAAGAAACCGACGAGCTTCGTGTCGGTAGCACGCAGACGCTCGGCGCTGACTTGTGCGACCATCGCGGAGATCTGCGGGTCGATCGGGGCGGGGCTCGGCGTCGCATAAGCGAGGACGGCTGCGAGCAGGGCGGCAAAGCAGGCAGAAAAGCTCATACCCGCCGGTTTTTACGAGAGAGCCGTGCGTTCCTGATCGGCGGGCGACGTATCGCGCCGAAAGCGCCCGAGCGTCACGATCGTGCCGCAGCCCGGCATGCTCTCGACGTCGCAGAGATCGACGCAGCGCTGCATGATTGGGATGCCGCGCCCTCGCTCGGCGTAGGCATCGGGAAGCGGGGTGAAGCCGGCGGGCGTTTCGTGGAAGCCGCGGCCGTCGTCGACGACCCGTGCCGAGATCAAGTGCGCGTCGATTTCAACCGTCACGCCGATGTCGTTTTTTGGCTCGCCGTGCTCGATCGCGTTTGCCAGCGCCTCTCCCACCGCGAAAAGCATCGCGTCCCGGTCTCCTTGTGTTACGCCGTGCAACGCCGCAAAGGAGACGAGTGCGTCGCGGACGGTAGCTGCATGGCGGCCGTCGGGCGGAATTCGTATGACGAGTGTGGGTTTTTCGGGCACGTTCGTGAGAGATTCTACCGCAACGCGAAGGGCACGAAACGCGCGCGGTGCAAGAGAGCGCCATGCCGAATTCCGCACCGACCCCCGAGGAAGTAAGCGCCCTGACCGAGCGTGCTCGCCACACGCGCGTGCGCATCGCAACCGATAAGGGCGACATCGTTTTCACGTTCTTCCCCGACGACGCGCCGGTGCACACCGCCGCGTTCATGAAGCTCGCCGAAGAGGGCTTTTACGACGGGCTCACCTTTCACCGGGTCGAACCCGGCTTCGTCATTCAGGGCGGCGACCCGGACGGCGACGGCACGGGCGGCCCCGGTTATCGTTTGAAAGCCGAGTTCAACGACCGGCCGCACGTGCGCGGCACGGTGGCGATGGCGCGCTCGTCCAATCCGGACTCCGCCGGTTCGCAGTTCTACATCTGTTTGGGCGACGCACGCTTTCTCGACAAGAACTACACGGTCTTCGGCCAGATGACCGAAGGTTTCGACACGCTCGACGCCATCCGCCGCGGCGACAAAATGAACTTGGTGACGCTCGAGGATGAGCCGTAGAGGCCTACGGGATCACGTGACCGATCTTGCCTGCGCCGTTCTCCGTAAACCATAGGCTGCCGTCGGGACCGACGGTGATCTCTTGCGGGTAAGCGTCTGCGGTCGGGATCGGGAAGGTCGTCACGCTATGCGTAGCGAGCGATACCTCGCCGATCGTGTTCGTGCCGGGATCCACGAACCACATTGCGTTGTCTGCACCCGCAACGATACCGAGCGGCGTTGCATTCGATGCAAGCGCGATCTGATTGATCGTACCCGGACTCGACGGGTTGAACCATCCAATGAACGGGGCGCCCGATCCGTAGGCCGTGAAGTAAATATTGCCGTCGCTTCCATAGGCGATGTATTGCGCGTTGTCGCCGTTTGGAACGACGGTTTCGGTCGGTGAGCTGCACGACGCAATGGAGCATCCGCCGACGTAGCCGTTTTCGGCGAACCAGACCTCGTCCGTCGGGGCGTAGGTCACTTGCGACGGCGTGCCGCTCGGCTCGAAAGGCAATCGCGTGAACTGCCCGCCCATATCGACGGTAAAAATACCGCCGCTGGTCTCGTCGGCGAGAATCAACGTGCCGTCGTAGGGATTGCTCGCGAGACCCGCCGGCGTGATCGTCGAGGCCGTATACGGATATTCCGCGATTGCGCCGCTCGTCGTTACGCGGTCGACGCCGCCGACGCTCAGTCCGCCGACCTCCTGATCGCTCACCCAGAGCGCACCATCCGAGCCGCTTGCGACGTCGAAGAGATAATCTTCACCGATGGTATAGCTGTAGAGGTTGGAACCGGGCGAATTCGGGTTGATCGCGTAGAGCGTCGAGGTGCCCTGGTCGGTGAACCAGATGTTCCCGTCGGGTCCTTTGGTGATGCCGTAGGGTTCGTCGTAGCCGCCGTATTCCGCGATCGTCGTACCGTTGACGCCGACCGTACCGGTGACCGGCGTGTTCGAGACCCCAAGCACGAGCGTCGTCCCGCCTGAGTCGGCGATCGCGAGTGAACACCCGCTCGCGCTGGGGCTCGAGCCTGCGGTTACGGTCAAACTCGCCGCGGCGCCGCTCCCGCTAACCGAACCGATCGTTGCAATATTCGTGCATCCGGAGAGGCTTGCCGCATACGTACGCGTGCCGCCCGCCTCGCCGAAATTCAGTTGCAGCGACGGCCCGTTCAACGCGACTGCGGTGACTGCACTGCCGCCGACCGCAGCGATCAGCGGGGCAACGGTGGAGGATTGCGAACTCACGCCGCTCGCGCTCAGAACGATCGTAAACGAATAGCCGGGCGGGCCGCCTCCGCTGTAATTCAGCGTCACCGAATCACTCGACTGCGTGACCTGCACGCTGCTGCTCGCTGCTCCGCCGTTGAGGGAGAGGCTCGCAAAACCGCTGCCGCCGCTTTCGGTCACTGCGACCGTGATCGGATTGGCGTACGGGTCATTCGCTCCGGTGGTAATCGGATTGTCGCCGAAGTCGGTCGGCGCGATCACGACGACGGCGTGCTGCACTTGCCCGTTGGCAGGCAGCGAGCCCGAGGGCAGCGTTGCACCGAAGCTCGCGACTTCACCGCCCACGTAGACGGGCACGCTGGTCGTCGTGCCTGCGATCACGTCGATCGTACTCGTACCGATGCCTAGAATCGCCGCGCCGCTCGGAATCGCGTCGTTGACCGGCGCTTCGTTATAGATCGTCACGGTGAAAACGTCGCTGCCGACCGGGACGGTGAGCGTGGCGGTACAGGTGCGGGAACCTCCGCTGCCGGTGCACGCGCTCGAACTCGGCGAAAGATCGAGGACGGCGCTCACGGCAGCCGAGCCTTGCGTCACCGCGATATCCGCGCCTTGCGCGGAGGCAGAGATGTATGCTGGACGGCGTGCGCCGCTCGACCCGCCATTCGAGGGTACGACCAGCGAGATCGTAACTTTCTGCGTCATCGCGGACGCGCCGTTGTTGGAAATGCTCGGCGCGACGCTGCTGCCGCCGCCGCCGCACGCGGCGAACGCCAAGATCGCGAGCGGCGCAAAGCGGCGCGCGTTCACCGCGACACCTGCACGAGCGTCGAGGTGCCGTCGAAGACCATATACACCAAGCCGTTTGAGGCCGTGCCGATCGCACCGGCTTGCGATCCAAACGGCCCGTTGACGTCGGTGGCCATGACGATGTTCGCGGGCGAAACGTTGGTATCCATCCGGCCGATGCCGATCTGTCCGTAGAGCATGTAGTCGAACCACACGATGCCGGGCTGTGCGTTGTCCGGCATGAGGTAGTACGGCGTCGCATTGCTCGGGAGCGTAAGGATCGCGGGGCCGCTTGCGGGCGAGGCCGGATTGATCTCCATGATCATGGGGTTCGACGAATTGACCTGCGTTACGAAGATACCGTTCGAATTGGCAAGCACGTCGAACGGAGGCCCGCTGTTCAGACTATACGGGCCCGCAAGCGAACTGCACCCCGCCGGACATTCGTAGAGCCCGTTCGCGACGTTATCGACGACCCAGATGTTTCCGCTCGCGTCGGCGACGACGCCGGCCGTCGGCGTGTCGTCGAATCCGGCGTACGTCTGGTAGGTGAAGGTTTGCGTGTCGAGCGCAGCAAGCGTCGTTCCGCTCGCATACCACAAGGTGGTGACGTTGCCGTTCGTCACGCTCGCCATCGCGCTGCCGTTTGCGAGCGGCACGCTCGGGCCGACCGTGGCCAAGGAGGTGCTCGCGCCGTTGATGGTTCCGGCCAGCGTCAGCGAGCCCGCTAGGCTCAACAGCTGATTTGGCGAGCCGGTATAGCCCGTCGAAATGCCGCCGCGCACCGGATTGGTCGCCGTTCCGTTATAGAGCGTCGTCGCCGACGACCCCGAACCGGCATAGTAGTCGATGCCGCCGAAGTTCTTGTCGAACGAGTAATACACGCCGCCGCTGGTGTCGAACGCGATTCCGCCGTGATAGCTGTTGAGCGCCGAGAGATTCCCGTCGGTGATCGACGTGAACGACGGGTAGATCGCACTGAGCGGCACGCTCGCGCTCGCGACGCCTGCATACGAGGAGCTGACCGATACGTTGACGTTGAACGTACCGGACGTGTTCAAGACGCCGCTCGGTGCGTACGTATACTGCACGCCAGTTGCGCTCGGCGCCGTGATGCTGCCGGTCGAGAGCGTAAGCGCCCCGTAGAGATTGTTATCGACGGCGAAGCTCAACGTGATCGGGTTGCCGCTTGGATCGACGAAGCCGTTGCTCACGATGACATCGCTGTCGGCATCGAGTGCGTAGACGCCGATCGTCCCGCTGCTCGGAATGAGCTGATGCAGCGCCGCCGGCGTGAGGTCGAGCGAGACCGTGGCGAGCACGCTCGAGAGCGTCGCGCTCACGCTCACGGAGCCGCCGGTTGCGACGGAGACACTCGGATCGACGCCCCAGCCCAACTGGTTGGCACCGGCCGGAATCGTACCGCCGGCCGGGGGCGCTTGATCCCACGTCGTGATGACGAAATCGTTCGTCCCGACGGGCGCAGAGATCGAAAATGTACAGGTGCGGTTGCCGTACGAATCGGAAGCGGCGCACGTCGACCCGCTCGACGTCGACGGCTCGATATTCGCCGCGGTCGTCGCGAGCGGCGTCCCGCTGTCGTTGCCGGCGGTGTACACGTTGACTTGGGCGCCGGCCGTATTCTGTGCAACCGTAAAGATGCGCCGCAGCGCGGCGGTGTGTGCGCTCGCGGCACCGGGGACGCGCATGGTGATCGAGACGTTGACGCGCGCTTTTGCGGGAGCTTGCGTGCCCGCGCCGGCCTTCGGGAGCACGCTTGAACTGCCGCCACTGCAAGCGTTGAGCAGGGCGATGGCAAGAGCGAGCCCGATCCATCGCGGCATCGATGCAAGCGTTCTACGCTAGAGGTTTGTCCGGCCTGCCAATCTGTATGAGAGTCGCGCAAGCCTGTGAAACGCGGTGTAGACCGGCGGATACTCCGTGAGCCATTTGCTGTAGAGCACGAGAATGTAGGGCGAATCGCCGAAGGGCTGCACGATTGCGACATCGCTGCGGCTGCCGTCGAGTTCGCCGGTCTTGTGTGCGACGGGGACACCGGCCGGTAAGCCCGCCGGAATCTTGTCGCGATCGGTCTGACCCAGCATGATGTCGATCATCGCCCGGCAGTGTTCCGGCGTGCAGATCGTCGTGGTTCCCTCGCGCGCGCCGCTGGCAAGAGCGTAGAGTAATTTGGCCATGTCGGCCGGTGTCGTCACGTTGTCGTTGTGGCGCACGATCGCGGCAAAATCCATGAAGTGGCGAGCGAGGCGCGTGTGCGTCATCCCAAGATCAGATGCGACGGCGTTGATCTTCGCCATGCCGAGGCGATTCATCAGATAATTGCTCGCGGTATTGTCGCTGAGTGTGATCATCGGCACGATAAGCTGGTGCACGGAGAATTGTGCGCCGTCGGGTTGTGCCGACATGAAGTCTGAACCGCCGATCAGGTCGCTGCGGTGCGTCGTGATTCGCTCGGCGAGCGTGCCGGGCCGGCGCTCCTCCTCGACGAAGGCCGTCGTCATGATGAGCACCTTGATCGTCGATGCGGTCGGAAACACCATCTCGTCGTTGAGTGCGAAGAGCGGCGGCGTATCGGCAAGGGTACGGCAATAGACGCCGACGACGCCGGGAACGCTTCGCGCAATTGCTTCGACGTGCTCGAATGATGAAGCAGACGCGCGCAGGGGAAATGCGCCATATGCTGCGCTTGCGGCAATAAATGCACGCCGGTTCACGAGCCCGTTCCTTGATAGTGACGCAGCCCGGTCTGCCAAAAGCAATACGCAACCGCGACCCATGCAAGACCGATCGCCGGTGTCAACAGGCCGACGGCCGGATTGAGGTGTAACCCCGTTTCGGCCTTCTGCAGAAAATACGTCGCGGGAAAGTAGTTCATGAATGCGAACGGCAGGACGAAGGCCAGCACGATGCGCACGCCGCGCGTGTAGATGCTGATGGGGTAGCGCGTGAAGTCTTGTTCGAGCGACATCACGACCCAGCGCAGCGTGTCGATGCGGATGAACCAGAACGAGACCGTCGCAACGACCAGCGAGATGCCAAGATCGATCAACGACCCTCCGATCACGATGAACGGTACGAACACGAAGAAGACCCAGTCGAGGTGCACGTGCGCCGTCGCCGTCGCGATCCCGAGCGTGACGACGGCAATGGCGAAACCATCGGGTGATATCTGGGCCGGCACCGTCAAGACCTGGAAGAGTGTATCGAGCGGCCGTATGAGAAACCGGTCAAAACGCCCTTCGCGCACGTAGTCGGGCACGGCAACCACGTTGAAGAAGAGCACGTTATGCAGTTCGTGCCCCGTCATCCACAGCGCGTAGAGAAAGAACATTTCGCGAAAATCCCAACCGTTCATGGATGGGAACTGCGACATCGTCACGTAGAGCGCGGCAAGGGCCACACCATGATAGACGATCGTGAAAATAAACCACATGAAGAAATTGGCGCGATACTCGAGCATCGTTAGGAAGTTGACGCGCCAATATTGCAGGTATGCCGCGACCATCACCGCTTGATTTCACCGTCGACGAATCGCTCCCCGTCAGTCCGCCGTTCAGTTTGGAGCTGACGGTCGACGCGCTGCGGCGGCTCGCTTCGAATGCCGTCGACATTGCGGTCGATGGCGCGTACCTGCGCGCATTCGCGCAGGATGGCGAACCCGCGGTGCTGCGGGTCATGCAGGCCGACGCGGGCCATGTGCGCGTGCAGGCTGCGGGTCTAACGAGCGAGCGGGCGCTCGCGCTAACGGAGCGCATGCTGGGAATAAAGAGCAACATGCGTGCATGGGAGCGGTCTGCTGCAAAGGTGCCGTGGGTGGCGCGACTCGCGCGTGCGCTGCGAGGGTTGCGGCCGCCGCGGTATCCCACGTTGTGGGAGGCATGCGCGCACGCGATCGTCTTTCAGCAGATCAGCATTCACGCCGCGAGCGCGATCATGCTGCGCCTCGTGCGCGCGCTTGTCGAGCCCGTGCGCGTGGACGACGTCGCGCTGCTCCCGTTTCCGGCGCCGGATGCGCTCGTACGTGCAAGCGACGAAACGTTGCGCGCGGCAGGCCTCTCGGCGAACAAGGTCGCGCATCTGCGTGCGGTCGCGCACGCGCTCGCGTGCGGCGAAGTAACCGATGAAGAGATCGAACAGCTACCGACGCCTGCGGCGGCCGAGCGCCTCGTACAGTTGCGCGGAATCGGTGCGTGGAGCGCGGCGGTCGTTTTGCTGCGCGGCTTCGGCAGGCTTGATACGTTTCCGATGCGCGACTCCGGTGTTGCGCGCACGGCGGCCCTTCTCTCGGGCAATTCATTGCTGGATCTTAATGAAGTGCTAGATTCGCTCGGAGCAACGCGTGGTATGCTGTACTACCATCTGCTGCTTGGACGCCTTCGCAACCTTACCCCTGGTGCGGCGGATTGAAGAGGGAACTATGAAAACCCTGACCGCTCCAGCCTTTACCGTACAACTCGCTAAGGATCGTGCGTATTTCGATCATGGCTGGCTGCAAACGTATCATTCGTTCAGCTTTGCCGACTACTTCGATCCGAAGAATCAGAATTGGGGAGCGCTGCGCGTTTTCAATGACGACACGGTTGCCGGCGGCGCGGGATTTCCGACGCATCCGCATCGCGACATGGAGATCGTGACGTACGTGCTTTCGGGCAAGCTCGCGCACAAAGATTCGATGGGCAACGAAGGCATCGTCGGCCCCGGCGGCGTGCAGTTCATGAGCGCCGGGACCGGCGTGCGCCACAGTGAGTACAACGCGGATCCGGCCGCGCCGCTCCACTTCGTGCAGATGTGGATCGTGCCCGGAGCGTTGCAGCAGCCGCCCTCCTACGGGCAGATGGATTTCACCGAGGCCGAACGCACCAACACCTGGTTGAAGATGGTCAGCGGCGTCGATGGCGTCGAGGCGCCGATACGGATCACGCAGCAGGCAACGCTTGCGGTCTCACGCGTCGACGATGCGACGGTCGTCTATGATTTC